>NZ_JAJENT010000525.1:0-4348 GCF_035615515.1 Phormidium sp. CCY1219
TTCACAGACATTGCCATGATGTAAAAACTGCCAGCGATGGTAGCCTTGGTACCTATGATAAAGGCCAAGTTGTTGAGTCCCCGGATGAGGTGAAAGTCTCAAGTCCGGTTCTGAAGACGAGTAGTTCTGGTGACGGAATTGCTTAGTTTAACATCTTGCATCGCCGGGGGTAGGGACGCCAAATACAAAGAAAGAGTCGGTTCTCATCCCTGTTCGGCATTGAAATACAATAATAGGGGTTCAAACGCGAGGATTTCAGACACTTATGACCATAGCTGCACCTGCAAAAACACAATACGAAGCGATTATTGGGTTAGAAACCCACTGTCAGCTCAGTACCCAAACCAAAATTTTCTCCAGTTCCTCCACCGAATTTGGTGCCCCCCCCAATACCAATATCGATCCGGTATGCATGGGGTTGCCCGGTGTGTTGCCGGTCCTCAACGAAAAGGTGCTCGAATATGCGGTAAAAGCAGCACTGGCGCTCAACTGTGACATCGCGCCTTATAGTAAATTCGACCGCAAGCAGTATTTTTATCCCGACTTACCGAAAAATTATCAAATTTCTCAGTACGATTTGCCGATCGCCACTAATGGTTGGCTCGAAATCGAACTGGTAGATGACGATGGGAACGCAAGTCGCAAAAAAATTGGCATCACTCGCCTGCATATGGAAGAAGATGCAGGCAAACTGGTTCACGCGGGCAGCGATCGCCTCGCCGGTAGCGCCTATTCCCTAGTAGACTACAACCGCACCGGCATTCCCCTGGTGGAAATCGTCAGCGAACCGGACCTGCGATCGGGTCAAGAAGCGGCAGAATACGCCCAAGAACTGCGCCGGATCCTGCGCTATCTCGGGGTCAGCGATGGCAACATGCAAGAAGGTTCCCTGCGCTGCGATGTGAACATCTCCGTGCGCCCCGTGGGACAAGCGGAATTTGGCGTGAAAGTCGAGATTAAAAACATGAACTCGTTTAGCGCCATCCAACGGGCGATCGACTACGAAATCGAACGCCAAATCGAAGCGATCGAAACTGGGGAGGCGATCGTGCAAGAAACCAGACTCTGGGAAGAAGGAAGCCAACGCACCATTAGTATGCGAACCAAAGAAGGTTCGAGCGACTATCGCTACTTCCCCGAACCGGATTTAGGGCCGATTGAAGTCTCCGTCTCCCAACTCGAAACCTGGAAAGCCGAACTCCCAGAACTCCCCGCCGCCAAACGACATCGCTATGAAAGCGACCTCGGTTTATCCGCCTATGATGCCCGGGTCCTCACCGACGAACGCCCGGTGGCGGAATATTTCGAAGCCACAGTGCAAGCCGGTGCGGATACCAAACAAGCGGCTAACTGGATTCAAGGTGATATCACCGCCTATTTGAAAACCGAAAAACTCGACATCACCGACATCGCCCTCACCCCCTCCCAGTTAGGAGAACTCATCTCTTTGATTCAAGAAGGCACCATCAGCGGCAAAATCGCCAAAGAAGTGCTGCCCGAATTGCTCGCCAACGGCGGTTCTCCAAAAGAATTCGTCGAGGGCAAAGGATTGATTCAAATTTCCGATACCGCCGAACTCGAAAAGATTTTGGATGAAGCGATCGCCGCCAATCCCAAGCAACTCGAACAGTACCGCAACGGGAAAACCAAACTCAAAGGCTTCTTTGTCGGTCAAGTGATGAAACTCACCAACGGACGCGCCGATCCAAAACTGACCAACAAACTTCTCGAACAAAAATTGAACGGGTAATTTTCCCGACTCTTAGGGAACGAACAGAACCTCGGTTCAAACCACAGTTTCATCCCTGAAGTCGGTTAAATACTCACCAGAATGTACCGGATTCAATCAGCCGATAATAATCGGCGGACAATCCATTCTCGGGGCTGTAGAGACGCCTAACCGCGTCTCTACGTTGGTTGAAACCTTACGGAAACGATAAAAACCCGCCGGGGTTAGGGTGGGGTTCGCCCAAGAAGTCCGCACCAAACGCGCTCATTTAAACCCGACGTTTGACCACCGGATTTTATCTCAGTTATGAGGGAAGTTTTCTCGCTTCATCGGCGGTGAAATCGCGAACCCATGCCACAATTTTACCACGCAATGGGGTTTAATAAAAATGGCAAAATTTATTTCCTGGTTACTCTCCCCCAAAACAATCACCATTTTAATCGGTGTTGTTCTTTTGTACGCAATTTCTCCCTTTTTGATAACCTTTGCCGGTGCCGGGTTGGCTGGGTTATTCGGGTGCAATGGCGGCGGCGTGGAAAATAATTGTCCCAGTCCACAAATGGCAGAGTTTTTCACCAGTATGACTGTGGTTCACTGGTTGGCGATGGTGACGCTTCCCACTGGGCATGCTCGTCGCCGGGGTGCTCGCCATTATTCTTGTGTTGCGTTTAATCATGCTGCAACGTCGCTCTTAAATAATGGCCCACTTGCGTGTTTTGTCTCGTCACTCCCGTGCAATTAGAGGCGGTGGATCTGCATCGCGTTTGTAGGGTGGGCAGTTCTAGCACAGATACGCGATCGGCACCTCTCTTGAGTGGCTTTGCCCACCCGACCATCTGCAATTATTTTTGCATGAGTACGTAGCAACACAAAATCTCTCAATTTCCCTCGGATACGGCCAGAAAATAAAGGGTTTTACCCCTCATCCCGTAATTACTATAGTGTGCTATGGAGATGCACCCAGATCGTAGGGAGAGTGCCGCGAGTGACTCTCCTTTTTTTTTCAGGTTGTGACTCGGGCAACATTAGCGGGATGCCAAATTGTTATAATCCGCTCTCGAATACGCCACAAGAGGAAGGAAACAAGTATGGCACAGTGGAAAGAAATTAGCGGCGGGGTAAGCGCGCCTTTGGGATATCGCGCCGCCGGGATCGCCGCCGGATTGAAGCCATCGGGGGCAGCAGATTTAGCCTTGATTTTGTCAGACGTAGAAGCGATCGCCGCCGGAGTCTTCACCATCTCCCAAGTCCGCGCCGCCTGCGTAGATTACTGTCGCCAACGCCTGGAAGAAAAAGCCAGCACCCGCGCCATTTTATGCAATTCCGGACAAGCCAATGCCGCCACCGGTGCCAAAGGTTGGGCAGATGCGATCGAAAGTGCCGAACTCCTGGGGCGAGAACTGGCCATTCCCCCCAGTTCCATCTTGCTCGCCTCCACCGGAGTGATCGGACAGCGCATTCGCATGGATGCCCTGCGCCAAGGCATTCCCAACCTGGTGGCGGCGGCAACTCCCAGGGGTGGCGATGACGCCGCCCAAGCCATCTGCACCACGGATTTAGTCCCGAAATCCATCGCCTTAGAAACCACCATTGACGGGCGTCCCGTGCGAATGGGCGGGATTGCCAAAGGGTCGGGGATGATTCATCCGAATATGGCCACCATGCTGGCATTCGTCACCTGCGATGCGATGGTCTCGTCCCATCTGTGGCAGGAAATGGTCAAACGCGCCGCCGATCGCAGTTTTAATCAAATTACCGTCGATGGCGATACCAGTACCAACGATACCTTAATCGCCCTGGCAAATGGCCAATCTCGGACGCCGACGATTACCCATAGCGGACCGGAAGCCGAAAAATTAGAGGGAATGCTCACAGCGGTTTGTCAGCACCTCGCCAAGGCGATCGCGCGCGATGGCGAAGGCGCAACCTGTCTGATCGAAGTACAAGTCACCGGCGCACCCGATGACGCCGCTGGACGCAAAATCGCCAAAACCATCGTCGGCTCTTCTCTGGTGAAATCCGCTATCTTCGGTCGCGACCCCAACTGGGGGCGGATTGCTGCCGCCGCCGGACGGGCGGGAGTCCTTTTCGACCAGGATGATTTGCAGGTGAAACTGGGGGATTTCTTGCTCATGGAAAAAGGCCAACCCCTGGAATTCGACCGCGACGCCGCCTCCGCGTACCTGAAAGCCGCCGCCGCCGGTGAGTATTTGAAATCCGATACGGTGCTCGTGTCAGTCAGCATCGGCAATGGACCCGGTACGGGGATAGCTTGGGGATGCGACCTCAGTTATGACTACGTGAAGATTAACGCCGAGTACACCACTTAGCCCAGGGATTTCCTGGAACACACAGAGACGCGAGATATCGCGTCTCTACAAATATGCTAACGTTTTGGCCAATGGTTTTCATCGCGCCGGTTTCGCATTTATTGGCTCAATAAATTTGGGAAAGAACGGAAATTAACAGAAACGTCAGGGCGATCGCTGTGCCTCGCACCCCCAAAAATCAAAGCTTTCAGACATTTGCATCCTTGGCTCAATCTGTCAGGGACTCCGTAGAAACCAACCCCATGTCTAAAGCCAGGGGCTTGTACTTCTAACCACCTGACCAGCCTAA
>NZ_JAJENT010000526.1:0-8993 GCF_035615515.1 Phormidium sp. CCY1219
GTGATGGTAGCCTCGGTACCTATGACAAAGGCCAAATTGTTGAGTCCCCGGATGAGGTGAAAGTCTCAAGTCCGGTTCTGAAGACGAGTAGTTTTGGTGACAGAATTACTTAGTTTAACACTATTGCAGCTTTTCCAAACACTGGAGTTATCTCTATGCTGACCCTCAAAATCGTTGTTTATCTCGTTGTTGGCTTCTTCGTTTCCTTATTCATCCTTGGATTTTTAAACGGAGACCCGGCACGCAACCCCAAACGGCGCGATTTAGAATAAGCAAGGCGAACACCTTGCAAGTCATGGTAGGGGCGGCTCATAGGGTCGCCCCTTGTTGCGAACGCGCCGTGCAGGGGTGGCGTCTGGTTTGTGGGTTATTGAGAACGTTAACAGAACTATGGATTATCCGGTTACGCCACCCGAACCCCCTGCGATCGTGAATTACGAATCGTCCCAGTCTCAGGAGGCTGAGGCGATCGCCCCTGAATTGGCCAAAGTCAATCCCCCTCTGGAGACCGAAACCCTTGGGCCGGAGTTTTCCCAGGCATCCAGCAACGCCGCATTGCTCGGTCCGCCGATGGAGGTGAGTTCGCCCCTCAAACCGGTGAAATCTGCAGCCCCCGAGAGAAGCACAGCAGAAGCAGTCCCCTCGCCGCAGGGCGATCGCCACCGGGAGAAAGCCGCATCGAAACAGTTGCCCGAATTAGAGCCATCCTCCACCGAAGATGCCCTGCGAGACGCAGACACAGAAAACCAGGAATTTACCACCACATTAAACATTGGTCTCGATTGGATGTTCAGCCGGGGGGAAGACATCACCGCCACCAAATCCTCCCCGGTGGAAGCCAACCGCGAAGCAGAAAACCCCACATTTGTCAGCCCCTTACTCTCAACCGGGGTTGAGTGGATGCTCAACCAGGGGAAAGAACTCGCCCCCACCCCCGCCACTACCGCCTCCCCGAGGATTGTGGCGAAGGGAGAAACCCGGGATGTGTATCCCGAGAGGCGGGCCACCACGGCTCGAGAAAGCCCCCGGGAGAGAGAATCGCCGCAGAGTGCAGCAGAGGCGGGGAAAGACAGAGACGAACAAGTTGCTAGCGCCGAGGAAGAAAGCGCCGCCGAAGAAACGGCGATCGCCCCTGCACAGACGATTGAATTGAAAGCCGATCGGCAAGAATTCGATCGCCAGCGACAAATTGCCACCGCCGAAGGAAACGCGCAAATGCGGGCGCGCGGGGCGCTGTTAGATGCCGAACAACTGCAAGTCAACCTCGAGACCCAGATCGCGGTAGCACAAGGCGACGTAGTGTATGCCAAAGGGCAACAAGTGCTGCAAGGCGATCGCCTAGAATACGATATGGTGCAAAATCGCGGCGGCATGGATCGCGCGCGCGGGGATATTTTTGTACCCACCACCGGCCAAGATTTTGGCCCGACCTTGCCCACGGATGTTAGCCCCAGGGCACTACAGCAACAGAATTTGGTCGATCGCCTGCGCGCCGGGGAACCGCCGAACAGAATCCGACCCACCGGGGCAATTTCCATCGGTGCCGGTGTGGGCGGGGGAGTGAACGTCCCGCAAACCGCCGGCACGATTAACCGGGTGCGGTTTGAATCCGATCGCCTCAACTTCAGTTCCCAAGGGTGGGAGGGCCGCAACGTGCGACTGACGAACGACCCCTTTTCCCCCCCCGAGTTAGAGATTCGCGCCGATCGCGTCACCTTTCGCCAATTATCCCCGCAGCAGGATGAAATCGTCGCCACCCGTCCCCGGTTGGTGTTTGACGATTTCCTGTCGATTCCGTTATTGAAAGAGCGGTTTTTAATCGATCGCCGCGATCGCGATCCGTCATTGATTCGCTTTGGATACGATCGCAACGATCGCGGTGGGATTTATGCCGAAACCACCTGGGTACCCCCAAATTCGGGCAACGATCCCGTGCAATTGAGAATTCTCCCCCAATTTTACCTGCAACGGTCCTTAGAAGAAGGCACCGGCAATTTAGGGCGACTGTGGGGGGTGAAAGCTGACTTGGAAGCCTATCCCGGCCCGAGGACTTTTGTTGAGGGATCGGCGGAACTGACCAATTTAGATTTTAACGATGGGGAAGAGAACTTGCGGGCAAGTTTGCGGTTGCGTCAGGGCGTGGCGAACCATGTGGTGACTGGGGAATATTCCTATCGCGATCGCTTGTTTAATGGGTCGTTGGGCTATCAAACCGTGCATCAAAACGTGGGGATGGTGATTGCGTCGCCCGTGATTTCCCTGTGGAAGACGGGAATCAACCTCAGCTATCAAGCCAGCGCCCAGCATATCACCGCCGACAGCGATCGCCTGGAATTGCTCGAACCGGTGCGGGAAAATAACCGAATTCAGCTAGGGCGCTATCAAGCCAGCGCCGCCGTTTCCAAAAGTTTAGTGCTGTGGAAAGGGGAAGAATTGCCCCGTACCCGCACCCAAGGATTGCGCTATACCCCCGCCCCGGTGACTCCCTACATCCGCATTTTCGGAGGGCTGACAGGGGTGGCTACCGCCTATACCTCCGACGATATCCAAAATTCCCTCACCGGTTCGATCGGGATTCAAGGTCAATTTGGCCACTTTGCGCGCCGCTGGTTGGACTATACTGGATTTAACTTGAGTTTGTCGCGGGTGTGGTTTAAAGGGGAATCGCCCTTTATTTTCGACCGCATTGCCGATTCTAAAGTGCTATCTGCAGGATTGACCCAGCAACTGTACGGACCGTTTCGCGCCGGGGTGCAAACTTCCTTCAATTTGGATACCGGGGAACGAATCAGTACGGATTTGACCTTAGAATACAGCCGCCGCACCTACGGGATTCGGGTGAATTACAATCCCGAACGCCGAGAAGGCTCTCTGAGTCTGTCGATTAACGACTTTAACTGGACCGGTGGCGGACAACCGTTTTGAAGGATTTCCCAGGGGCAGAAAAGAAGTTATAATGGAACGTTAGATTTTTTGTAATTTTGATTTGGGGTTTCAGTTCGCGTTGGGCGATCGCGGGTTTCAACGAGTTCGAACCCTCGCACCTGTAGGGTGGGCACAGCCCACCCTACTCTGCTTTTCCCTGTTTTTTGCCCCTGCAGTTTTACTCCAGGCACAAAATAATTTAACTGACGTCGGCAAACTCGTCAAGGAGCGATCGCTTTGGCTTGGTATAACATTTCTCCGGGCGGAAAACTTCACTCTGAGGATGGATGCAGCTTAGGGGAAAAATCTGCAATAATAAGTAAGCCGGAGAATTATCCGCACCATAATTCTCTATAGCGTATTATTCCTGCCTAGAATTCACACCAATTTTGGTAACGAGAATATCTAAACCTGATTATTTCCGGTTGTGTTTCCATGAGTACCATCAAACCCATTTCTATGCAACTTAAAGATTTACCCATATCTTCATTAGCGCCAGAAACCGCTATCGAACGTAATATTTTAACCGTCCATCCGGAAACGGAATTAGTCCAAGCGATCGCCTTACTCTTAGAAAAAAGCCAGAGTTGCCAGTGGCCGAAATTTACGCCTTCGTCCTATAAGAATAACGGAAATAAAATTCCCCCGAATTGCATTTTAGTGGTAGAAGACGAGCGACTTGTCGGACTGCTAACCGAGTGGGATTTTGTGCAGTTTGCCGCTCGAGAAATGAATCTAGAAGGCGTCATCGTTGCTGACGTAATGACCTTCAACTTGATTACCCTGCACGAAGCGGATGTTCGAGATATTTTTAGCGTTCTTCAAATTTTTAGGAAGCATAAAATTCGCCACTTACCCATTGTCAGCGAAAGCGGAAAAGCGGTGGGAATTGTTACCCTCGATACCATTCGCCGAATCCTCAAACCCGCCGATTTGCTGAAACGACGAAAAGTCGAAGAAGTGATGGCAACCGACATGATTCATGCCGAACCCAGTACCTCGTTGCTCGATATCGTTCAGCAAATGGTAGCGCATCGAGTCAGTTCTGTCGTGGTCATCGACAAATCCCCTGGGGTAGACGGTGCGAATTTAAACAACGGTTCGGCGATGGTGCCGATCGCGACGATCTCCGAACGAGATATCGTCCATTTTTTAGCCCTCGAACTGGATCTCGAACAGATTCCCGCCGAAAAGGTGATGCGTGCGCCGCTTTTTTGCTTGCATCAGCAAGAGTCGGTATGGACCGCCCATCAGCAGATGCAGCGACGCAATTTAGAACGGGTAATTATCTGCGGCAATAACGGAGAATTGCTCGGAATTATTACCCAAGGGAGTTTGATGGAAACCCTGGATTCGAGTCAACTGTATCAGGTGATTCAGGGATTAGAGCAAAAAGTCTGGACCTTGCAAGCAGAGAAAGTCGAACTGTTGCACAATCGCAACATCGAACTGGAAAGAGAAGTTAACCTTCGCACGGCAAAACTACAGGAACAAGCTTCGAGAGAGCGTCTTTTAGCGAGAATTGCCCTGCGGATTCGCGAGTCGCTCAATCTCGAGGAAATTCTGAATACCACCGTATCTCAGGTTAGGCAACTGCTGCAAACCGATCGGGTGATTATTTATCGCTTTGAACCGGATTGGAGCGGGATGGTTGCCGTAGAATCGGTGAGAAACAAGCACTTATCGATTCTCGGCAGAACGATAAAAGATACCTGCGCCGAATCTTGGGTGGCACCGTATAAAAAAGGACGCACGAAAGCGATTGAAGATATTTATCGGGCCAAATTGACTCAGTGTCATGTGGAATTTCTGGAGCAATATCAGGTTCGAGCGAATTTAGTGGTGCCGATTTTGCAAGGAGAAGAGCTGTGGGGATTGCTGATTGCCCATCACTGTACCGAGCCGAGAAAATGGAAGCAATCGGAAATTGATTTTCTGCAAAAATTGGCCACGCAAGTAGCGATCGCCATCAAACAATCCACCTTATTCGAGCAAGCTCAACTCGAACTCGATCGCGCCACCCACGCGGAAGTACAACTGCAACAATCCAAAGATGAATTAGAAATCAAAGTTCAAGAACGCACTGCGGAATTAAAGCAAGCCAACGAGCAACTGCAGCGCGAAATTCAGGAGCGCAAGCACTCCCAAGCCGAACTGCTTTCCAGCCAACGGTTTATTCAGCGAATTGCCGAAACCACGCCGGATATTTTGTACATTTACGACTTGAGCGAACGACGAAATCTTTATGAAAATCGCCCGATCGCCGAAATTCTCGGTTATGCGCCGGAACAAATTCGCCACATGGGAGAGGGGGTATTCGAAACCCTATTGCACCCGGAGGATGGCGATCGCGTGCGAGGATATTTCCAACGGCGAATCACCCTAGAGGAGGATGACATTCTCGAGTTCGAGTATCGGCTCAAAGACGCCAGCGATCGCTGGCGCTGGTTCATCAGTCGCGACACGGTATTTTCGCGCAGCGATCGCGGCATCCCGGAGCAGATTCTCGGCACCGCCAGCGACATCACCTATCGCAAGCGCGCCGAAGAAGACTTGCACGAAGCCAATGCCAAACTCAAAGGCTGGGTGAGCGAACTGGAAAAACGCAACCAAGAAATGGATCTGCTCGGGCAAATGAATGAATTCCTGCAAGCGTGCTTGAGCGTGGAAGAAGCCTACAAGGCCCTGAGCGCCCTGATAGAACCCTTATTTCCCGGCACTTCGGGAGGGGTATTCATTCTCGACGATGCGAACAATGTAGTCGAGGCGGTGTCCACGTGGGGCGAGTCTCTCCCCACCCAAACGATGTTTGCCCCCAATGAATGCTGGGCACTGCGTCGGGGTCAGTTGCATTGGGTCGATCGCCACTGTGCCGGGTTAGCCTGCAACCATATCCACTCTGACTCGCACTGGGCGGAGTCGGTGTGCGTGCAGACGATGGCCCAGGGTGAAACGATGGGGATGTTTTATCTGGCAAGCCAAGAAGCGGGGGCACTGACCCCGGCGAAACGCCAGTTGGCGCGCACGGTGTCGGAACATGTCTCCCTGGCATTGGCGAATTTAAAACTGCGCGAAACCCTGCACAATCAAAGCATTCGCGATCCGCTCACCGGGCTTTACAATCGGCGCTACCTGCAAGATTCTTTAGAACGGGAAATCCACCGCGCCTCCCGAGGAAAGCAAACCCTCAGCGCGATCATGCTCGACGTGGATCGCTTCAAGCAGTTTAACGATACCTTCGGTCACGATGCGGGGGATGCCATTCTGCGCGCCCTGGGGGAATTCGTGCAAAACAACATTCGCACCTCGGATATCGCCTGTCGCTATGGCGGCGAAGAGCTAACCGTGATTATGCCCGATGCGTCTCTTGATGATGCCTATCGCAGAGCCGAGGAACTCAGAGAAGGGGTGAAACAGTTGCAGGTGCAGCATCGCGGTCAATCCCTCGGTTCGATTACCATTTCGTTGGGGGTGGCTTGTTTTCCCGAGTGCGGTTTGAGCGCTGAGGCGACTTTGGAGGCGGCTGACGCAGCATTGTATCGCTCCAAAAGCCAGGGCCGCGATCGCGTCACTCTTGCCGAAGGTGACTCTGGGTAGTTTAACCGACTCTTTTTTGCATACCACAACCGTGACGAATTGTCAAGAGCAGGGGCGAAAATTCTTGCAGGTTGACCCTTCCTCGGGCAAGGGTGGTGAGACTGTCTCTTCATTCCCTGGGTGATGTAATTCCACATTTGCCGATGGATTCTAGAAGAAGAAAACGAGTCATGCACGGGTAGGGGGTGAAAACGGCACAGTTTTGCGATCGCAAGGGGACAATCGCCACACCATGCCCGCCCTCGGATTCGCGCTGCAATCCCCATAGCCTTTCGGGGATGGAGGCGAGGATGGGGTCTGAGTGTTGGGATGATATGGGGTTGGATTCGCTTTCCCCCGGGGAGAATCCCTCGGGAACGCGAACCGTTGGGTTTGGCTGAAGCGCAGGGGCAAAATCGGCGCATGGAATGGGGCGGTTGCGCGAAGAAGTTGGGGACTTATTTCATGCACTGTAAAAGTGAATTGTTACGATGGTCACGGTTAAAAATTTTGGAGTAAGAAAAAATAGCGATCGGCAAAACTTAAAATCAGGAAAAGCTGGAATTCGCCCACAGGCAGTAACGATGACAGAAGCGGCTAAAGATACCGCAGTTGCCAGTGTCAAGGCACTGCTGGTTCACTACAGTTTTGATAGAGGGGGCAAGACCCCAGAACAGTTGGTTGCCGAATGGCTCAAAGAGTATCCGGCAGCTTGGGTGCGTCTGGGGGCGATCGAGGCATTGTACCAAGGGCGGTACAAAGCCGTTTCGGTGACGCATATTTTGGCCTGTTGGAAACGGCGCAATCAGCCGCTTTATCATTTCAACCACGAATTTGAAAGTTTAGTTTGCAGCAAATTGCCTGTGGAGTGGAAAGCGTCGGGGCAAACCGATTCTCCTCCCGCCAGGATCGAAGCGGTCTCGCCCCAGTTGGAAGAGGTGCCAGAAATTGCCCCTCCACCGGTAAAACCTGCGGATCCACCCGCCGGGGTATTCTCCCCAAAACCCACCGCCAAGGGTCGGCCCCCTGGGGAAAGCCAACCCGCGGAACAGAAAAAATCCTCGGGAGATGCGCGGCGATCGCCACCACCCTGGGGGGCGGAGTTACCGAAACAGCCATCGCCGCAAAGCGATCGCCCTGCTTCCCCTACCATTGGCGATCGGAAGAAAACTTCTCCGCCTCCCCCTTCTCCCGCTAAACCCGCTTCCGCATCCTCTCGGCCCGTCGCCAAGTCCCCCAAGGTGCCATCGCTTCTGAGTCGGGAACAACTCATCGAAGCGGTGGATAGCGAACTTGACGATTTGCTCGCGGATCTGTGGCGCGAAAAACCCGCCCCATCTGCGCCGCCATTGTCTCCCAACTCCGGGGCGTCTAAAACATCTAAACCGCCCGAACAACCCTTACCCGAGACTCGCGCCCCCGAGAAAAGCGAATCCGTACGCCACCGGGATGGCGAGTCTTTGCCTGAAAGTCCGATTCATCAGTTCACCCCCAAGGTGCCGCCATCGGATTTCTACTCCAGGCTGAAAGCGGTTGCCCAAACCCCTCGCGAGTCTGCCCCGAATCAGTCCGATACCCAGTGAGGTTATCCTTTCATGCGAATTTCGCTATAGAAAGATGCTTTGCTAAAACCGTCGGGCTGTTTGACGATGCTCGTCCGCAGTCGCAAATTTTCACTGGCAAACCAGATGCGCTCTTCGGCGTAAAGGGTGTCCGACTCGGCGATTAGAGTCACGGCGTCATCGCTGCCAATCAGGAAGCGACCCCGTAGAAAACTGTCGGGGGAAGGGGGTTGGTGCAATAGTTTCCCTTCGGTGGATTGAGGGCGATCGCCCAAGGGGACGAGAATTGTGGCCCCGGATTCTTTGGGTTCGTTAAACATGGGTTTGCTTTCCCATCGGATCCGGGCAGCACATAGGGCGTCCGCCGGATCCACCCCCTGCTGTTGGCACAGTTGCACCACGTCGGTTTCGGTGGTGGAAAGGGGGTCTATCCATAAATCGGTGGTGGCTGCAGTGGATCGATCGGCAACTAAATCTTGACGGGTTCTCTGAGAGAACCACTTCCCGGCACTGCGATCGAAAAACTCGATGATGTCCATTAACGAAGCTATCTCGCGTCACTTTTTCTTTGCTCTGTCACTATCCTACGCCGAATTGACTCTGAATCATCGCCGTAGATGCGCGGGAGTGGAAAATTGAGACTGGAGAATTGATAATTGGAAATTAAAAATTGAGCATTGAGCATTGATAATTGAGAATTGATAATTGATAATTAGAAATTTAGCTGGGAGGATTGACAAGTTACAATTTGTGAAAAGCAACGGTAGATATTTAATTGTCTTCTCAGAAACAAACCGTACACTTTAGGTTTTAAATCTTTAGGTTTACAATAGATCCTGCCGCAGTTGGTATAACGTCAGGGACTCCGTAGAAACCAACCCCATGTCTAAAGCCAGGGGCTTGTACTTCTAACCACCTGACCAGCCTAAA
>NZ_JAJENT010000527.1:0-2457 GCF_035615515.1 Phormidium sp. CCY1219
TGGTCTTCTGGTCAGGTGAGCTTGGGAAAATAAAGTCTTACCAAGCCCCTCCCTTTAGGGATGGGGTTCCTGACAAATCTTAGGCAGTTGCGACATACGGCTACTCTAGCATTTTTTGATTAAAAAATCAATTATCGGCTAACATCCTCCATTATATTCTAGAGGTTATCCCGAGATGAAAATCGAACCCTATGACCCACGCCACATTGATGCCGTTGTTCGTCTTTCGCTTCGGGCATGGACTCCAGGCTTTGAGTCAATTCAGAAGGCGATGGACGCTGACCTATACCGGGTGTTCTCTCCCGAGAATTGGCTTGTGAGTCAGCAGAAGGCTGTGGAGGATGTCTGCGGGGCGGACAGACAGCAGCGTATGGGTAGCTATTGATGCAGATTCTATTGTGGGCTTTGTAGCTGTGAAACTACACTGGGAGGAGAGGATGGGTGAAATCTACATGGTTGCTGTGGATCCAGATTTGCAAGGGCAGGGCATAGGCAGCGCTCTGACAGCATTCGCTCTGGATTGGATGAAAGAGGCGGGGATGTCGATTGCTATGGTGGAGACTGGCGGCGATCCCGGTCATGCTCGCGCAGGTCACACCTATGAAAAGGTGGGCTTCCGACTGTGGCCAGTGGCCAGATACTTCAAAACGCTCTAATCAGCGATCGCCTATGGTGGTGGTCTGCTACCCCGTTGGCTCTCAAACGCGGTGACTCTTCTATCTTATCCAGAGCCATCAACCGGAAGAAGACGAAGCACCTTATATAAGGTACCAAACGAGAGGCGCGATCGCCGCGCCTCTCGTCACTCACATTGTTTCAGATTCCCAGTCGGGGCAGTCACCCCCGGCATCCCAGCCGTAGGGATGCATCCCACAGACGAGCAGATTTCCGCCGTAGACTTGACCGTGATAATTCTTGCACCCGATACAGACGGAATTTTTCTCTTCGGTTGGTGGCACGTAGGACACGAATTGGTCTGGAGTTTCCGGAAAGTCATCCAGCCCTAAATAGAAGTCGAACAGGGGATCGACTAACTCCTCAAAACATTGGTCGAGTTCGTTCACAATCGCAGTTTGCCATTCTTCGGTTAACTCTTCCGAAAGATCCATCATTTCTTCAGAAAATTTTCCGATCGCCTCCACAAATTCCGTGACCTCTTCGGTCACTTCTTCAAAAAAGCGATCGACCTCTTCTGCTGCTGTGTCTATCATTTTAAAGAATTCTTGCGGCCAATCTTCCATCATCATTGTTTGCCCCGTTACTGCAGCCACCGCCTTCTACTCATTCTGAAGCCGACGGAGTTCTTCCTGTAATGATTGTACCTGGTCGCGCAGGTTATCTACATCCTTTGGCTTGTCTTCTGGCTTTTCTCCAGATGACTCTTCGTCTTCTTCGATAATTTCGATGCGTCGTGGCTCTCGAGGTGGGGTCTGACTCGATGGGGGTTGCTGAAAATTCTGCTGTCCCTGTTTCATCATCTCATCCACGAACCGACGAGCTTCTTCCGTGCTCATCTCGCCGCGTTCCACCATTTCATCAGCCAGCTTTTGAGCTTGCTCTGTGAGTTCCCCTACTTTTCCCGTGGCTTTTTCGCCAGCATAGGAGGCTATCCCGACGCCAAGATAAAATGCTTTTTGAAGCATATCGCCGAAACCAGGCATAGAAACTGCTGCTCCTTAATACGCGCAAATGGATTACCGATCCCAGGATAGGTCATCTTTTCCTCGGGTGGCTAACGGGGGGTGCCAAAGCGCCGCCGTCCCCTACATTGGCCCATCGGGGGAACTCTAAAAAAAGTGACCCGGATACCACGCCTGCCACAAGCATCCCGTGTTGCTGCTACCTTCCGGTCCTGACAAAGTTTGGGCGTTGTGACCGCATGGGTCCGGATCGTTTCCTACTATAACACCATTTCTGCGCCACTGTCTACTAAACTCGCCAAAAAAGGCAAATTTTTTTTACTCGATCGCGATGCACCACTCATAAACCTGATAGTTGACGCAACCATTCTGAATCAGCGGGTCTTCGGCGACGAGTCGTTGCGCTTCTTCCATCGATTCTGCCTCGAAGAGCATCATTCCGCCGCCGCGACAAGCCCAGTAGCCGGTTTTGGCTTTATGCCCTTTGGCGATTAAATCCTTGACGTAGGCTTTATGGGCGGGGACGTACTTATCGAAGGTGGGTTTATCGACGATTCCTGCTTCTATTTTGACAAACCAAGGCATTGGAGTTGTGGTAAAAACTAGGGGTCTTCCTGGGTATGGCTCGACTCGAGGAGTACGAGCACCATAGCAGATGGTATCATTGAGGCAGCGACGCGAACGCGGTTTGCAGCCATTGAGACCTTGGGGTAATCTATCATGCCCAACCAATCTTCCCCTCTTTACCGAGAATCGGCGTAAAGCCCCCGGATTTATCCGTGGGGATATAAGCCGAGCGACTGACCCCCGGTCCCCC
>NZ_JAJENT010000528.1:0-24324 GCF_035615515.1 Phormidium sp. CCY1219
GCACGCTTAAGCAATTTATGCATTGCTTAAGCGTGCTGCCTGCCGCCACGGTCTCATTATACCCGATGCTCATATCCCTTGTCAACCCCGAAAAAAAATGCGCCGGCCCGGTCTTGCCAGAAAGGGGATGAGGTGATATGATGATAAATGAAGCTTAATTTTGAAACCCACCCAGCACCCATAAGCAATCTATGCATTGCTTAACAGCCCTGCCTGCCGCCACGGTCTCATTATACCCGATGCTCATCTCCCTTGTCAAGCGATTCCGAAAAAAGGGGCAATGGGGATAACAGATTGCAGAAGGGAAACGCGATCGCCCCGAGGTATTTACAATAATTTACAATAAACAGGGTGAAAAACATTCCATAAAACATGGCTCGATCGCAACTGCAAAAACTCGGCACCTACATGCGTCCCCACTGGAAAAAAGCATCCTTGGGGATTTTTACCCTTTTCATCGTCAATGCGGTGGGAGTGTACATTCCCCTGCTGATCCGCAATGGGATTGACGAACTGCAAGTCACCTTCAGCTTCGATCGCATTCTTTACTACGTATTCTCGATCCTGATTTTAGCCAGCCTGATGTGGGTGATTCGGGTATTCTCGCGGATATTGCTGTTTGGGGTAGGCAGACAGGTAGAATTCGACCTAAAACAAGGCATCTTTCAACATCTGCTGACCCTAGAACCCTCCTATTTTGCCACCAATACCGCCGGGGACTTAATCAACCGCGCCACCTCGGATGTAGATAACATTCGGCGCTTACTGGGGTTTGCGGTATTGAGTGTGGTGAATACCATTTTTGCCTATGGGTTGACCCTGCCGGTGATGCTGGGAATCCACGTGAAACTGAGCCTCTTGGCGATCGCGGTGTATCCCGTGATGCTAATTTTAGTACAACTGTTTAGCGATCGCCTCCGCACCCAGCAACAGCGGGTGCAAGAGGAGCTCTCGGGAGTGAGCGAACTGATCCAAGAAGACATGAGCGGGATCGGGCTGATTAAAATCTACGCCCAAGAAGGAAACGAGCGACGGGCATTTCGCCAACTCAACAGCCAATATTTGCACGCGAATTTGAAACTAGCCAAAACCCGAAGTCTTTTGTTTCCCATTCTCGGGGGATTAGCCAGTTTCAGTTTGCTGATTCTGCTAGCATTTGGAGCCAACGCGATCGCCACTGGGCAAATCAGCGTTGGGGATTTTGTCGCCCTGCTGCTGTACGTGGAACGGTTAGTATTTCCCACTGCGCTACTGGGATTTACGATTACCGCCTACCAACGGGGCGAAGTCAGCATCGATCGCGTGGAGTCAATTTTTGCGGTAGAACCGAAAATCAAAGACACACCGGATGCGATCGCCCTCACCGAGGCGGTGAAAGGGCGCGTCAGCGGTCGTCAGCTCACTTACCGCTATCCGGGAAGCAAAACCCCCGCCCTCGATGGCGTCACCTTTGAAATTACACCGGGTCAAACCGTAGCGATCGTCGGACCGATTGGGTCAGGGAAATCCACCCTCGCCAATGCGATTCCGCGCTTGCTGGATATTGGGCCAGGTCAATTGTATCTAGATGGCAAAGATATCACCGAAGTGAAATTAGCCGATTTGCGATCGAACATTGCCTACGTTCCGCAAGAAAGCTTTTTATTTAGCACCACCATCCGCAACAACATCCGCTATGGCAACCCCCTGGCGAAGGACATGCAAATCGAATCCGCCGCCAAACAAGCGCAAATCCACCTAGAAATTCTCAACTTTCCCCAGCACTACGAGACGATGGTAGGAGAACGGGGAATTACCCTATCCGGGGGACAGCGCCAGCGGATGGCCTTAGGGAGGGCGCTGCTGATGGACGCACCGGTGCTGATTTTAGACGATGCCCTCTCCAGCGTAGACAATCAAACCGCCACAGATATCTTGAATAACCTCTCTGGCGGAACCAGACGCAAAACGGTGATTTTTATTTCCCATCAGATGTCCGCCGCCGCCAGTGCCGATCGCATTTTAGTCATGGATCGCGGTACCATCGTCCAAAGCGGCACCCACAGCGAACTGGTGCAGCAAAAGGGCCTGTACCAGAACCTCTGGAATCAGCAAAAACTAGAAGCCATGCTGCAATAATCGCCCAGGTTCGCGGTGGCGATCGGCGCGAATCGGCGCGTTTATCCCCACAGTGGCAGCAATGCGCTACTATACCTGTTGGTGTTTCGACAATGATTGTGCATTACCACTCAACATGGATCCTGAAAAGTTTATCAGTATTGACGACGAAAGCATCTCCTTGCGCCAAGCGTTAGGTTATCTGCGCTTTACCGGAGAACTGCAGCCATTCCTGATGCGAATTCTGCGCCAGCACATTATCGAGAAAGAGCTAGAACAACGCGGAGAAATGGAAGTAGACTCCACCCGCCTGGAACAGACGATTATCAACTTTCGCTTGCAAAATGAATTAGTGCAACCCGATCGCTTTGACAAATGGCTGGAAAGTCAAGGGTTGAATTATACCACATTCCGGTATCAATTTGCAATGGGGTTGAAAGTGGAGCAACTGAAAAACGAAGTGACCTCGGAACGGGTGGAACAGTATTTTAACGAGAATAAACCCTTATTCGAGCAGGCGGTACTCTCTCGCATTGTGCTCGGCGATCGCGCCAAAGCGGAAGAACTGAAGCGAGAACTTACCGAAGACGGGGTCGATTTCGCCACCGTTGCCAGAGAGCATTCTCAAACCAACGATCGCCTCTATAATGGGATGATGGGATCTGTAGCTATCTCTCAATTACCCCCCCAAGTGCGCGACGCACTTGCCTCCGCACAACCAGGGGATATAGTCGGTCCGGTGGAATTTGAAGGGCGTCACAGCATCCTCCGTTTAGAAGAGCGCATTGCTCCCACTTTAGAAGGGCAACTGAAACGGCAACTGCAAGAGCAATTTTTCGAGCAATGGTGGCAATCGAAATTGCAAAACAAAAACGTTAAATTAGAAATCGAGTAATATTGTAGGGTGGGCAATGCCCACCCCGATCTGGGATTAATATAACGACCCCATTATGGGAGAATTAACTATCATTTTGGAGAGAACTTGCTTCGATTTGCGGGAGAGAAAAATAAAATGTAGAACCCCGATCGCATTTCGACTCCACCCAAATCGAACCGCTGTGACTTTCGACGATTTTGCGACAAATGGCTAACCCCATGCCGGTTCCCGGAGTATTATCTTTGTGGAAGCGTTTGAAAGGAAGGAACACTTTGTCGAGGTATTGGGAGTCGATTCCGATGCCATTATCGCGAATGGCAAACACCAGGCGATCGCCTTTCTCAGAGGCAGTAATGCGAATTTCAGGTACAGCTTGACTGCGATATTTTAGCCCATTCCCGATTAAGTTTTGAAACAGTTGTACCAAAGCGTTGCGATCGCCGAATATCTGGGGTAAATTCTCGTAGAGAATCGCCGCCCCAGTGGAGTCTATTTCGCGTTCTAGATTTTCGCACGCCTGACGAATCAAGATCTCGCACTCGAGGGATTTAAACGAGTCTGGCTGCTTGTTTAAGCGGGAATAACTGAGCAAATCCCCAATCAACTCGTTCATCCGGTGGCAGATTCGTAAAATGCTACTCAGGTAATCATTTCCCTCGCCATTCAGTTGGGAACCATAGCGGATTTGCAACAGTTGCGCGTAGCCGCTAATCGTAGAGAGGGGGGATTTTAAGTCGTGAGAAGCGATCGCGGTAAACTCTTCTAGTTCCGCATTCGCCCGCGCCAGTTCTGCATTCGATTGCTGCAGGGCTTCTTCTGTAGTTTTGCGTAACTCGATTTCCGCTTCTAACTGCTGATTTTTTTCCTGGAGTTGTTTTTCGGCTAACAGTCTTTGACAATTTTCTTCATTTAAACGGACATTTTGTTCTTCAAGTTTTTTTTGCAAGCGATATAATTTTAGATGATATTCAATGCGGGCAAATACCTCTTCATATTGCAGGGGTTTTGTGATATAATCCACTCCCCCTACGGCAAAAGCTTTCACTTTATCTACGCCTTCGCCTTTCGCGCTGACAAAAACTACCGGAATTTCGCAAGTGCGCGAATCTTGTTGCAATAAATGACAGACCTGATAACCATCCATCTCCGGCATCATAATATCGAGTAAAATCAAATCGGGCGGCAAAGAAGTTGCAGCTTTTAACGCCATCGGTCCATTAATTACCCCTCGAGTTTTATATCCTTGTTCCGTTAACATATTAGCGAGCAACCGCAAATTATTCGGTTCGTCATCCACCAACAAAATATCGGCGATTGTCGAAGTTTCCGGGTAAAGCTGTTGTTTATTCATGGCTCGAGTTCTCCGCGAGTGTAGTAATTTTATCGAAGCGGAAATTGTCACTCCAATCGGTCAGGATTTTAGCCAAACCAGCATGTTCTGCGGGAATTTCATCGAGCAGATCCGCGATCGCCATACTATCGGCACAAATCGCTGCCTGATGCAATGCTTGGATCCACTCCGGGGGCATTCCTTGCAGGGAAGCTGATGCCAGGGCCAAATCGGAGTTAACCGACGCAGAAGTTAAATTTTCCAGACAATCGCTGGGATCGCCAAGCGCAGAGGAGGGAGGTTCGGCATAACGATAGCGCACCCCGAGATGTTCGGCAATTTTTTGGAAAATCACCTCTTCCCGACAGGGTTTACGCACGAAATCATCGCAGCCGGCTGATAGAATTATACTGCGATTTTCCTCAAATACACTAGCCGTGAGGGCAATCACCACCGTTCCCTGACCTTGCAAGTGGGACTTGATGTAGCGAGTGGCATCGTACCCATTCATCACCGGCATTCGCATATCCATCCAAATCAAATGCGGGTGCCAAGTTTCCCAAACTTTGATGCACTCTGCCCCATTTTCAGCTTCGCGCACTTCAAAACCTATCGGTTCGAGAACATAACGCAGCAGCAGACGACTTTCGGCGCGATCGTCTACCACCAGAATGCGATAGGTGGGTTGATGCGGTTCTAAGGCGATCGCGCGGCGCAGGGGAAGGGTGGTTTCGATATCACTAGCGCGGGCGCGAGTCGCCTGAATGTTAAATTTCACCACAGTTCCCTTGCCCACTTCGCTAGAGATCCCCATATCGCCCCCCATCATCGCCACGAATTTGCGGCTAATCGTCAACCCCAAACCGGTGCCTTCCGCCGATTTTTTCCCGGTGGTAGTCTGCACGAACGGATCGAACAGATGTTCGATATCTTCAGCAGGAATTCCCGGTCCGCTATCTTCCACTTCAAACCCTAAAACAACCCCATCCTCATCCAGGTTGTCCCACACAGACACAGGACATTCCCTCACCCGCAAGCCAACCCCGCCTTCGGCAGTAAACTTAATCGCATTGCCCACCAAATTCGTCAGGACTTGACGCAGTTTTCCTTCATCGGTAGCGATAAAACGCGGCAGGGTAGGATCGCGATCGAAAATTAACCTCAACCCCTTGGTTTCTGCCTTGATTTCCAGCATGGATTCTACGGTATCTAACAATGCATAAAAGTCAAAACGACTGAGATTGAGCGTCACTCGTCCCGCTTCTATTTTAGAAATTTCTAAAATATCGTTAATCAAACTGAGCAGATGTTCTCCACTGCGATTGATAATCCCAATTTTTTCCTGGTGCGGCGGCGCGAGTTGGGTATCGCGCCCCAGCACTTGAGCGAAGCCGAGAATCGCATTCAGCGGTGTCCGCAATTCGTGACTCATATTCGCCAGAAATTCACTTTTGGCGCGGTTGGCGGCTTCGGCGGCTTCTTTTGCCTGTTGCAATTCCACCGACTGCTGCTGAATGTAGGCAAACAGTTCCGCTTGTTGAATGGCAACTCCTAACTGAATGGCAATGTGATTTAAAAAGTCAATTGATGTAGATTTCCATTGGCGCGCACCGCAATTTTGATAGGCACTGAGCAGTCCCCAGAGGGTTTCCCCCACGAACAGGGGAACGACGCAAAAGGCGCGCGCTTGAAACTGTTCTAGGAGTTCGATATGACAGGGGGTTAACTGAGCTTTATAGATATCGTTAACCGCAAAGATTTCCCGATTGCGGTAGCGCCCGCCTTTGGTTTCTTGTAAGTAAGAATCTGTCCAAACGCGCTGAATGTTTTCTCCCACTAAGGGAACCCAAGCTGGCGCAACGGATTCGGCAATAAATTTGCCACTCCAATCGGGGAGAAATTGGTAAACGGAGACGCGATCGCACCCTAAAATCTCGCGCAATTCCTCGGTGGTGGTTTGGAAAATTCTTTCGATTTCCAAGGTTTCGCGCATTCTTTCTAGAGTGCGGGCGATCGCTTTTTCGCGCAGCAAACTAGAGCGCAGTTTATCTTCCGCTGCTTTGCGATCGGTGATATCAATGGCAATTCCTACTAATTTTTCCGGAGTTTCATTTTCATCGCATAGCAGTCTAAACCGCGACTGCAACCAAATTATTTTTCCTTCCGCACAGATAGTAGGCGTCAGGGTATAAAACAGTTGCGTGGAATCCGAAGGGGTGAGTATTTTTTGAATTTCGCGATTGAAGGTGCCCCGATATTCCGGCGGTTCAAAGCGGCGAATGCCCTCTTTTAGGGACATCTGGTAGCCATTCTGCGCCTGGGCGGTGGTGTTGATAATCGCGTACCACTCATCGGTGAATTGGAAAATTTCCCGTTTCAGGTTCAGTTCGTAATATCCCATGCCCCCAAACAGCAGGGATTCCGAAAGCTTGATTTTGGTTTCGAGCAATTCTTGTTCCGCGTGGAAGCGATCGCTAATATCCGTAATTTGGGCAATCAGATAAAGCGGCATATCCTCCGGTGTTCGCATTAAAGAAACGCTCAACACTCCCCACAAAATCGTTCCATCTTGCCGCACAAATCGCTGTTCGAGCTGACAGGAATCCATCTCCTGACGATAAATAGCCTCGAAGCATTGGAACTCCCGCGCTTGGTCTTCTCGATGGACGATATCCTGCCAGCGGATAGACAGCAATTCCGATTTGCGATAGCCCAGCATTTCGCATAATGCGCCATTGACGTCTAAAAATCCACCTGCCACCGACACCAGACACAGACCCCCGGCGACGGTATCGAAGACGCCGCGAAATTTGCGCTCGTTTTCTTGCAAGGCGGCTTCAACTTGCTTGCGATCGCTAATATCCAATACAATCCCATGCCACACAAAATCCCCATTGTCTCGGGGTTCGGGTTGCGAGTGCCCCTGCAACCATTTCACCTTCCCAGAAGGGGTGATAATCCGCCATTCATATTTAAAGGTTTCCAGGGTTTGAGCGCAGCGCTCCACCTGCGCCAAATAGCCCGGGCGATCGTCCGGGTGAATGCCACCGACAATCAGAGGGTATGGATCTTTTAACACCTCTTCTAACGAAGTTTCCACAATATCTTCGATGAGGCGGTTGATATATTCAAATTCCAGAGAACCATCGGGATGTTGCACCATCGAATAAATATTTCCCGGCACTGCCCTAGCCAGGTTTTGCAGTCGAGTGAGCGCGATGTGTAACTGTTGTTCGGCGCAAACGCGATCGTGAATATCCCGCCCGACCACTTGCAGTTCTATCGCCTCTCCATTCTTGTCGAAAATCAGCCGATTCACCCACTGCGTCCAGCGAATTTCCTCGCCGACAATCACCCGATTTTCGATAGTAATCAGCGGATTTTCTTTACTCATGGAGTGTACCAGGAGATCGACCCTTTCCCGGTCTTCCTCAAACACAACTGGGTGATAATTATGGCCGATGAGGTCTTCGCGTGGAATGCCAAAATAACGACAGTAGGCGTCATTCACGAAGGTGAAAGTGCCATCCAATTTCAGGCGGGCGATGGTTTCGATTTGGTCTTCCACGATACCGCGATAGCGCTGTTCGCTTTCGCGCAAAGCCGCTTGGGCTTGCTGACTGGCTTGATAGAGATTCGCCTGGTGAATGGCAATGGTTAATGGCTCCACCACGCGACGAATCCACTCGATTTCCTCCTTTAAGCACGGGAGTGGCGTGGGATTGGACAAACTCAGGGATCCCCAGACGATGCCGTTCACCTGCAGGGGGACTAACAACCAACTCCCCGGACGCTGATTGGCTAACCATTGGTTAATTGGATCTTGAATAGAGGTTGTATCTTCAATGAAAACCACTTGATTTTGCTTTAATTGCGCCGCCAAGGGATTGCCCTCATCGGGGATTTCTTGCCCCATCTCGTCCAGTAATTCGAGGGATTCGCGATAGGTAGCAACATGCTTCCAAACCCCCCGATCGCTCAGGTACTGCGCCACCACTCCCCGCTTGAATCCCAGCAGTTCGGCAATGCCGGCGGTGGCGGTGGCAAAAATGGTGGGCAAGTCCAATGAGTGTTGGATGGATCGAATCAGTTGGTTGAGTAATTGTTCGCGTTGGGTTTGTTTCTCAAGGGCGAGTTCGGCTCGTTTGCGATCGCTAATATCCGTGGCAAAACCTACTATATGAAGTCGGTTGCCCGCTTCATCGCGCACGGAATTAATTTGTGCCAAAATCCAGCGAATTTCCCCATCGGGACGGATAATTCGATATTCTCTTTTTACGGAATCCACATTAACTTGTCGCCGGAGAGATTGCTTCACCAATTCGCGATCGTTGGGATGAATGCTCTGCTGCCAACTGGTCGGATTGCGATACAATTCCTCGCAGGGTCGTCCCCATATTTTTTCGTAAGCTGGACTGACGTACATAAATTCTCCCGTGGTGGCCGATCGCAGAAAGAAAAATTGGTCGATGGTTTCGGCAATTTCTCGAAATCGCGCTTCACTTTGCCGCAGGGCTTCTTCCATTTGCTTGCGTTCGGTAATATCGAACGTAATCCCCAATATTTGCTGAATTTCTCCCGTTTCATCCAACATCGGCACGTATTTGACCGCGATCGTGTAGGAATCTCGACCGGGTAATTGAATGGTGCATTCCCCCTCTTGCAGGGTTTTGCTTTCCACGGTGCGCTGCAAAATCGGCAAGTAGCCGGCGGTAACTTCTGGGGGAAATAACTCTTCATCCCGCCGACCTAGAAAACGCTCTAAAGGCCAGCCGGTTTTCTCCAATCCGCGTTCGTTCACGTATTCAAAGCGCCGAGCGCGATCGTAAATAGCAAACACATCCGGGGCATATTTCACGGCTAACCGAAATCGGTTTTCGCTTTCGCGCAAGGCGGCTTCTATGCGGTTGAGTTTGCTAATGTCTTTGCCAATGGTGAGCACATACGGTTGGCTATCGATGTAGATAATTTCGCAAGAGATTAAGCCAACTTTGATTTCACCGGATTTGGTGCGCCAGTGCAATTCCCGGGCGATCGCGCTCCCGGTTTCTTTCAGTTCGGCGAGGATCTGTTGTCTGCGATCGGGATTGACCAGCAGATTGAGTTCTTCTGCACTGCGACCGAGAATTTCTTCTTCCCGATAGCCAATGAATTCTAAAAAGCTATGATTCACCTCAACCCACTGTCCTTCGTCTAAGGTGATGAGGGTAATCGGATCGGGAGAATTTCTAAAAATTGTGGCGTATTTGGCTTCGGATTCGCGCAAATCGGCTTGCAGGCGATCGAAGGCATCTTGCAATTGTGCCGCCATTTGATTGAAGGAACGCCCCAAGCGAGCAATTTCAAAAATGGGTAAGCGATGATGGGGTACTCGCTGGTTTAAATTTCCTTGCGCCATTGAGGCAGAAATTTGACTGAGGGCAAAAATCGGACGGGCGATCGCATTTGCCAGCCAAATTCCGAGGACGAGGGAAACTAGCACTGCGATCGCCGTAAATATCAGGGTATTTCGCAGATAAATATCTGCCCATTTCGTAAAATCAGACCGAGGCACCACTGTGGCGATCGTCCAATTCACCCCATACTCGTCTTTATAGGGTTGAAGCTGATAAAAATAGGTGTGTCCCTGGTGGCGAAATTCCCCGAATTCTGCATTGTTCACCGCCGCCCAATCTGTCCCCTTTGAATTAAGAAACCGACTGGTTTCTCGCACCAACGGATTGACGCTTTCTGTGGCCAATATCCGCTGAAAATTGCCCTTGCCGATGGTTTTGAAAGGGACTTCCTCGGTGGAACTGGCAATTAACGATCCGTCGGGTTCGACTAAAAAGACAATTCCCGATTTGCCGATTTTTAAGTGTTGCAGAAACTCCTGTAGACGGGTTAGGTGTAAATTAACCGCAAAAGCGCCGATGAATTGGTTGTCGGTGCGATCGTAAACCGGTAAACTGGCATTAATGGTTAAATCCGACCTATCCCCTAGGGTATAAATATCGCTCCAACTCGCTTGTTGGGTTTCTCGGGCTAAGCGATACCAGGGGCGCTCTCGGATATCCCATCCCGGCGGGTAGCTTCCCGCTTGTAGCAATCTGCCCCGATCGCCGGTTTCGGTGATTTCGTACTGTTGGAAAGCGCGAATGTCCGGGCTATCCGTCACCCACAGCGATCGCTTCCCCGCCACGAAATCCGCAATCCGAAAACTTCCCGCTTCGTTGGTGTATAAAATATCCGGAAGGTTTTCAACGTTAAAGCTTTGCTTGATGAGATAGCGTTCCACCGCATCCATATCTTGCAGGTCTAGGGTTCCAAAGCGCACCGCATTGGCATGGCTGCGATTCACCTGGTGGGGCAATGCCAGGTAATTGTCCAAATACAGTTCCACGCGATCGCCCACTTCTACCATTAACTGCTGCGTCAGTTCCCGCACGGATTTCTGGGTGCCCAAAAATGAATTGTAATCCGTTATCGCAACCGTAGCAATCAGCAGCAGCAGAAAGGGAACGACCAAAACCAGTCGTAGGGGTAATTTTAGGGGCAGCCAAGATAAAGGCGATCGCATAGTGGTACTCTTCCCTGGTTGGCAACACAAGGCATCTTTCCATCGAGCCAACCCTTGTCTGTGCCAATTATAACCTTCCGCCTCGAGACTGACCCCAATTCATCAATTCTCTTTACCCAATCTCTTAGCCGAGTTTCATTCCCCTCAAACTCCCTCCCAGGCTCCATCTGGATCCCCCCCCAGCGGCATCCCTCCCCTAGGCGAACCGGATAACCCGCAGGTTTTATACAATCCTCGGGTAGCCAATCTGCATATTTTATACAATATTTATCGGTAGGGTGCGTGACGCCCGGATTAGATGTAGCGATTATCCCCCCAAGAAGGGAGCGGGCGTCACGCACCGGCCAATCTCATGGGTTGGTCGGGTTGGTGCGTCACCCCCGCATGAGATTGGTGGATGTTCTCACTCATGGGTGGGCGGGGGTGACGCACCCTACGGGTGGGTTGGGGCTAACTGCGCCACTTCCGGGTGAAATCTTCCAAGACTGGCCCTTGGATTTGCTTTTGCAACCACTCCACTGCCTGTTTTTGGTGCAACAATCCTTGATAATACTGACAGACATCCACCAAACGAATGTTAGTAGATTGTGCCACAGAGTGTTGCTTGCGCCACTGACGGGCGAATTCCGCCAGAGTCGGCGCGGCAATTTGCATTTGCAACCATTCCAACGCCAGCTTTTGATTGCTCAAACCGCGATAATAATGGCAAACATCCAGCAAACTAATGCTGGTGGATTGTGCCACGGAGCGAGATGGCTCTTTTCGCCACAATCGGGAAAATTCCCGTAACGTGGAATCGGACAACTGCCCTTGCAACCAATACACCGCTTGGTCTTGGTGCGGTAAGCCGCGATAATACTGGCACAAATCCTCTATTTTAATCCAAGAGTGCCCCACAGAACGATCGCGCCAGCGACGAGTCAGCTCCTCCAAGGTGTTGTGAGACAGTTGCCCTTGCAGCCATGCCAAAGCGCGGTTCTGATGGGAAAAGCCTTGATAAAAGCGGCAAACGTCAATCAAGCGAATGGGTGGCGAGGAATCGGAAGGGGTGGGTTGCGGTTTCGGTGTCGGTTCCGGTTCCGGTTGCGGGGTGGGGATAGAAATCGGAGGCGGCGGTGCAGGTTTGGGAGGCGCGGCGGGTTTGGTCAAACTCATTAACGCGGTCCAGGTATTAATCCCGACAATGCCATCCACTTGGAGGTTCATCGCCTGCTGAAATGCCTTGACGCTTTGGGTCATCGAAGTGCCAAACACGCCATCGATCGCCCCGGGATTGAAGCCTTTGGCTTGCAAGCATTTTTGCACGTAGTGTATGTGCGAACCCCGATGTCCCTCGCGAGCCAGGTTAAACCAATTTATATCCACCCCGCCAGCAATCCCGCTGACCGCACCGCGATCGGTGTACTGCCAAAAAGTCCATCCATCCCACCCCCCGGGAACCCAGGGATTATCGGTCTGATAATGGGCAATCCACAAGGGATAATCGGAGAACTCTTTCGGATTGCCGATTCGGTCCCAAAAACTGGGATATGTATAGATAATCGGTCGCCGATTGGTTTCTTTTTCCACAATCTGGAGCCACTGGCGAATATCGGCAATAATCGAACTGGCACTCATGCCATCGGTGGATTCGATATCCAAAACCGGGGGCAAATCCTCGGGTTCGAGTGTCACTGTCTTGAGGAATACTTCCGCTTGGGAATAGGGATCGCGTTTGGCGCGATAGAAATGATACGCGCCGCGATGCAACCCCACGGATTTCATCGTATCCCAATTGAGGCGGAAGCTATCGGCAACGAATGTGGCACCTTCAGTGGCTTTGGTGAAGGCAAAACCCATCCCATCGCGGACCACGGAATGCCAATTTACGGGATGTTGCCAGTCGGAAACGTCAATGCCTTTTGCACACATAGCGGTAGATTTGGTGGAAGGAGTAACAATTAAAAGTGGGAGTTTTTTCCCTGAGGCTTCCAGGAAAGCTGCGGAATGATTTCTCGCAGGTGAAGGGGGCAGGTTATCGGGAAGTTCCCCTCGGCATCCGCGCGGGTCGCATTTTGCCCCAACGGTGAATGCCTGTATCCTAAAAAAAAGGCCAGCCTCGCTTCTGATAGCTCAACTATACGGCGCGCAACCAGATGCATCGGGAAAGATGGCTACCGCCACCGCCGGGAAAATCAACCATTGTCCGCAGAATCGTTTAAAGTTGTACGGGGAGTTTGTTAATCAGTGGGATGGTGTTATGGATGTAATTCCAGCAATTGATTTATTAGAAGGTCGTTGCGTGCGGCTTTATCAAGGAGATTACAATGCTTCTGAAGTGTTTGATGAGGACCCGGTGGCGGTAGCCAAACGATGGGTAGACCAAGGGGCAAGTCGGTTGCATTTGGTGGATCTCGATGGGGCGAAAGCGGGGGAACCGCGCAACCTGAAAACTATTGAAGCGATCGCCCAAGAAGTGCCGGTGCCGGTGGAAGTGGGCGGCGGATTGCGAACTCATGCCTCGGTGGCGAATCTGTTCTCTGTGGGGGTTCAATGGGCGATTCTCGGCACTGTCGCGGTGGAAAAACCGGACCTGGTGCAACAACTCGCCGAGGAATTTCCCGGTCAAATTTTGGTGGGCATCGATGCCCGCGATGGCAAGGTGGCAACCCGGGGGTGGTTGGAAACCTCGGAAATTTTGGCCTCGGTTTTGGCCCAACAAATGGCTCAGTTAGGGGCGGCGGAGATTATTTACACCGACATTCACCGCGATGGTACCCTCTCCGGTCCGAATATCCCCGCACTGCGCGACCTCGCCGACGCGATCGATATTCCGATTATTGCCTCCGGCGGCGTCAGTTCGATTAGCGATCTGCTCAGTCTGCTTTCTCTCGAACCCCAAGGAGTGACTGGGGCGATCGTGGGTCGCGCCCTCTATACCGCCGATGTCTCCCTCCCAGAAGCCCTGCAAGCTGTGGGCCCGGGCAGAATCCAGGATATTCCCCCGGATTTCGGCTCTTCTGCTTTCGCTTGAAAGGTCCGGCTTCGGTTAACTCCGGGTTTTTCTCGAGCCATTTATCGCCTCGGGGTTGACAAATTTGCGTTTTTGTGGTAATAAGACGTTCCCAGGCTGAGTCTGGGAACGAGTCCCACGAGTCAATTGAGGCATAAAAATGAGAAAGAAAAATCACTTTGTGATTACACTGTTTTATGACAGGAAAACTGAAAGGAATGGTTCGCGATCGCCGATAATACCGGAGACTCTTGCCGAATTGGCAGTTCGATGATAAACTCGGTGCCTTTTCCCGGCGTAGAATGACATTGCAAGTTGCCGCGATGTTTTTCCACCACTACTTGCCAGCTAATCGATAACCCAATGCCGGTGCCTTTTCCGGGAGGTTTGGTGGTAAAGAAAGGGTCAAACAAACGCTCGCGAACTTCTTCAATAATTCCCGGACCATTGTCTGCAATTACAATCGCCACTTGGTTATCATTGAGCAGTTCGGTGCGAATGGAGATTCGATTGGGATTGGCCTTAATTTCTTCTGCACTTCGGCGCAAATTGTCTTCTTCCATTGCGTCGATCGCATTAGCTAAAATATTCATAAACACCTGATTGATTTCTCCACCAAAACAGTCCACTTCGGGCAAGCGATGGTCATACTCCCGTTGCACTTGAATGGCGGGGCGATTCGAGGTGCATTTCAGTCGGTGGTGTAAAATAAACAAGGTGCTGTCGATGCCTTCGTGCAGGTTAATCGGTTTCATTTCCAACCCATCGCCGCGCGAGAAGTGACGCAGCGATCGCACGATATCCCGGATGCGATCGGCTCCCATTTGCATCGAATCGAGCATTTTCGGCAAATCTTCCTTGAGAAATTCTATATCGATTTCCTCCGCTTCTTCCACAATGGGCGGCGTCGGTTCTGGATATTGTACTTGATAGAGATTGAGCATCTCTAGCAAATCCTCACTATACTCGCGCACGTGGGAGAGATTCCCGTAAATGAAGTTCACCGGATTATTGATTTCATGGGCGACGCCAGCCACCATTTGTCCTAATGCAGACATTTTTTCAGTTTGAACCACTTGGGTTTGGGCGAGTTGCAGTTCGTGCAGCGATCGCTCCAACGCCGCCTGCGCGACTTCTCGCTCTTTGATTTCCCGTTTCAAACACTCATTCGCTTCCGACAATTCGGCGGTGCGCTGTTCCACTCGCCGCTCTAACTCCTCAGTGAGCTGTTGCAATTGAGCTTGGGCTTTTTCCCGCTGCATCACTTCCCGGTGCAACACCTGATTTTGCCCTTGCAATTGCTTGGTCAAATTGCACAGTTTCAAATGAGTTTTTACCCGGCACAAAACCTCTTCGTGCTGAATCGGTTTGGTGATATAATCCACCGCCCCTAAATTAAACCCTTTGACCTTATCTTCTGTATCGGCGAGCGCCGTCATAAAAATCACCGGAATGTCTGCACCAATTGCGGAGGCTTTTAACTGCTTGCAGGTTTCAAACCCATCCATTTCCGGCATCAGCACATCGAGCAATATCAAATCCGGCGCAGAATATTCCACTTTCTGAATGGCACTTTGCCCGTTGCGCGCCACCAACACCTTAAATCCACCGTTGCTTAAGAAATCAAACAACACCTTTAAGTTGGTGGGATTGTCATCCACAATTAAGATGGTATCTTGTTCTAAGTTTTGGATACTCATGTATTCGCTTCCCGGTATTTTTGAACCAATTCTAAAATCTTTTCTTCTTCCAGTTCGGTGGCTAATTCACTTAACTGGTTGGCAAACGGAGCGTATTTCGCATCTAACTGATTTAGATACTCCGCTCGGTCCTGAATGCCTTGGATATCCCCCATCATCGCTAAGTCAAATAAAATGGCAATTTCTTCTGCCGGCGGAGGCATAAGTTCTTGTGGCTTGGCGGGTTCGGGGGAGGATGGTGGAACGATGCGATCGCCGACGGTTTCCTCGGCAACCTCATATATCCATTCTAATCCTAACTGAATTTGGAGGCATTCTAACAGCTCATCGGCGCGAATTGGTTTGGGAAGAAAAGCGTCGCATCCCGCCGCGAAACCAGACTGGCGATCGCGCTCGAAGACGCTGGCTGAAGTGGCAACGATCGCCACATCGTTTAGTTCCTGGGAATTGCGAATCCGGCGAATGACTTCAAACCCATCCATCACTGGCATTACCAAGTCCAGCAAAATGCAATCGGGCTTCGATTCAAAGAGGCGATCGAGGCATTCTTGTCCGTTACTGGCTTCCAGAATTTCAAATCCGAGAGGTGACAATAAATTCGCCAAAACCGAGCGATTTTCCCACTTGTCATCCACCACCAGCAGTTGGCGAGGCGCGCCTAAAAAACCGCGAACTGGTCGCTCCGATCGCCGCTTCGTTTCCGACACAAAATCCACTTCCTTCACGGTTAGCTCGAAGTAAAAACGACTTCCTTTCTCCAGTTCGCTTTCTACCTGTAATTCTCCCCCCATCATTTCCACTAATTGTCGGCTAATCGCCAATCCCAAGCCGGTGCCTTCAATTTGATGCGCCCGATCTCCTACTTGCTCGAACGGCACAAAGATGTGGGACAATTGCGCCGATGACATGCCGATGCCCGTGTCTTCAATTTGGAAGCGAAGGCGACGGTAGCCATTTGGCAGAGAATCGGGAATCGATCGCCCGGAGTTGCGATCGCCTCCTCCGTCGGGTTCCGTCACCTCACCCACTTTTAACGTCACCCCCCCTCGTTCGGTAAATTTAACCGCATTTCCCAGTAAGTTAATTAAAATTTGCCGCAACTTTTTGCGATCGGCAAAAATCGCTGTGGGTAGCGGCGTCAGAGATTCGTAAATCAGAGAAATGCCTTTTTGTTCCGCCCGGATGCGGATGATTTCGGCAATTCCCTCCATAAAGTCGGAAAACTGAAACTCAATCGGGTGCAGTTCCATTTTTCCTGCTTCAATTTTAGACAAGTCTAAAATGTCATTAATTAAAGTCAGCAGGTGTTCGCCACACTGTTGAATGATGTCGATGCCATTGTGTTGCTGGCGATTGAGGGTGCGGTCTCGCGTCAGAATTTGCGTATAGCCTAAAATGCCATTTAAAGGGGTACGAAATTCGTGGCTCATGTTGGCGAGAAATTCACTTTTGGCGCGACTGGCGGCTTCGGCGGCGGCTTCAGCGCGCTGTCGCTCTGTTATTTCGCGTTCCAGGGCGATATTTTTTTGCTTTAATTCTTGGGTGCGTTCTTCAACTTTGATTTCTAACCTGTGGCTGTAGTCTTCCAGTTGTTGATAGAGACGGGCATTTTCTAAGGCGATCGCCGCTTGTCCCAATAGCACGCGCACGATTGCCAATCGCTCTTCGGTAAATGCATGGGCGGTTAAATTATTCTCCAGATAAAGGAGAGCGCTAAGTTGCCCTTGAAACAGCAAGGGAGCGCAGAGAATCGATTTTGGCTGCTGTTGAATAATGTAAGCATCCCCTTGGAAAATCTCCGCCTCGGTCGCATTATTTAACACCACATCTTGTTGGGTGCGGGCCACATAATTAAGCACCGACAGGGGTAACTGGGTGGCGATCGCCATCTCGGTGGCAAAGTCGCCGGTTTTCACGTCACTAGCGTTAGCTTTGGCTTCGATGGCAAAAATGCCGTTTTTCACAGACAGCAGAAATCCCGTTTCTGCCCCGGCATTTTCCAGCATGATTTTCATTAATTCCTGCAGCAAGCTGTCTAGTTGGATTTCCCGGGTAATCGCTTGAGTGGCTTTTAGCACTGTGGCAAAATCAAGTAATTCTGTGGGTTTGCCGGTGGTGGTTGTGGCGGAAATCGTGCGGGTGATATCCATCCCCGGAAAAGAGGCAATTTCTGGCATCCGCGCGATCGCTTCCGGGTAGCGTTGTTGTAAATCCTCCGCTTTCGCTTTTGCCCCCCAGCGGATATACCCATAATAGGCATCGGTGAGATAAGTTTTCGCCACTTTTTCTCGACCCAAACTCAGATAAAATTCCCCAGCGAGTTCGTTACCCAAGGCTTCTCCTTGGAAGTATTCTTGTTGGCGCGCCCCTTGAATGGCGCGCTCGTACCCATCCATTGCCGATTCGCGATCGCCCAGTACCCGCGCTTTTTCCGCCGCCACTAAATCGAACTTGTGCTGGAAATTTTCCGGGGCATGAATCGCCCAATTTTTCATTTCTTTTTGATTGGCTTCCACCCGCTTTAAGTAGTCGGTGCGGGATGCAAAATCCACGCGATCGCACTGTGCTAGCAACGCCAAGGAATAATAAAAATTATGCTCCGGAACCATCATCAAAGAAATCACGCTTCCCGCATATTCTGCCGCCGCTTCTGCATTTTCCACCGCCGCCGCAAAGTCTTTAAACTGATAGTTCAGCACCGACTTGGCACAATAGGCGCAAAATAAGGAAAATACGTTTTTCGATTCCTGCAGCACCGGCAGCATTTCGGTTTCGTTAAAACTGCTTCCCATCAAGCGGGTGGTTGCTTCGCTTTTTCCCTGCAAATTCAAGGCAAGCTGATGCCAAATTTGGGTATAATACATGCAAGCATCTTGTTTGAGCTTTTGCATTAATCCTAGATAGCTTTCACATTTGCGATCGACCGCTTCTAAATGCTCGCCACTAAATAAGCTGTAGGTGCAATGGTACATTGCCGAATAACAGGCATATTCCAAGTCGCCGGTTTCCAATCCCGATTGAATCGCTTCTCGCAAGGGTTCGAGGGTGGCGCGCAGGGGTTCTTTCCAATGGCGGGCACAGGCATTCACCACCATGACGGTTTTGCATTCAAATTCTCGCGCTTCGTAGCGATCGTTCAGACGCAGTGCCAACTTCCCAAATTGATATGCCGCTTCGAGTTTGTTTAGTGCCGCACACACCATTGCGTACATCGAATAAACATAAGCCGCCGATGCAGAATTTCCCCCCTCAATACAGCGCTTGACCACAGTAAATGTTACCATGGGAAACATCTCGGGGGCGGTGACATAAATCGCCGAACTGACGGTAATTAAAATTCGCACCGCCGCCAAGGCATAAGGATCGGTCATCTCCGGATTGTTCGTTAATCCGGCAATATTTTCCACTTGCGGGGGGTCTTTTTCCTGGGGTACCCCCAGTCGTTCCAGTACCTCCAGTGCCAGATCCACGGCTAATGTTTTCGTCTGGTTTCGGGAAATGTAAAATTGAATGGTTAGCTCGTCTACTCGCAGGCGATCGAGTAGGGTTTTGGCTTGCGATTTGGCAATTTCTATCAGCTTGCCGGCACGCTCGAAGTTGGTGTTGAGATATTCCGCTTCGATCGCTTCCACATGCAAATTCAGCGTCAGCTCGTAATCGGTTTCCCAGCTATTGGCACTCAACAGTCCCAAACCCACGCTCAAGTATTTAACGGCGGATTCATAGGCGGTGGCAGTTTTTGCTTTTTTCCCCGCCATCAAATTCAGTTGCGCCAGTTCGATTTTTTCCGCTTCGCTGCTGAGCAAATCGGTGCCGTAATTCAGTTGGTCGATTAACCCAAAAATATTCTCTTCCCGTTCTGCCGCGGTGGTATTTCTCAGCAGCAATTGACCGATTTGCAGGTGAGTTTCTTTTTTCTCGGCTTCGGGAATCAACGAGTAGGCGGCTTGCTGGACGCGATCGTGCAAAAATTTGTACTTAACTTTTACTTCATTTAAGGCAATTTTTGACTGCCGTTCCCATTTTGACTGCCGTTCCCAGCCTAAAATCAAGGGAATTTTGTAGTTTTTATTCAGGGGTAAAACCAGTCCTGCTTGCAGTGCAGCCCACAGGTCTACAGCGGTGTCGGTGGGAGATTTTTGATGCACGATCGCCAGCATGTCTAAGTTAAATTGATTTCCGATACAGGCGGCAAATTTCAACACCTTTTGCGTTGCCCCGGGTAGGTAGCCGATGTTTTTGGCAATCAGTTCCACCACATTATAATCGGTGATGCCCACGGCTTGAATTTCGGCAATATCCCAATTCCAGATGTCTGAAGAGAAATCATATACTAATAAGTTTTCGGTATAGAGAGTTTTGAGTAATTGGGTTAAGAAAAACGGATTGCCTTGGGTTTTGTTAAAAAGCAGTTCGGCGAGGGGGTTGGTGTTGGCGGTGTGGGATAAAGTATCGGCCACCAATTCTCGCACGTGAATCGGTTTTAAAGGTTCGAGGACGATCCGATTCACTGTCGCCCCGGCGGATTGGATTTTGTCCAGGGTTTGAATGGTGCGATGGGTGGGAGAAACTTCGTTATCGCGATAAGCTCCAATGAAGAGCAGATATTGGCGATCGCGATCGGTCATTAACAGTTCGATGAGTTTTAATGACGCCGAATCCGCCCATTGCAGGTCATCGAGAAAAATCACCAGGGGATGTTCTGCAGCGGTAAAAATGCCGATAAATTGTTGAAACACTCGATTAAATCGGTTTTGCGATTCTGCCGGCCCTAATTGCGCCATCGGCGGTTGTTTCCCCACAATCAGTTCCACTTCGGGAATCACGTCGATAATCACTCGAGCATTCGCCCCTAAAGCAGCTAAGAGTTTGTCTTTCCAGGTTTGAATCTGCGCTTCGCTTTCGGTGAGCAGTTGCAAGATTAACGACTGGAAAGCTTGCACTAAAGAAGCATAGGGAATATTGCGCTTGTACTGGTCGAATTTCCCGGCAATAAAATACCCTTTTTGGCGGACGATGGGTTTGTGAACTTCATGGACTAACACCGATTTTCCGGTACCGGAATACCCGGAAACCAACATCATTTCTGTAGTACCAGCGGCGACGCGATCGAAGGTGGCTAAAAGCTGGGCAACTTGCGCCTCGCGCCCGTACAGTTTTTGCGGAATCAGCAGTTGACCGGCTTTGTCGGCGCGCCCCGGGATAAATTCAGCAAGATTGCCCCCAGTTTGTTGCGCCATCCAACAGGTTTGCAGGTCGGATTTCAAACCTTCGGCACTTTGATAGCGTTCTTCAGCGGTTTTGGCAAGCAGTTTGAGGGCGATCGCCGATAACGCTGGGGGAATTTCTGCATCGATATCCTGCGGCGCGATCGGGGTTTTGGCAATATGATGATGCACCAATTCTAGCGGGTCTTGGCTTTGAAACGGTAACTGTCCGACGAGCATTTGATAAAAAGTAACGCCCAAGGAATAAAAGTCGCTGCGATAGTCTACGCTGCGATTCATTCTTCCCGTTTGTTCCGGGGACATATAAGCCAAGGTGCCCATCAGTTCTTGCGGATGCATCGGGGTCGCGGTTTCTCGACTCAAACGCGAAGCAATGCTAAAGTCAGTGAGCTTGACTTTTTGGGTATCGGGATTGATAATAATATTCTGCGGTTTGATATCTTTATGAACGATAGAATGGCGATGCAGATGGCCGATCGCTGTGGCAAGCTGCATGGCAATGGCGAGAAATTCTGCCACAGAAAGGCGCTTTTGCTGGAGATATTCTTCTAGGGAAATGCCGCCAAAGTCTTCCTGAATTAAAACCAGCCCGTTTTGATGAGGATCTAGGCTGTAATGGCGCACGATTTCTTCGACATCGCTCAACTGTTGGGCGATTTGATATTCCTGTCGGAGTCGGGTAATTTCTTCTAGGGTTGGATATTCTTGCTGATGGGTTTTCAGAATCACGGCCCGATTGTCGCGCTCTCGTAAACCTCGGTAAATGACGGTGGACAGACCTCGGTGAATTTCGGCGATAATTTGATATCCAGGCAGCGCTATCATCGGTTTTATTCTCTGCGATAAAAAATTAGAGGATTTGTTTCTCAACCCCAACAGGAGCGATATTGTTTCGGGTCAGCGAGTTTTTGGCTCGATTTTAGAACCAGCCGACAGTGGGAAACTGTCTTGATTATGATTATAAGGGACGCTACACCCTCGCCGTCGCGATCGCTACAGAAACGCCCTAAATCTTTAACATTTCTTTAAACATTGACTGGTTGCCTCGCGATCGCATCGGTTGCGAGACCATCGCAAAACGACCTAAAAATTGCCGTGAATTCATGCAATTGATGCAATGAATTCGCGGCAATGGGTCTGCTATTCCCGGTGGGTTGATTGGGCGGTATCGGTTAAAACTTCTTCAAAGGCAAAGTCCGGTGCGGCGAGGACGAACAAGGTCGTCGGCAAACCGGCAGCCCGTGCCTGTAAGCTTTCGTAGTAGCGGGTGTAGTTTTCCCGGGGAGTTGCCATTCCCAAAAACACCAGATCGGCATTTTCAGAAGAGGATCGCAGGATATCCTCAAACGGCTGTCCGTCGGAAACCAGCACTTGCGCGATCGCCCCAATGCGAAGCTCTTTAACTAACGAATCCAGATTCGCTCTAGCAGCTTCGGCGGCGGTTTCGTCGGACACTACCAGCTTCAGATGCACTTGAGCATTGCGCCATTGGCTGCTGGTTCGCACCAGATAGGCCAAAATTAACATCAAACCGCCATTGGCTTGCAACCCGCCCCACCACACATCGATGCGGCGACGGTTTCCGAACCCGCGATCGGCATTTTCGCGCAACAGAATCACATTGCGCTTGGCATAATGCAGCCTCGCAATGGTTTGACAATAGCGATCGCGCCGGGTGGGTTCTTCGCTATCCCCCATCAAAATCGTATTCGGCACCAACGGTCCCAACCCATAGGTTTCCACCAACCGTTCTGCCCCTTCAAACGGATCCGGAGCCGCAACTAACCGCACCAACGCTTGCACCCCGCGCCGCTCCAAATAATCCCGAATCGTCGCTTCCAATTTCGCTTGCTGCGCCGCATCCCGCGTCCCGCTAGGTAGCACGCTCGAGACGGTAATCAACCCCCGGTTGTGGGTAAACGCCGTGGCAAGTTCGATTAAAATCCATCGTCGGGTGGGGGCACCGGAAAGCACCAGCATATGGGGTCGCCAGTTTTTCGTATCCGGTTCGTTGCTCAGGTTAAAAATCCCGGTGCGAACCACTTCCATCCACATGCCTCGGCGCACATCCCCCCAGGCGGTTTCCAGTTCGCGCCGTTCCAACCACAGGTAAACCCCTAAGACGATAAATGCCGCCACGACGGTGGCGATCGGGTTGATTAACAGCATCACCGCAATGCAACCGATCGCCCCCAACAAGGAAAAAATCCAGTTAACCCGAAAGGCGGGACGAAATGACGGACTTTGCAAAAATCCTTCAATCCCCGCCGCCACATTTAACACCAAATAGGTGGTCAAGAAAAACATGGTCAGCACCGGGGCAATAATATTCAAATCCCCCAGAACTACCGCTGCCACTGCTACCCCCAGGGTGACGCAGGTGGCAATAAACGGTTCGTCATCCGGTCCGCGTCCCGCCCCCAATATCTTCATCCATCGGGGCAACACGCCGTCGCGGGCGAGGGCCTGCAACACGCGCGGGGCACCTAAAATACTGCCTAGGGCACTGGAAAGGGTGGCTCCCCACACCCCCAGCAAAATCGCCGGCCCCCACAGTGCCATGTCCTGCATGATCAGGGGATTGTCGATTAAGGTGCGCGCATCGGCACGCATCGCCAGCAGGATGGGAAGCCCCATATACACCAGGTACCCGGTCCCTACGGCGGCGAGGGTGCCCACGGGAATGGATTTGGCCGGATCGCGCAAGTCCCCGGACATGCTCACCCCCGCCATGATGCCGGTGACGGCGGGAAAGAAGACGGCGAAGACCACCCAGAAGGATTCGGAATATTGCGGTTTGGCTCCCCACATCTCGATAACTGTGTTTTCCAGGGGCTGTCCGAAGAGCAAGGAGACTAGGGATAAGGCGATCGCTGCCATGATGAAGTATTGAGCGCGAATCGCGGTTTTGGCGGATTTCAGGGCTAAAATCGTCACCGCAATGGTGGTCACCAGGGCAATTATTCTTTGCAGGGCTTTGATTTCGGGAAAGGCTTCCACGATGCTCTCGGCAAAACCAATGGTGTAAAGCGCCACGGAAATGGCTTGGGCAAAGTAGAGGGGAATGCCCACTGCACCCCCGGTTTCGATGCCGAGGGAACGGCTGATCATGTAGTAAGCGCCGCCAGTGCGCACAACGCGATCGGTGGAAATCGCCGCCACTGACAAGGAGGTTAAAAAGGTAATCGAGGTAGCCAGGGTGACGATAATCAAGGTGCCCAGTAACCCGACGTTCCCCACCACCCACCCGAATCTCAGGTACATGATGACGCCGAGAATGGTCAGGATGGAGGGGGTATAAACCCCGCCAAAGGTACCCAGACCGCTACCGCTATTGTTGGGCGGATTCACGGGATTCGACGAGTTACGGCGAAACAAGGAAAAGCGTGGCATAAAGGCTGATAAAATTATGAGGACAATTTAGCTTCTCGGCGGGAAGCCCCGCGCTCTACCCGTGCTTGGTAAGCGTCGGGATGAGAGCCAGGGGAAATGGAGGGGTTCGATGCCCCTCCATTTCCCGAATCGGAGGAGTCTTACTGTT
>NZ_JAJENT010000529.1:0-5960 GCF_035615515.1 Phormidium sp. CCY1219
TTCGACATGGAACTCAATGCGGATTTAGTCGTCCTCTCTGCTTGCGAGACGGGACGCGGAAAAATCACTGGCGATGGGGTCATCGGATTATCTCGTTCCTTGATGTCTGCCGGCACCGCCAGCGTGCTGGTATCCTTATGGAAAGTGCCCGATGATGCCACCTATTTGTTAATGCGAGAATTTTATCAAACTTGGGAAAGCAGTGGCGATAAAGCCCAGGCATTGCGTCAGGCGATGCTGACTACCATGCAGCAGTATCCCAGTCCCGAGAATTGGGCGGCGTTTACCTTGATGGGAGAGGCGCAGTGAGGGTGGTCATTGGTCATTTGTCCTTTGTGGTTTGTGAGTAGTTGTTGGTCATTTGTTGTTTGTTGTTTGTCAATGGTCATTGGTCAATGACCTGTTACCACATGACCAATGACCGACAGGGAGTTGTATGTTTCTACCTACAAATCTGCTTGCTGATAATAAAATCCAATGGTTCCCCCGAGAAAAATCAATGCGGTGAAGATGAAGGTGGTGGCGATGGTTTGGGAGTTACCTAAACTGACTTGAATGATTTGCCACTCGATGAAGAAAAACAGCCAAATAATTTGCACTTTCATCCAAGCGAACAACTCGCGGACGATTTGGGAGAGGTGTTGGGCCTGTTCTTCGGGAATGGGTAAGGAATTATCGAATAATTGCGAGAAGTAGGGGGAGAAGGTGAAGATGAGGTAAATCAATGTTCCCACTGTGGGAAGCAAGCAGAGGATGGGTTTGTTGCCCCAGTTCTGGGGTTGCCCGGTGAGGCCAAAATGAATGGGAATGGTTTCGGGAAGACGACCCCAAAACTGCCCGATCGCCACAAACGTGCAGATAATCCCCACCAGGGCCGCCAGTTCTAAGCTCAATACCAATGGCGATCGCGCGATCGCCATAAACTCTCGTTCGTTGTTTTGCTGTCTATTCATACCCTTTTTGATTCAATCGACGGCATAAATTTTGTTGATTCTAGCGAATTGAAAACCAAAGTGCTTCTCTCGAACGGAAGAAATGCTCCATTGTCTTTCTCCATCCTCGGATTTTAAAGCACGGCTTCCTCTAATTTTAACCGCTCCAAAACGGTAAACTTTAATACAACATGCCCCCCTTGCTTGGGGCGGTAGGCGCGCGGTCGTTTAAGTATAAAACGCGGTTGAGTTATGCTTACCTGTAAAATATAAACCCGGGTAGGGTGGCCAACTCGAAAGCCACCCTACAGGTAGCAGCGTAGCGCGATTTGAATCGCCCGCTCTTTTCCATCTCCACCAGACTTGGTATAAAAAGAAGTCAGGGCGAGGGGTCAAAAAACCCTGACCGGAGAAAAGAGATAGCGATCGCCCTTCCATCACAGCAGAAGCGATCGCCTAAAAAAAACCTAAAATCTGCAATTCCGTGTTTTTCGTCACCATTCCCAAATCCGCGATCGGATAGTGTTATACTTCGACGGGGTGCGACAGGGGAGAGGCGGCGAAGCGTCAGCGCGATCGCCAGCGATCCCCAATGGAGCACCCATACCTCTAGAATGCAGAATCAACGAACGGAAATTCATGTTAGACACCCTGGATCTCAAGCTATCCCTGGAAAAAGACGCCTACAAAGAGCAGATAGAACTCCTAATGAAGCAGATGCGCCAGCTTCAGAAAGCCTGTTGGGAAAAAAAATTACCCATGATTGTCGTGCTAGAAGGTTGGGCAGCCGCCGGGAAAGGTTCTCTAGTGAAAAAAATGGTCGGATATATGGATCCGCGCGGCTTCAAAGTCCATCCCATCTGGCCCCCCACGCCAGAAGAACGACAGTATCCCTTTTTGTGGCGATTTTGGCAAAAACTCCCTGCCCGGGGCGAAATCGGATTTTTTTATCACAGTTGGTACATCAACGTATTAGAAGATCGGCTCTTCGATCGCATTCCCGACGCCGACATTCCCACCACCATGAGGCAAATCAATGCCTTCGAGCGGCAAATGGTAGATGATGGGGTAGCGATCGCCAAATTCTGGATCCACCTAAGCCGCAAAGAACTGAAAAAACGGCTAAAAAAAGCCGCCGCCGATCCCCTAGACTCCTGGCGCGTGCGTCCCGAAGACTGGCACCAAGCCAAGAACTACCACGAGTATGCCGCGATCGCGGAAGACATGCTCATCCAAACCAGCACCGGTCCTGCTCCTTGGACTCTAGTCGAAGGCGATAACAAGCGCTGGGCGCGGGTGAAAGTCCTCTCCAAAATGGCCACCACCCTCACCGAAGCCCTCGATCTGCGGCACTGTCAAACCCCGCCCCCCGTATTACCCCCGCAAGCGCAGCTCCAACCCACCGAACCCGACTTTCTCTCCCAAGCCGATCTCAGCCTCAGTCTGTCCAAAGACGACTACAAAAAACAACTCCGCAAAGAACAAAGCAATCTGCGAAAACTGCAACAAAGCCTTCACCTGCAAAAAATTCCCGTCCTGGCAATCTTCGAGGGATGGGACGCCGCCGGCAAAGGTGGAGCCATCAAACGCTTAACCGACGTGCTCGATCCGCGCAGTTACGTGGTCAACGCCTTCGGTGCCCCCTCCACCGAAGAACTCTCCCATCACTATCTGTGGCGCTTCTGGCGCAGGTTGCCCGATCCCGGCACCATCGGCATTTTCGATCGCAGTTGGTACGGGCGCGTACTCGTAGAACGCATCGAAGGATTCGCCAGCGAACCGGAATGGCGCAGAGCCTATCGCGAAATCAACGAATTTGAAGAACAACTCACCAGCGCCGGCTACGTCTTGCTCAAATTCTGGCTGCACATCAGCCCCGAAGAACAATTAGAGCGCTTTAACGAACGCAAAGACAATCCCTTCAAGCAACACAAACTCACCGAAGAAGACTGGCGCAACCGCGAAAAATGGCCCCTTTATCACGTCGCAGTCAACCAAATGATTCAGCGCACCAGCACCCCCACCGCTCCCTGGACCGTAGTTCCCGGGAATGACAAATATTACGCCCGGGTGAAAATCATCCAAAGCGCCATCGAAGCCATCGAAACCGAACTCAAACGGCGAAAATAATCCCCACGCCGCTTCACCCCCCGCTGATGGTGGTAGCTCCCTCGGCGTGCATCGGCGCGGCGATCGCCCTGCTGCAAATCAGCGGTTCTCGTCGGTAATCATGCCTTCCCCTCCCCGTTTTGGCGGCATTCGAGTAGAAGAGGTACTGGTTCATCGCCTCTTCTACCGCAGTGGCGGTGTTTAAATCAGTCTGCTCCAACGTAGCACCGGCAAAGTTAGCCTCGCCGAGTTCCGCATCCCTCAAATTTGCTTTGCGTAAATTGCTGCGATCGAACTGTGCCTGACTCAGCAACGCCCCGCTAAAATCGGCTCCCGTCAGATTCGCTCCGGTAAAATTAACGCCACGAAGCTTGGCTCCGCTAAAATTTGTAAACCGCAAATTGGCATCGGCAAAATTAGCCCCACTGAGTTTCGCCTCGCTCAAGTTGACACCATCGAGATCCACCCCCGCCAGATCCACCCCATTCAAAAAGGCTCCCGTCAGCTTCACCCCCGCCAATTCGCTCCCCTTCAGAATCGCCCCGCTCAAGCGCGCCCCACTCAGATTCGCCCATTTCAAATTCGCCCCCGTGAGATTCGCCCCGCGCAGGTTAATCCCTTGCAAAGACGCGCCACAGAGATTCGCATGGCTGAGATCCGCACCGCGCAGGTTCACCGCCGTTAAATTCGCCCCACTCAGTTTTGCCCCGCACAGGGAAGCTTTCACCATGAAGGCACCTTGCAGGTTAGCTTTGGTTAAGTCTGCATCAATAAATTTTGCGTCATTGAGTTTGGCAAAATTGAGAGTGGCTCGCTGGAGCGCCGCGCGACTCAAGTTGGACTTGCTCAGGAACGATCGCGACAGGTCGATTCCTTCCAGGTAGGCATTGGAGAGGTTGACGCCGATTAGGGTAACGCCCACCAAGTTTGCCCCGCGCAAGTTTAAGCCAGAAAAGTCTCGTATTCCTTGTTCGTAAAGGTTAAGCCAATGATTTACTTTCATCTGCCCTATCTGTATTTGCAACCATGTTGGAGCAATTGGCCATTTTCGCGATGCACTTTGTCGTCAAAAGGTATTTCTAAAGTACACAAATCCCTCATCCACAGTAACGCTCCGCTGGCGCTTTTTGATAAAGATTTGTTAAGCCCAAACCCCTGACGAAATCAGCATGAGTGACTCGCCTAGAACCCGGTTCCGCCATCGATGCCAACCCGATCGCTTTTTCCTTCGTGGCAAAATCAAAGCAGGAACCACGCTTGCGATCGCCCCTCGGCTTTCCCGCGCTCTTGCTTTCCGTTTGCCCTATTTCGATCTTACTCGGCGTCGGCTTCAGAAAAATTTAAGAAACCCATACTTTTGTCAAGGAAGTTTGAGCAAATCCTCTCCCCCTCCTCGGTGTTGTGCATTTTCCCCGCCCCTTTCCCCGGGAGAAAACACCGATTCACCGCTTCCGAGAATCACCCCTTCAGGATATTAAGAAATGTTTCTAGTCATCACTCAAATTCTGCTTTGGGTCATTGTCGCCGCTCTGATTTGGTACGTGCTGCTTCAGCTCATTCCCCGAGAATATCTGACCTGGTTGGGCGGCGCAATTCTGTTCTGTATCATTGTTTTGGCCTTCTTTTTCCCCACGGAACAGGGGGTCTCTACCTTATGGCAAATTCTTTCCTTCCCCCTCAAACCTTTGGGGTTGTGCATCGTTTTGTTAATCTTGGCCACAAAAAAAGAACAGAAAAATCGCGATCCCCTCATCGCCTCAACCCTCGCCATTTTAGTGCTGTGTAGCATTCCCTGGTTATCCGAACAATACGAATATTGGCTGATTCGTTCCAATTTCCCGGAAACGGAGTTTTGTACCCCTCGCCCCGCCGCTACAAGACCGGCGAGGGGTAAAGTTGGGGCGATCGTTCTGTTGGCGAATGGCATTACTCAGCCATTTTTGCCCTATCAACCCCATCTGCTGAAAACTCAAATGAGCGATCGCCTCTTTAGCGCCGTGGAACAGTACAACCTACAGCGACAACTGGGAAATCGCCCCCCCGTCATTATCGCCGCCCGCCCCAAACCCTTCGCCTGGGCCGGAATTAGCGCCCCCTGGTATAACGTCAGCGTCCCCAAGGTCTCGGAAGCAGAAGAACTCAAAACCCTCCTGGTTAACCTCGGTATCCCCTCCACCGATATCCTGCTGTTAGATAACAAGGAAGTCTTCAATGTCCGCGCCACTGCGATCGCCCTGGACAATCTGCACGAAGACAAGACTCTTCCCTTCCCCAGCAATCGCATTATCTTGATTTCCTCCGCCTTGGATATGCCCCGCGCCCGACTGGCATTCGAAAAACTCGATATTCCGGTGACTCCCCGCGCCCCCACTTTGTTGGACGTTTTATGCGATCGCCAAAATCGCCTGGTTTTCCTCTCCGAACTCATCCCCAACGCCGCCAGTTTCTTACGCACCACCCGCGTCATTGAGGAATTTTACACCCTCATGTATTACTTCTTGCGCGGTTGGATCGACCCTTGCACCAACTGCGGTGCCCCTCCCCCTCCCCCCACTTCTTCTAATTTGCAAACCTTCCAACCCACCCCATCCCAACCCTGGGCCGACCCCGGCGAAGCATGAAGCTCTCGCAAAATATGGGGGACGCTACCCCCAATCCAGGCGCGTCCCCCACTCCCCCCCCAGGCAAAAATTCGCCGGCTTTTGCCAGAAAGGGGATGAGGTGATATGATGGTAAATGAAGCTGATTTTTTGAAACCCACCCAGCACGCTTAAGCAATTTATGCATTGCTTAAACGCCCTGCCTGCCGCCACGGTCTCATTATACCCGATGCTCATATCCCTTGTCAACCCCGAAAAAAAAATTCGCCGGCTTTTGCCAGAAAGGGGATGAGGTGATATGATGGTAAATGAAGCTAAT
>NZ_JAJENT010000530.1:0-43671 GCF_035615515.1 Phormidium sp. CCY1219
CGTAGGGCTTAGGCTGGTCAGCTACCTAAAGTCAGGGGCTAGAAGCCCCGTCTCTTTAGAGCGGGGTGCTGACAAGTTCGCGATCGGATGTTCTAGCAGGATAATCTTTTCCAAGATAGCAAGGAAATCCCCACCGAGGAGAGAAGGGGGAGGCGGGGGCGGTTAACTCTGGGGAAGGAATGGAGAATTTGGGTTTGTATTTCCCCACCGGGGGAACTCGAAGGAATTTTCCGGAGCGATCGCAATTTTGCTCGCAATAAATTTTAGACGCTAAACCTCGATTGTAGCGTTCTATTTGCCCTATTGTTTGCCCCACTCTTAACATTATGTCTGTCGTCAAAGAAAACACGCTCGCGGTTCTTCAAGCACAAGATAAGATTTTACCGCTCTCGCAAGTGGCACAGAATGAAATTCTCACCCGGGACGTGCAAGAGCGATTGATCGAGTTAAAATTACTCGACCCCCCGGTAGATGGCAAATTCGGTCCGCTAACCACCGCATCTTTGCAACGGTTTCAAATTTTGGCGGGGATTAAAGGAGAGTCAGAAGCATTGGGTCCGAAAACTGTGGCGGCGCTGCTGACTTACACCCCGGATAATTTGCCCTCACCTGCGATCGCCCTGCGAACCCGCCGGGAAACCATTTTTAAAACCCGTCCCCTGCAATCTTCCACCTTAAGTCCCCACGAACAATTTAAAGTAGACGGGGGTCAAGGTTTTGCCCTGGCGAATTACGAAGGGGGTCATCGCCGTCACTATCGCATTACCTTGCAAGACGCCATCCAAAACCAATACATTTGGTATGCCTTCGAGGAGCATGTGGAACTGCTCTCCGACAACCAACCGATGTCTCGACCGCAACAGCTTGCCAGTTCCGTGCGCTTAAACGTGCCGTATAAGTCGCAAATGGATAACTGGTATAATCCCAGTGGGTCTTGCAACGTCACCTCGTTGGCCATGTGCTTGGAGTATCTGGGTGTCCCGCGATACGATAACCGCTTTCGCCAGTTAGAGGACGAGTTATATCAATGGTGTCTGGATAAAGGGTATAGCCGTCACCATCCGGAAGATTTAGCCCAGGTGGTGCGTGACTACCACCGCACCGATGACTTCACCTATTGGGGCACCATCGAGCGCTGTCAGGACCACCTGCGCGGCGGGAACCCTTGTGTGATTCACGGCTATTTTACCAGCTTCGGTCACATTATTGTGCTGGTCGGGTTTGATGAAAAGGGCTTTATCGTCCACGACCCTTATGGCGAATGGTTCTCCTCCGGATATTGGCGCAACCAACCCGGGAATCAAAACCGGGGCAAATATCTGCACTACAGTTACAATCTGATTCGCCGCACTTGTCTGCCCGATGGCCAGTTTTGGGTTCACTACATCAGTCGCTAATGCGTGGTTTGGTGTAAACTAACATTTCTCCCTGGTGTCATCGCCGCCTTGAATGCTGATGCTTTGTAGCTGTTGCATTCGGGCGGCTTTTTTGTGGGAGCCAAAAATTTCCCAGTGGGACTTGCGATCGCCCTTGGAAATTGGCCACCGGGGGCGATCGCATACACCGTCCCCCCCATTCCATCCGTAATCAATTATACCAAATCTCGTCCCTCGGCCAGCAAATTATCGTGCATCCTCACAGTCAGACAGGAGCCTGGAAAGGGGAGACCCGGGCAAATGGTATAAGGACAGAGCCATGCTTTTTCCCTACGTTATTTCGCTATTTTATTAGCGCAAAAAAGACGTTTGCTATTTAACTTTTTATCTATTCTTAGTTATTTATTCTCTATTTTAAATGACTTATCCTCGATAATTGCTTGCCCTGTTGCAGAATTTATATATCCTAAAAAAGCTTTCACTGCCGCAGTGGGGGGATAGGAGTAAACGTAAAATAACTGACGCTGATAGGGATAGTTTGCTGCTTCTGGGGTCAAGCCGGCGATCGGCACCACCCGCACCGTTTGCTGGTTGGCAACCTGAGCGTAAGTAGCATAGCCGATTCCATCGGTGCCCAAAGCTTGCAGCAGGGGGGTGGTAGCATCCCGGTCCATCTGAGCGATATTGGGGGTGGTGCCAAATTCAGCCCCATCGAGCACCAATTCTCGAAACACCTGATGGGTACCGCTCACCGGGGGGCGATTGATGACCCGGATTTCACCGGCACTTCCGCCAACTGCAGACCAATCGGTGATTTTCCCCTGAAAGATCTGCCGCACTTGTTCCGGAGTCAAGCTGCGACGGTAGGGATTGTTGCGACCCACCACCACCGCGATCGCATCCGTTGCCACAGGCATTGCCATCAACCCCTGACTTTTTTCGGTCTCACTCAGGGGTCGAGAGGATGCCGCAATATCCGCTTCGCCTCTGAGCAGTGCCGCGATGCCCTCACTCGAACCTGTGGCTCGAGCGGTGACGGTAGTACCGGGAAACTGACTTTCAAACCCATCTTTGAACCGCTGATTAATCGTCACCATCGTGGTAGACCCTTCGATCCGCACCGTGGTACCCGCCGGCAAAGCATTGGGCGGGTCAATCCCAGACCCCGAGGGCGGAGGTGCCTGGGGCAGGGGGGCGCTGGGCAAATCCCCTGGCGTTACCACATCCCGCCGTTGGGGTGGGGATTCCCGGAAAAAAAACCAGTAGCCCCCACCTTCCAAGGCGAGAATCAGTAAAACGTAAACAATGCTAGGAATGCCACCGCTTTTAGCCATCAAACTCTCTGTGACAATTGCAGCTATTGTATCCTAGTCAAGGCTTAAGCCTAAAACAGTTAATTCCCCGACAACATAGCTTGCTGTCCTTCCGGGGAAGTGGCATATCCCAAGAAGTATTGCACTGCTTGATTCGGCGGGGTTTTGTACGCATAATAGAGAATGCGTTGCAAGGGATAGTTAGCCGCTTCCGGGGTCATCCCCCCAATCGGCACCACCCGCACCGTTTGCTGGTTGGCCACCTGAGCGTAGGTGGCATAGCCGATACCATTATCCCCCAATTCGCGCAGTAACCCGGTGGTTTCGTCCCGGGGCATCGTGGTAATGTTTGGCGTGGTGCCAAAATTGCCCCCATCGAGTACCATTTCCTGAAATGCCTGATGGGTTCCGCTCACCGCCGGACGATTGATGACTCGGATTTCCCTATCCGGTCCGCCCACTGCAGACCAGTTGGTGATTTCTCCTTGGAAAATTTGCCGCACTTGCTCCCGGGTTAACCCCTGGCGATAGGGATTGTCTGCCCCCACCACCACGGCAATTCGATCCGAGGCGATCGCCACCGCCGCCAACCCTTGCCCTTGTTCTTCCGGCGTCAGCGGGCGCGAAATCGCTGCGATATCTGCATTTCCCGACAGCACCGCTTGAATTCCATTGTCCGTGCCATTGGCTGTGGTTGCCACAGTGGTGCCGGGAAATTGTCCCTCAAAGCCTTGTTTGAGGTTTTGATTGATGGTTACCATACTGGTAGACCCATCAATGTTCGCTGTAGTCCCTGCCGGCACGGAGGTGGGCATGGAAAAATTCTCTCCGGAACTCGCCGTGGGTGCGGCGGGGGGTGCGGCGGGGGGCGTCTGTTGCGTCTCAGAAGTTCCCATCGGATTTATCGATTCTGAGCCTTGGTTGCGGGTAAAAAACCAGTATCCCAGTGCCGCGAGAATCAGAATGATGAGAATATATACAATTGGAGGAGGTCCGCTTTTTTTTGCCATGATGATTCTGTGCCTTATGGTTCGTTTGTAGACCCTTCTAACCGTTGCAAGCGGCGCGCTACTTCGTCGTCTAAGCTCATTTTTTCTAAGTCGGCTTGCAGTTTTTCGTTTTCGTTTTCCGAGAGTTCTGCCAACGCCTGTTGTTCGAGATTGCGCCGCTCTACTGCGCCTTTCGCCGATTCAAATTGCGATCGCGCCGAATCGATATTCAGGTCGCTATTGACTTTCGCCATCGCCGCGAGGGCTTCATTGATTTCCGACATATCTTTCATGTTTTGCATATCGGTTTTGTAGGCTTCGAGTTTGGCTCGCTCGCGATTGAGTTTATCTTGAGAAGCGTTTACATATTCTTCGGCTTGTTTTACTTGCGTTTCGAGCTGTGGCAGCAGTTGCTCGATTTGAATCACTTTCGACATCGCCAAGCGCGCGGCTGCTCGATTGCCATTTTTTTGGGCCGTCAGCGCTTGGCGCTCGAAGGTTTGCATTTCTTTAACTTTGGCTTCGTATTTTTGCTTGGCTCGCTGATAGGCGGCAACTTGAGTGGCGACGGCTTGTGCCAGTTTTTCGACGGATTCTTGCATCGATCGCAAGGATTCTTCCGCCACTGCTACGGCAACTTTGCCCCCGGATTCTACCGGGATGCCCCACAACCAGTTCCAAGTGCCCACAATGGTTCTGCCGGCTTTTTCGCCGAATAACCAATAAATTGCTTTTTTCATAAGCCCTCAACCCGCTACGGTTTGCTAGTTTTTTAGCCGATTGTACATCAGCAATCTGGTGGCGATCCGTTTCTTAACCCGTTTTTAACTCCTGTGAGTAAAATAGCGTTATGCAATGAAAATTGATGGGAGATTTGAGCCGAGCGAATTGATGGCAACACAGAGGCGAGGGAGGTTACCGAAGCCTTGTTTGCATGGATGTGCTTTTTTTGTGGTTTTGAGAATGGATCGCTCATCCCGGAATCCCCCAACCGATGCCCTTTGTAGACTGCTTTAGCATAAGTTTTTTAAATTGTCAATAGATTGAGTCAAATTTGTTGGATGTAATTGACGGTTCGATCGCTTCGGGTGGGCGTGCTTGAAAATCTGCTGATTCTGTCGCGATAATGAGTCAACAATCGAGCATCGAACCCAAACCCGGAATGACTATGGAGAGTAATATTGGATTTGTTCTCAAAGTGGCGATCGCCTCAGGGGTACTTTCGGCGGCGATCAAGTACCTCGGACCGTATTTGTCCATTCCCCCGACTTCGGCGATCGCTGGCATCTGCGTTGTTCTCCCCACCCTCGTTTTGCTGGCGGTGTTTGCCCGGCGGCTGTATTTTCAGCGCCACACCCCAAACCAATCCGAGTAAAATAACGAGTTGATGGTTGGTGATTTGTCATGCGTTACTGTCTGAAGAGAGACTCGCGATCGCTGCCTTGGTGAATTGAGGGCCAAGTGGGCAACTGCCCGGTAAAAAGATAGGGTAGGTAAGTCATTCAGGGAGAAGACGCAGGATGAAAAGCCAGGATAGGGCACAGACGGATCGGGGGCAAGGGGGGGAGAAATGAGCGTGAAAGGGAGAGAAAAAGCCACCGGGCGATCGGGGAGCTTAAACGGGCAGGAGAGGAGGGAATTCATATCGTGACATTAGGTCAGTGGCTCGGCTTACTAACCATCATCATTTCGTTATATATTCTGTGGCAGATTCGCGAAATTGTCCTGCTCGTTTTTGCGGCGGTGGTATTGGCAACGGCGCTGAATCGACTGGCGCGGCGGTTGCAAAATTTGCGAATCGAGCGCGGGTGGGCAGTGGCGATGTCCATCGCGATTTTACTGATTATTTTGGTGGGATTTTTCTGGCTGATCGTGCCGCCATTTGCCGCACAGTTTCAGCAACTCATTCAACTGCTGAACTTAGGATTTCAGGAATTAAACGAGTGGCTCGATCGCGTCAGAATCGTAGTGCCGCCGCAGTTGAAGCAATATCTGCCCGACCTGAACAGTATTTTCCAACAACTCCAGCCGTTAGTCAATCAACTGGTGGGCGGCGCTGGTGCGGTAGTGGGCGGAACCTTGGGCGTGCTGCTGAGCTTTTTATTGGTGTTAGTTTTGTCCCTGATGATGGTGACGAATCCGCAAGCGTATCGCAAAGCATTTGTGCGGATGTTTCCCTCATTTTATCGGCGACGAGTGGATGGAATTTTAGATAAATGCGATGTGGCATTAGGGGGGTGGTTAATTGGGATTTTGTTTAACATGATGGTGATTGCCGTATTTAGCTGGATTGGCTTATCCATTTTGGGCGTGCCCTTAGCGCTGGCGAATGGAGTATTGGCGGGATTGCTGACATTTATTCCGAATATTGGGCCAGCATTGAGTGTGATTCCCCCGATGGCGATCGCCCTCTTAGATGCCCCCTGGAAATCCCTAGCCGTGTTGATTTTGTACGTGGTCATTCAGCAAGGGGAAAGTAACTTCCTCACCCCTTACGTGATGGCGGAACAAGTTGCACTGTTGCCTGCGGTGACGTTACTCGCGCAAGTGTTTTTTGCCTCATTTTTTGGGTTTTTAGGGTTATTTTTAGCCTTGCCGCTGACCGTGGTAGTTCAAGTTTGGCTGCAAGAAGTATTGATAAAAGATGTGTTGGATGCATGGCGCATCCATCATCACTACCAAGGGGAGGAAGTCAATCCTCCAGAACTGATAGAAGGCGAGTCAGAAGCGGAAGAACCAACCGCCGCTTTACCCCCAGCAGAAGAAGAATCGATGCCGGAGAATATAGGGGAGCGAGATAACAGCGATCGCGAGGATAAACATCAGCAGTCAAAGAGCGATCGCTCGCCAAATCCAGATAATAGAATTGGCGAACAAAGCAGCTCTTAAAACCGAACTAGAATCGGCAATCATCCGAGCAATGATGGTTTAAAATATTGCAGGTTTTTCCCGGCGAATCGCCACAGGTTTACCCGGTATCAAAGCCTGCAGTGCGATTGGCCAAACCTGAAAGAGTTTCTCTCGAGATGTAATAGCGAATATGCGAACGATTGGCGAAATTAACGACAAAATCAGCCGCAAAGAAGCGGTGGTGCTAACGGTAGAAGAAGTTAAAGCCCAAGTTGCCGAACGGGGCGTAACGGAAGTGGTGAAGGAAGTGGATGTGATTACCACCGGCACCTTTGAACCGATGGAATCATCTGGGGCGATGATTAATCTGGGTCACACGGATCCGCCGATTAAAATACGTCGGTGTTGGTTAGATGGAGTCTGTGCCTATGCCGGTTTTGGCAGCGTAGATTTGTATCTCGGAGCAACCGAAATTTGCGAAGCGCAAGAGGGAGAAGATGCCAAAGAACGGGGTGGGGGTCATGTGATTGAAGATTTGATTGCCGGCAAACCGATTCATTTGCGAGCGATCGGGCAGATGACTCATTGCTATCCCCGGGGGTCTTTTGAAACCACGATTACCCGGGACACAATCAATCAGTTTTACTTGTTCAATCCCCGAAGTTTATATCAAAATTCTATCGTGGGGGTGAATGGCGGCGATCGCCCCCTGTTTACCTATCTCGGACCGTTGCAACCGAATCTCGGCAATGCGGTTTACTGCAATACCGGCGCACTCTCCCCATTGCTCAACGACCCCGAATTGAAGGCGATCGGCATGGGGACGCGGATTTTTCTCGGCGGAGGCACCGGTTATATCATCTGGGAAGGCACCCAGCATTTTCCCAAACAAAAGCGCTTACCGAATAAAACCCCCATTGGTCCGGCGGCAACCTTAGCCTTAATCGGGGATGCCAAACAAATGAACCCGCGCTGGGTGCGCGGGTGCTACTTCAAAAACTACGGTCCGTCATTAATGCTCGGCGTCGGGGTTCCCCTGCCGGTTTTGCAAGAAGAAGTAGTCTTGCGATGTGCCGTGCAAGATGAAGACATTGTAGCCCCCGTGGTGGATTTCGCGATTCCTCGCCGAGTGCGCCCCACCTTTGGGTTGGTGAGCTACGCCCAACTGAAAACCGGGCGAATCACCATCGAGGGCAAATCCGTGCGCGCCGCGCCCCTGGCGAGTATTTTCTTATCCCGTCAAGTGGCATTGGAATTGAAGCAGTGGATCGAAGCGGGGGAATTTACCCTCACCGAATCGGTTGGCCCAATTCCAATGGATCGCGCTTTTTTACCCCAAAATATGTGGGGGTCTCAAATGAATTTGGAATAGGAAAATCATTACTCGGCTCGATGTGGAAACCGAAACGCTTTGCGGAGGAAATGAAAAGAGAAACCGGGGCAATTTAATCATCTCCCCATTTCTGCTTGACCCTTCCTCCGGGCGCGAGTATTCTTTATCCCTCCTCTTTCGGTTTTGGCTTACTGGGCTTCACCGGACCCGAAGCGGAACCGCTGCGCGAAGATGACGAGTAAGACGGTGGTTTTCCAGAGCGTTTGGGACGGTTGGAATACCTTTTGCCTTGTGGTTTGCGCGAGGAAAATTTCTTCCGCTTCGAGGGAATCATTCCCATATCATTGCCTTGGCTAATTTTGAGAATATCTCCTTGGCGTTCCACGTGCAAATCCCAAAAGTGACCCACGGCTTTTCCCGGTAAGGTTCCTTGAAGTTGCAACTTGAAAAACTTCGCTTTGGCAGAATCCTTGCGACTCTGTTTGATTTTGACAACGATATATTCCTGGTCTTGGGATTGATAGACCACCTCACCTCGAACGGAAAAATAGCCCTCGGGCATATTGGGACTCATGGCTTCAGCTATGACACTTTCCTCAGAGGTGTCCGGGGAAGGTGGGGTAGCTGAGTCCGGGGTGCTGGTGGCTGACTCCGATGAGCGATCGCGACGGGCAAATTTCTCCACAGCGGTTGAGAGTTTTTCTGGCTCCCAAACCCCCATGATTTGAGCGTGTAAATTTTGCTCTTTTTGCCTGGTTCTCGGATAAACCACCCACAGGTGATCTTCTTCTAAGTTGAGGTGGTTTTTCACCAAACTCATCACTTTACCCAACAATACGGCATCGATGAGGGTTCCATCTTGCGTCACCAGGTTTCCGCGCGTGAATTGTTCGTCCGAGGGCTGATAGCGACCTTCTACTAAGCCGATCGCCCGGTACTGTCTGGGTTCAGACGGAGGCGGAATCGGCTGTTGTCGCATGTCTTGGACCTCCGCCTGGGGGGCGGTGTCTGTCTCGGTGGTACCCTCGGCGTTAGTGGCAGCATGATTCCCACTGGTGGGTTCTGCTGCTGCTGGAGTCGGTGGCGACTCTGACTCGGAGGACTGGACTGGCTCAGGCGGCTGAGACTGAGTGGGATCGGGCGTGTTGGGTGATTGGGAAAACTGATTGGGAGAGGAATTCATAAAACCTCCTTGCGGCGGAGACACATCCGGATAGGGCTAAATCAGAAAACGCGATAAAATTCTAAACCTGCTGGTTGGCAGGTTCTTGCAAAATCGCTGATGATATGGCAATCGACAATCCATCAAATAACAAATTCAACCCCTCAAGGGGGGGTCGATCGCGCTGATGTCTGCTTATTTTACCTAGAATGCAACGAGGCTAGGGAAAAATCCGCATTGTTTCTCGGTGGACCTCTAGCCCGGGAAAACACTTGCACCCGTGGAATCTACTCGGTTTCAGAGCGTCTCGGTGAGCAACGCGCGAAACACTCTGTTACATCGAGAGTGTTTGCGAGTGCCCTTCACTCTAGTCGAGGGAATCCCATCGCTACATTCTATTGGGTTGCCATTTCTCGATGCCGCTAAATTCCTAGTCAAGAATTTAATTGCACTGGCAATTGATTTTTTTGCATTTTCCCCCAGAATGGGCCAGGGGATATGGATTGACAAGAGGATAAGGCGATCGCGGATGACAGAGGCTTGCTGCTTTGAGAGAGCTAATACCATTTTTATTTAACAACGAAACCGTTAGGATGCCCCCCGTCGCTCCCCCTTGGATCCCCCTCCCGTGCCCCTTAAAAAGAGGGGGAGGCGAGAGGAATAAATGTTTATCTCACGGGGGAAACAACTCAGCCCCCCAATTCATCGGGGGGTTGGGGGGATCCGCTCGTGAATTCCTGGGGGATTCTTTTCGGTTAGGGGAGAAAGTAGATGCGGCGGGGCAATGGGGCCGCTGACCTCTCTACAATCCCCAGGTAAAAATTCCCTCGGGGTTCTGTGACAACCGAGGCAAATTTTGGCCCCTAAACGACTCACCGCCCACATCGGATCCCCTGACATTTGCTGGGGGAGAAACGCTCACAAAACTGTCATCGAGCGTTAGGATGGACTAAAATGGCAATTAGAGTTCAAGGGGATATTGTGTCGGAAAAGCGCGGGCGTTGGATGGTGAAGCTGGTGATGGCGGTTGGGCTAGTCGCCTTTTTGGGGATAGGACTCTATCCCGTGGTCAATGGAGTGCTCGAGACCACTCAAGCCAATAGTCAGACCCCTGCGGCTGAAACCACCCAGCAGACAACTAATCCGCAGCAGGGGGATCTCGAGGCGCGAGCTCGGGGTTACGAACTGGTGCTGGAACGGGAACCGGAAAATGAGACGGCGTTGCGGGGATTGTTGGAAACCAAGCTGCAACTGCAAGATCTCCCCGGGGCAGTGGCGGCGCTGGAAAAATTAGTGGAACTGAAGCCGGAACGTACCGATTATGCGGTGCTGCTGGCCCAAGGAAAGCAACAAATTCAAGATTTTGAGGGCGCGGCGCAAGTTTATCGCTCGATTATTAAATCGCAACCGGGCAATATCAATGGGTTGCAAGGGTATGTGAATTTACTGCTACAACAAGATCGACCCTCAGCGGCGATCGGTTTGCTCGAAGATACCCTGCAAAAGGCGGGACAAGCCAATCAACTGCAACCCGGAAGTGTGGATGTGGTGTCGGTGCAGGTGATTTTAGGGCAGGTGTACGCCGATCGCCAACGCTTTGAAGAAGCCCTGGCGGTTTATGATGAAGCCATTAAAGCCGATCCCGAGGATTTTCGCCCGATATTTGCTAAGGCGATCGTCCTGCAACGTCAAGGCAAATCTGAAGAAGCAAAACCCCTGTTCGATACCGCCGCACAATTGGCCCCGCCAGAGTATCGCGACCAAATTAACCAACAAGCCGAACAGCTTTCGGCTGAACCCCCAGCTAGCCCCTCCCCCGAGTCGGAAGAAGCCGCTTCCCCAGAACCGGAAACTGAGGCTGCAGAGTAATTTATCCGCCAAAGCGCGATCGCTTCACGGCTCAATTGAGCCTGGGTGGGCAGTGACCCACCCATTTTTAATGGCATTTTGCGATCGGGTTTCCCGCCTTTTGACACATTTAATTTGCAAGTTTCAATCATGCAAAATAATTGGCACGTTTTAACTCGTTAACTCGTTTAACTCGTTCCCCCCAGGGGGGAACGTCCCTCCCAAGGCTCCGCCTCCCCCCCAATCAATGTGCAACAAAATAATTTGCACCCTTGCTTACCGAAGGAGACGGGGACTGAAAGTCCCCGCCTCATAGCTGAAGTCGTCTAAAGACGACTGGGGGAATTGGGCATTGCTGACCCGAATGGCAATGCCCGAATTTTCCGATAACCCACGCCAAATAAATGTGCAATTTAAACGTTTCAGCGCTTAATACTTGCGTTCTTTTGGCTCGAACTGGGTGATGGTCACTGGGCGATAGCGAATATCCACCCCCGCCGGAGAATAATACGCAAGAGAGTGCTTCAGGAAATTGGCATCATCGCGATCGCCATAATCTTCCCGACAGTGGGCACCGCGACTTTCCTGGCGATTCAGAGCGCTGGTCAAAATCAACTCACCGACAATGGTCAAACTGCGAAGTTCTAACGCTTCCACAATTTCCGTATTCCACAACTTCCCTTTGTCATCTAAATAAATTTGTTCGTAGCGCTGCTGAATCTCTTGCAACTTCTCTAACCCCGTCTGCATCAGAGATTCGCTGCGAAATACGCCACAATATTCGCTCATGCAGTCTTGAAACGCTTGGCGGACTTCGCCGATGCGAGAGGAACCGTTGCGATCGAGCAGGGATTGAATTTCTTGGTGGGCGTCTTTCAGATAGCGTTGCTCGTTAACCGAGGGCAGTTTGCGGTTTTGCACGTAGCGGGCGATCGCCGCCCCGGTGAGTTTTCCATACACCACGCACTCCAGCAAGGAATTGCTCCCCAGGCGGTTTGCCCCATGCACGGACACGCAAGCGGTTTCCCCCGCCGAGAAAAACCCTTCCACCAATCCATCCGGACCGCTACGCACCTGTCCTTCGGTATTGACGGGAATCCCCCCCATCGAGTAATGGGCGGTGGGACGCACCGGCATGGGTTCATGTACCGCATCGATCCCCAGCAGACGGTGCGCTTCTTCCCAACAAAACGGAATCCGGTCCATAATTTTTTCCCGTCCCATGTGGCGCAGGTCGAGAAATACGCAAGGGCCTCCACTCCCCCCGTCGGGATGTACCCCGCGACCGGCGCGAATTTCCCGGGTGATGGCGCGGGAGGTAATGTCGCGCGGGGCGAGTTCCATGCGACTGGGGGCATAATTCGCCATGAAGCGATCGCCGTCACTATTAATCAAATACGCCCCTTCCCCGCGCACTGCTTCGGAAATTAACACCCCGACTGGATACAACCCGGTGGGATGAAATTGCACGAATTCCATATCCTGCAAGGGCACTCCCGCTAACGCTGACATGGCTAACCCGTCGCCGGTGGAGGCAAAATCATTGGAGGTGGTATTAAACACTCGTCCGTACCCCCCGGTGGCAAACATCACCACTTTGGCGCGCACTACTTCGATATGACCATCCACCAGACGGTACATCACCAACCCTTTGGCCACTCCGTCTTCTAAAATCAGGCGCATGACGTACCATTCGTCATAAATCCGCACCCCATACCGCCCCAGGTTATTCACCAATTCGTGCAACATGGCATGCCCGGTTTTATCGGCGGCGTAGCAGGTGCGGTTGTGGCTGTGTCCGCCAAAGGCTCTCTGGGCAATGCGTCCATCGGCCAACCGGGAAAACATCACGCCCATGTGTTCTAGGTCGATGACTACATCGGGCGCTTCTTTGGTGAGAATTTCTACCGCATCTTGGTCGGCGAGGTAGTCGGATCCTTTGACGGTATCGAAAGCGTGCGCTTCCCAGCTATCCTGCGAATCTACATTTTTTAGGGTGGCTGCGATCCCGCCTTGCGCCGCTACGGAATGGGACCGAATCGGGTGGGTTTTGGCCACTACGGCTACATCTAAGCTGGGATCGATACGCCCGATTTCTACGGCGGCGCGACACCCGGCAAGTCCACCACCTACGATAATAACGTCGTGTTCTAGCATTTCTGTGTCGGTTCTATTTCTTTTATTTAACCCACGTTTAATTGAATTGAAATTCAATCCGGGGAAAGGGATTCGTTTCGAGGGTACAACATTTTTCACCCTCTATTCCAGTGCCGGTCAAGATGCGATCGCCGGTTTGTGCGCTCAAAAAAAATTCCCCACCCAAGGGCGAGGAGTTTTTACTTGGGTTTGGCGATCGCCGCTTCTGGCGGCACAATCCATTGAGATGTCCGCCGGGGGTTGTGGTTTGCTCGGAGTCGGCGGCGATCGCGCTGCGTTTTTTCCTTCCCGGGTGCTTTTCGGATTTAGCTTGGTGCTTGGGCGGGATTACTGCTGGGAACATTTCTAGATTCGGATCCGGCGGGTTGGGTGGCGCTGTCTACCGGGTTGAGTTCGATGTGATTGAGCAAGGTGGTGACAAAGGCAAACACCAGAAATGGCAAGGATAAGACGAGAATCAGTCCTACGGTGGCGAGGGCGTAGATTTGGCGCTCGGTACTCCATAATGCTAATGCGGAGGCCAAACTGAGGAAAATCACGATTAACCAAATGATGATTTGTCCGTAGATATCCCCAAAGGTTAGGGTGCAGCTAAGCCGGTATTTTTGCAGATTTTTCATAAATCATTGCCTCTCAAATGCTAATTGTCAGATACTAAGGTACTATTTTGACGCAATTTGCATCGATGTCTAAAGATTTTTAACGGATTTGCAACATCACTTTACAATTGGCTTATCTTTGCTGCCTCGAGAAATATCCGGGGATTGCGAGGGGCTTGGTTCCTTTAAGCGAGAGGCTTTGCCCGCTTTTGAGCTGGGGGATGACAGGGGCAAAATTGGCTCGAAAAAAGCCTTTCTCGGGAGTCGCGATCGCCCTTTAATTGTTACAAAATTTTACATCCATTCCGGCGTTGCTTCAGGGTTGGGGGATTTTACGGCGTGGTTGTGGGTTGTTTGCGCCGCAATGAGTGCTCGGCAACTGGCCGATCCACCGGAAGAAGAGGGTTTGAAGGTTATAAAAAGGGAGTTCGAGGGTGCAAGGTTTCGGCGATCGCCGGAAAAAAAGCTAGCAGATCTAGGGGCTAAAAATGTAAGCTATATTACAAAATACAGTGAATTTTTGCCGCAATAATTTATAAAAAAGCAGGTGATTTCCATCGCCAATTCGGCAACTCTGTTAAGGAAAGTTAACTAAAATTACAAAAAACTCGGAACTATAAAATTTTCCCTAAGAAAACCCGGAGGGATAGAAAAGTTGGGATAAGGTAAGAAGCAAGCAGGTTGAGAGAAAATGTCCTATGGAACCAGTCATAGCTGCAGTAGCATTAATCGCGGTAGTTTGTTGGGCTTTAAGCCTCAACGAACAGCCTTGCGCCCCGATCGCGCCTGAGATAGAAGCGAGCGATCGCTTGTCTGTGACATCGCCGCAATCGAATCTAGTCTCGGGAATTGCCACTGCCACGGAGTCGGATAAATCGGATAAAATCGAATATAGCGAGCCGAGGGAGGAAAAACCGACGGGGACTTATGAAGAGTGGAAGCAAGAAGGCGATCGCTTGCGGTTGCAGAAAGCCTATATTCCGGCGATCGCCGCTTACGAACGCGCATTGATCCTCAAACCCAATGCGTCTTATGTCTGGCAACAGCGGGGTGAGGCGCTGAAGCGATTGCAACTGTACGAAGAAGCGATCGCCTCTTATCGCAAAGCTATTGAAGTCAGTGCCAATCCGATTTCGCGTTACCAAGGTTGGAATGGTTTAGGGGCATTGCTATTCACCCTCGAACAATATGAAGAATCGATTTTTGCCTACAAGCAAGCCTTAGCCTTGTGCCCCAATGGCATGGGTTCGCCTCATATTTTGGAAATGGAAGGAATTGCCTGGTCGAAGTTAAATCGCTTCCACGAAGCGGGGGATTGCTACACGCAAGCCTATGATAAAGCCGTAGAACTCTCGGAAAGCACGTTCGGAAAATTCAATTCCCTCGCCTAAGAATACTTGAGGAAGCCAATATGAGTGCAACTGGGAACTCCAAACCGATAACATGTGGGTGGGCGATGGTTAACTCCCTGCACAACACAACATGACATCCAAGGGGAGTTCTCTCAATTATTATCTAATTGCAAATCCACCCTCGACAATGCCCATTTTCCAAATCCCTAAAGAGACGCGCCGAGGCGCGTCTCTTCTGTTGCAGGGGGGGTGGGCAACGAGTTGCCCACCCTACGACTTGCAGTAAAAGCATTTCAGTCGGTTTCAACCGAATGCAATGTTGTGAGATGGGGGGATTTATCCCCCGTTGGGTGTTGCAACTGGTGCAAGATATGGGTTATACAGCACTCAGCGATGGTTCGGCGGACAAGCGAGACTCGATCTGCGTCCCATCTAAAGCGCGACCGATAAACACCAGTTGCGTATGACGGGCTGATTCGGCTTGCCAGGGGCGATCGTAGAAATATTCAAAGCGGTTGCCTACCCCTTGTACCACCAGGCGCATGGGTTTATTCGGCACGGAAACAAACCCTTTAATCCGATAAATTTCCTGCTGTTGCACCAGTTCTCGTAACTGCGCCACCAGGGATTTCGGGTCAAAGCTGCGATCGAGACTCACATTCACCGAGGTGATGTCATCGTCATGTTCGTGCTCTTCCTCGGTGTCGTGATGGCTGGGACGAGTTTCTAAATTATCTTCCACTGCAGCATTGAAGCCAAGCAGCAAATCCGCACTCACATCGCGACTTTCGCAGGGCACGATTTTGACGCTGGGGGGCAGTTGACTTCGCAACCAGTGGATAACTTTGGTTTGGGTTTCGGCGCTGACTAAATCTACTTTGGTCAGCAGTACCAAGTCCGCACAAGCGAGCTGATCTTCAAACAGTTCCTCGATCGGGGTTTCATGTTCCAGGTTCGGATCCGCTTGGCGCGCTTGCTCGATCGCCTCGATATCCCCCACCAGGGTTCCGGCGGCGATCGCCTCACAATCCACCACCGTCACGACGCCATCCACCGTGGCACCGGTGCGAATTCCCGGCCACCGGAAGGCTTGCACCAAGGGTTTGGGTAACGCTAACCCCGAGGTTTCGATCAAAATCGCATCCAGTTGGTCTTTGCGCTTTAGCAATTCCTGCATGGTGGGCAAAAATTCTTCTTGCACGGTACAACACAGGCAGCCATTGGTCAACTCCACAATGTTCCCCTCGCCGGTTGCGCTTGACTCTTCTTCGCACACTTGGCAAGATTTGAGAAACTCTCCATCAATGCCCACTTCGCCAAATTCGTTGACGAGGACCGCAATGCGCCGCCCTTGAGTGTTTTGCAGTAAGTGACGAATGGCGGTAGTTTTGCCAGCGCCGAGAAATCCAGTAATGACCGTAACGGGTAATTTGTGCATCGATATTCCTCCTGAGGATAACAATAAACCTGATTTGTCGGGTGGGCAATGCCCACCATCCCCTATCTGTCTGATGGCCTCTCGTTGAAAATTCTGGGTAACATCAAGTAAAAACGCAATAAATCGGCGTCGATACAGTAAAATTCACCCATCGCTTTCACCACGAAACGAATCGGGGGCGTTTCTCTCACTAATCGAACCCACCTGGGAAAGGCTAGCCTGTAGCGAGAATACCTCACTTAAACCGATTCGGCAGTTGGCGAGGCAACCGTCACCGACGAGAGGGGCGGAATTTTGGCCAACACCCCTTTTTTCAAAGCTTCGGGTCGCTCGGACCAGGGAAGTTGTCCGTCGGGTTTGGCGACATACTGTGCGGCACAGGCTAACACTGCTGTGGGGGTACACTCTTCCGTGGCGGGTAAGTCGCCGAACAGGTAAGTATATTTCCCGGGGGCAGAAAAGGCCACGGTACAGGCGTGAGTGCAACCGCTCATGCAGGCGACCGGTTGCAGGGAAACGCGATCGCGCAATTCCCACTTTTCGTGCAGGGTAGTGAGCTGTGCGAGCAGTTGTTCGCCGCCGCTGGTGCCGACTCGCTGCCCGTTTTTCCACGTGCTGGCGCAGGTGGTACAAACAAACACAGTATGGGTTTGATTCATGGCTCGACTTTTCCTAATAAAAATCAACGGGTTAACAAGTGTAAGAAAATTTATAGCTTATTGGGTTGACTCACTGGGGTTGGGTTGTAAAGAGGCGATTCATCGCCTTTCTCCGGGGAGTCGGTAATTTTATCTCCATTCCTCCAGTTGGGACATTCTTTCTTGCCATTCTCGAACGGTTTTCGGGGGAGTACCATAGCGCAACCGCATCTGCGGGGGTAACGCTTGCCAAACTTCCCATAAAATCGGGAAACCGAGTTGCAATTGTTCCAGAATATCGCGGCGATCGAAGATATCGGTTGCTTCTCCTTCCATCACCAATTGACCCCGATGCAAGATAAATATCCAATCGGCCCATTCATAGGCTAAATTTAAGTCATGGGTGGCCATCACAATGGTGGTGCCGGCTGCATGAATGCGATCGAGTTGGGCAATCAGATGTCGCGTCTGCATTTTATCTAAATACGCCGTGGGTTCGTCGAGTAATAATAGTTCCGGTTGCAGGGCCATGACGCCGGCGAGGGCGACGCGGCGTTTTTGTCCTAAACTCAGGTGATGCAAGGGGCGATCGCCTAAGCTTTGCAAGCCAAAATCCGCGATCGCTCGTTCTTGCCTTTTGTGGATTTCTGCTGGCGCTAATTTTAGGTTACATAATCCATAGGAAATATCCTCCGCCACCGTACCGGCAACTAATTGTTGTTCTGGATCTTGAAACGCCAGTCCGATTCGCTCTCGCCAGCGCTTTAATCGGTGGCGATCGTAGGTCAACGCTTCCCCGCGCCATGCAATCGTTCCCTTTTCCAGTTTGTGCAACCCATCCGCTAGCAATAACAAGGTGGATTTACCACAACCATTTTGTCCCACCAACGCACTTTTTTTTTCCGCCGGTACCGACAGGCTGAGTCCGTTTATGGCAGGGGTTTCTCCCCCGGGATAGCGGTAGTAAACCTCCTCAAATTTTAGCAGCGGATGGTTCATCATTTTGCCTTAATCTGACGCGCGGTGGATACCGAATATGCGATATTAACTGACACGCATCCAGACCTCCAATCCCCCTAATACAATACAGCCGATCGCCGCTTCTAAAGCATATCGTTTAGAATAGCACGATTGCCGGAGGGATTCAACCCGAAATTCGCCTTCAAATCCTCGGGCGGCGACGCCCAAAGAAAACTGTTGATAGCGCTGCAAACTGCGGGCCAGCAATTGACTGACGAGCAAACTAATGCTGTGCATCGATCGCGTCCAACTGCGGTATCCCCCCCGGGCTTCCTGTGCGGTTTTTAACTGATAAGCAGTTTGCAGCAGAATAAACACAAAACGGTACATTAATAACAACAATTCCCCCAGCAGGGCGGGCATTCCCAGGCGGCGGAAGGTCTGCAACAATTGAACAAACGGCACGGTTAACAGCAGAAATAACAAGCAACTGATGCTCGCCAAACTGCGGATGGCAATTAAAGCGGCTTGTCCGATACCGCTGCGACTGATATAAACGTACCATTGCCCGAAGTTGGCTCCCTTCCAGGCATCGCTGGCGATGATTTTTATCTGCGCCGAGGACACAATTTGCACCGCCAAAGCGGGCAAGCTCATTAACAGAAATACCGACATGACTGCCATCAGTTTCCAATACACTCGCGGGGGAATTCTCGCATAGGCCAATATCCACAGTGCCATCCAAATCGCGATCGCAATTTGAGTGGGAGGATGGGCGATCGCTGCAATTGCCAACAACACTACTGCGAAAATTAACTTCTGTTCTGGTGGCAAACTAGACAGACGATTTCTATAAGCGAGGGTATCGATTTCCAGATGCATTCTGCCGAGTTTACTGCCCCAGAGTCGGTGAGTGTCATCACGAGAACTTTTATTTTAACCGATGTTGCGATCGCCCTTTAAATACTCCGATCGCATAGCCGATGGTTCCCGCGCCAATTGCCGCTTGCAAGGCAAATAACAGACTTTCCGTTTCGCCTCCGGGCGGTTCGACAATCGGGCCAAACCAAGGCTCGTACTCGGGCTTAACTTCGCCGATCGCTTCTTCTGCTTGTCCATCTGCTCCGCCGAATTCCGAATCGCGAATTACAATCAATGGAATGGTGGCAAGCAGGATAACGCCAGCGAGCAATAGCCAATTATTCCATCTGGTTTTTGAAGCATTCACGGCTTATCCTCCTCGTTTGATGGGTTTCAAAACTTCCAGGTCTTCTCGGTTATAAGATTCTAACCAATTCCACACCATTACGGTGAGCAATCCTTCACTAATTGCCAGGGGAATTTGCGTCAGGGCAAAGATGCCGGCAAATTTGAGAAATGAGGCAAAAATGCCTCCCACGGGAGCGGGAAATGCCAGGGCCAGTTGAATGGAAGTGACCAAATAAGTAGTCAAATTAGCCAGTGCTGCACCGAGAAAAATGGCCACCTGATTTTTACCGGTGCTGGTGGCGATCGCGCGATAAACGCCATAGGCGACAAACGGTCCGACTACTGCCATTGAAAAGGCATTTGCTCCTAGGGTGGTTAAGCCCCCATGCGCCAATAGTAGGGCTTGAAACAACAAGACTAACGTGCCGAGAACTGCCATTGTTAGCGGACCAAATAACATGGCTCCCAATCCGGTACCGGTGGGGTGGGAAGAGCTTCCCGTCACCGAAGGAATTTTTAAGGCGGAAAGGACAAAGGTAAATGCACCGGCGAGGGCGAGGAGCAGTTTCATTTCCGGATTTTCTCGTACTATGCGGTTGAGCGATCGCAACCCTAAAACGAAAAATGGCAGAAACACGACCCACCAAAAAATTGCCCAGCCTACGGGTAAAAATCCTTCCATAATATGCATGGCTTGGGCGGGTTTTGGATACAAAACCGTGACGCCAAATCCCACGCCGAATAGGAGGAATTGCGCGAAACCCCGGGGGTTAAAAACAGACGCTAACTTTTGCTTCATGTTGTTGCTTACTGGCTCAAAGAGAGAGAAAGTGCAGGTTCGTAATCCGGGTTTGGGTTGCCCGGATTTCCCCGACCCACGAACGGCGGATCCATTGTGAGTTTGAGTTCAAACAATCGAGCGATCGCCTCGACGGATGGTTGTGGGGGGAGTTTGAAACGCGGGAGTTTTGTGAGGGCTTTCCCGATAGGCATCGCCAAATCTCACCCGTGGCGACAGATATTTTTTCTGCCCTACTGCCCCCACAGGGAACGAATGCTGTCCGAATCAGTTATATTTAAGCCCCAAAAACGCGCTTTTTTACCACAAAAAAAAACTGCCCTGGGGTCAGAAAAATCCGATGCATGTCAAACGAGGCACCATCACGAGCCAGTGCCGCGATCGCCGTTACCCATTTTTGCTGTCGCGATTCCATTCTCATCCGTACCTCGCAGATGAATTCAAAAGTTTACCATCCTGTCGGCGGGTATTCTGACTCAGAGACCGAATGGGAAGCGCGCTGTTTGACGTTCAGACCCATCCCTCTCATTACAGCTGCGGGACAGCGCCGGACTTTGCACCGGACTTTCCCCCTGTTGTCTGATGGCTGACCCCCATCAGAACCGACATTAAGAACATATCTTATCATACCGAGGCGATTTTTCTAGAGCGCTCTATCAATTTTTTTGAGGGGGTGCTGCAGGTGTGCTGGATGGAGACGGGCAAAAAAAAGGCGAACGCCGGGTTCGCCTGTATCCTCGCTTTTCTGAGTGCTTTTAAATCCCTACGCCGGGGGCTGCAGGGTGAAGCGATCGTACAATATAAAGGCGCTGCGGCGAGGGCGATGCAGAACCCCCTCCCGTTCGAATCGCTGCAGGAGGCGGGTGACGGTGACGCGCGAGATGGCGATCGCTTCGCCGATTTCCTGATGCGTCAGGGGCACCTCAACTAACTGCCCCCCTTCCACAGGACGGCCAAATTTGCCCCCTAACCAAAATAAAAATTGCAGTAAGCGGCGATCCACTTGTTTGGAATGAATGATGCTCAAGAGTTGTTCGGTTTGCTGGGCGTGGGTGCGGATGGCGTCTAAGGATTGGGGCCACTGTTGGGCGGAAATCATGCTGACTTCCACATCGCTTAAGCATTCGAGTTGATAGCCTTTGATGCAAGACACGGGTTGTCCCACCACATCCCCCGGTCCCCAATAGCCGGTGGCGATCGCGCTACCTTCTTCACTCCAAGTCATGCTGCGGACAATGCCACGTTCGATTTTCCACAGCACGTCTTTCCATAGGGGAATCAAGTCTTTGCGGCTAAAGGTTCGCCGCGCCGGTAGAGCTGAAACGGAAGCCAAAGATGCAATGGTCATCATAAAACTGTGATTTGATAAGTTATCTCGAAATTGTCAGGTTCGGTCACGATCGCAGGAGGCGAACTGCAATCGATTTTGCTGGGTCAACTGGGATCCGTTTTTTCAGCTACGGCAATCCCACCCCGCCTCCCTCTCGTCCTCGGGGTATTTATTCTCCCGGCGTCGAGTTCTGACCGATTCCCAATTGTTTTTTCGTTTTTTTCAGGTTTTTCCAAAGCGTTTTGATTTCTTGGTACGCCTCTTCCGGCGCTAACTTTCCCCCCGTTTCCAGGCCGCTAATCAAACTCACCCGATGGGCAAATTCCTGCAAATTGGCATTAAACATCATGTTTTCTGGGGTGAATTCGCCATAGTAGCGACTTCTAGGATGTAAAAAGTTAAACTTGTCTGTCATGGCTTTACTCCAACCTTGTCCCTTTCTATCTACTGGAAAATCAGGACGGCTACCGGAATTCACCGATAAAGTAACCCGGCCACCATTTCAATAATGGGGGAAAAAGGTTCCATCTAGCAACAACCGCGAGCGATCGCCCTTGCGGATCTCGCCTCGGGGGGTTTGGCGATTCGGTTGCTCATTGCATTCCATTGTTCTTGCCTTCATCTAACAAAAAAGTCAATCGACTGTCAGTGAAATTTACATCGCACAACCTCCTGATACTGTCTGATTTCCTCTCAATTTATCTCACGGGAATCGATTTAAAATCAATCAAAAGGTAGATTATTCAGTAGCTTGCGGGTGTTACGTATTTTTCACATTTTTGTAAAGGATTTGCAATTTGAGAGCAAAGAGGTACCCACAATAGCATTCCGAGGCAGAGAATTGCGATCGCGCGGGGGAAACCCCACGCGGCGGCTAAGACAGAACACCCTGATGGTGAAAGGGGGTTTCGGTGGATCCATCTGGTGCCAGAGACATTCACTCTGTCACCAAACGATCGCTCATTCCGTCCCTTGGGAATTTCCCCTCGGGGTGGGCGATCGCCCTCGGGAACGAGCCGTCTCGGAACGCAAAACAGTTGCATGCAGGCACTTTGGCCGTTTTGCCCACCGCTGCAACTGTAGATGATTTCCGTTTGATTATCCCATAAATCTAAATATTTTACATCATCAGACCGGTAGACTTTCATCTATCTCAGGGTAGAATTAGCCTATACGGAGATTGTCCGATCGCTCACCCATCCGTGGGCGCTGACTGGAGATAAACGCAAAGCAACCATCGCGAATGAATAATTTAGAGCTAGAACGACAAACCGGCAAAATAGTTCGCGCGATAATGACCCGCAACCGGGCGATCGCCGCTGACGCGATCCAACATCTGAAAACCCAGATGAGTCCCGCCGATTTCATCGGTGTGATGCTCGTCAGTATCGAGCGCTTGGTGTGGTTTGAACCCGAGACGGTTTCCTGGGCGATCGAAAATGCAATTCCTCAAGATGTAACCCGGGAAATCCAAACCCTAACGCGCCATTCTCTCTACAAACAATTAATTGGCAAAGGATTCATGCCCGGAATCGATTTTAGTGTGAACCAACAAGGGGAACTGCTGTTAAACCAAAAAGCCAAAAAAGCCGCATCCGCCGGCTACTTCAAATCATCCCCAATCCAACGCTAAAAACTCGGTTTTCTCCCATGTTTCAAAATGGATGTTAACTCGTTCCCCCCAGGGGGGAACGCCTCTCTCGCCTTACCGCTTCCCCCCAATCTTATCGGTGTTTATGGCTCAAAAGGCTGGTAGGTACCCCCGAGGTTTTCCACCAAAGTGCGGGTATTGGACACCATCATTTTGATATAGGAATCCCCCTCGCTACCTGGGGAACCAATCGAATCCGAATACAATTCGCGATCGGCTAATTTAACATTTGCTTCTTCCGCTACAGTAGCAATCAACTTCGGATTAATAGTGGTTTCGGCAAAAATAGTCGGCACCTGCGCCTGGACGATTTTCTCCACCAAATTCGTCACTGTCTGGGCGCTGGGTTGTTCCTCAGTGCTGATGCCAATTAAAGTGCCGAGGGTTTCGAGTCCATAGGCTTGGGAATAATATGCAAACGCATCGTGGGTAGTCACCAGTAAGCGGTTCTGCGGCGGAATGGTGGCAATTCGCTCGACAATCCAGCGATCGAGCTGTTGCAATCTCGCCTTGTATTGCGCGGCGTTTTCGGCAAACACTTCCGCATCTTCCGGGGAAATTTCAATTAAGGCATCGCGAATGGCGTTAACCATGACGATCGCATTTTCCACATCGCCCCACACGTGGGGATCCGGTTCGGTGGCCCCAACGTATTCCATTTCCAGAGAGGGCACCTGCTCTCCCACGGCTAACTTTGCCGCACCCACTCCCGCCGCATTCATCAGCTTAATCAGCTCTGGCTCTAGATTGTAGCCGTTATAGAGAATTAAATCCGCTTCCTCGAAGGCGATCGAGTCTTCCGGAACGGGTTCGTAAATGTGGGGATCCGCACCGGGTTCGAGAATGCCTGTCAGTTGGATTTCGTTGCCGGCGATCGCCTCAGTTAAGTTGGTGAGGATGGTGCTGGTGGAAACCACCTGCGGATCCTCGTCGCCTGTTTGCGCGCCAGAATTGACCTGCGGTTCCGTGCAACTGGTTAACCACCACCCGAGAAATACCCCCACTGCTAGATGCCACAAGGCTTTCGGGGGTTGAAAATAAAAAGCAGAAGGGGAGAATCTCGAATCAGTGCTAGACCCCAATTGTGCATCGGAACTCTTCCGGTGAGCGATCGCTTTCATCATTGCTTCACATTTCTTTTCACATTTCTTTCATATTTATCTCATATTTTGCTCATTTTTGTCATAAGCTGGGATAGAAGACCCCATTAAATTTTTCAAATGAACATCAAACCTTTATCTCCCAAAACCCCCGCCACTCAAAGACTCGACCTGGGAACTTCTCGCCCCAGAGATTCCCAAGGGATCGGCATCAGTCATCTGGGGGTCGCCTACCGCCAAGTCACCGCGATCGCCGATGTGAACTGCACGATCCGCCCCGGGCGACTCACCGGCATCATCGGTCCGAATGGCGCGGGCAAAAGCACCTTAATGAAAGCCATGCTTGGATTAACCCCCGTAACTCGCGGATCGGTGCTTTATCGCGCCCAACCCCTAATGAACCAACGAAATCGGGTAGCATACGTGCCCCAGCGATCGCAAATTGACTGGACCTTTCCCGCCACGGTGTGGGATGTGGTAATGATGGGAAGAGTGAAAAAAATCGGCTGGTTCCGTCGCTACAGCGCCGTCAGTCGCCGGATTGCCGCCACGGCATTAGAACGGGTGAGCATGAGCCATTTTAAACATCGCAAAATTGGCGAACTCTCCGGGGGTCAGCAACAGCGCGTGTTTCTCGCCCGATCGCTCGCCCAAGAAGCAGATATTTACTGCTTTGACGAACCCTTTGTCGGCATCGACCAAAAAACTGAAGCGGTTATCTTCGATATTTTTCACGAACTTGCCGCCACAGGCAAAATCGTCCTGGTGGTCAATCACGATTTAGGCGAATCGATTACCCATTTTGACGATTTGATTTTGCTCAATCGCGAGTTAATTGCCTGTGGCATCCGCCAACAAGTCCTCACCCCAGACAATATGTACCGCGCCTATGGCGGACAAGTTTCTTTCTTTTCCGATGTCGCCGCTTAATGTAGCCTGATTCTCTATTTTCCCCGCTTATGCTAGACGGATTACTCGAACCCCTGCAATATAGTTTCATGCAGCGATCGCTAATTGTCGCCATTCTGGTGGGTTTAATTTGTGCGGTGGTTGGCAGCTATCTGATGGTGCAGCGATTGGCATTATTAGCCGATGCGATTAGCCACTCGGTACTACCCGGATTGGCGATCGCGTTTATGGTGGGTGCTAATATCTTTGTCGGTGCCTTTATCGCCGGGGTACTCAGTACCGGCATTATTGCCTGGATTCGGCGGCGATCGCCTATCAAAGAAGATGCCGCAATGGGCATAGTCTTATCCGCATTTTTTGCCCTCGGCATCACCCTGATTACCCTCATCCAAAAAGATAATAAAATCGACCTCAATCACTTTTTATTCGGCAACATTCTCGGCGTGACGGCGGGGGAAGTGCGCGAAACTGCCATCATTGCTGTAGTGATTTTGCTGGTGGTGATTCTGTTGTACAAAGAACTGTTATTTTACAGTTTTGATGCCTTGGGTGCGGAAGCGGCAGGTTTACCGGTTAATTTGCTCAATTTTGGCTTAATGGTTTTGATTGCCATGACGGTGGTTGCTAGTATGAAAGCCGTGGGAGTGGTGCTGGTGTTATCCTTAATTATTACTCCCGCCGCCACCGCTTATTTGTTGGTGCCGCGCTTGCATCAAGTGATGGTTGTGGGTGCAGGGGTAGGGATGCTTTCGAGCATTAGCGGCATGTATCTGAGCTACTATCAAAACATTCCCTCCGGTCCGGCGATCGTCCTCGTGGCATCCAGTTTTTTCCTGCTGGCACTGTTATTTAGTCCCAGTCAAGGAATTTTGACTCATCCCCAGGCGAATACCGGCGAGTCGGCGTTGTGGCGCGAAATCAAAGGGTTATTTCAGCATCAGCGTTAGTCTTAAAATTTTATAAGGTTTTCCCGGCGGTACCCAGTGCCGCTGTTTTTTTGCTATCATACCTGAAAGTTTATTCATGTATTGTAATATATCGGTAAAAAAATGAGCGATCGCAGTTCTGCCAAATCTGGCTGTTGTAGTTGCAGTGGGGAGACAGACAATCAAACGGCTAACCCGAATCAAACCCAAGAAAAAGAAGAAGACTTGCAAGGAAAAGCACTTTCCATCGGAGTGGTGGTGGGTTTATTCCTGTTGGGGTTAATCTGGAGAGAAACGTTACAGGAGACTCCGTATCATATTGGCGAATATCTGGTTTTTATTCCCGCTTATCTTATTAGCGGATGGAACGTTTTGTGCAATGCGGGGCGCAATATTCGGCGCGGGCGAATTTTTGATGAAAATTTCTTGATGACGGTGGCAACTTTAGGCGCGATCGCCATCCATGAATTACCCGAAGCGGTGGGCGTCATGTTATTCTATCAAGTGGGAGAATTTTTCCAAGAAAAAGCCGTCAGTCGCTCTCGTCGGTCGATTAAATCCTTGCTAGAAGTTCGTCCCGATCGCGCCACCCTTCAGAAGAACGGACAACTGCAAGAAGTCTCCCCAGAACAAGTGGATATCGGCGACATTATTCTCGTCAAACCTGGGGAAAAAATCCCCTTAGATGGCAAAGTTCTCGAGGGCATCTCTCAAGTGGAAACTTCCGCCTTAACCGGGGAATCGGTGCCCCGGAAAGTGCGCGAAGGCGAAATGGTTTTAGCCGGCATGGTCAATCAATCCAACACCCTGCGGATTCGCGTTACCAAACCCTTCGCCGAATCTTCCATTTCCCTGATGTTAGAATTAGTGGAAAATGCCAGAAGTAAAAAGGCGAAAACCGAAAAATTTATCACCCGATTTGCCCGCTACTATACCCCCGTGGTAGTGGCGATTTCTCTGCTCACCGCACTGTTACCGCCGCTTTTCATTCCCGGCGCAACTTCCCAGGAATGGATTTACCGGGCATTAGTGATTTTAGTGATTTCTTGTCCCTGCGGATTGGTGATTAGTATTCCCTTGGGATATTTTGGCGGAGTTGGCGCGGCGGCGAAACGGGGAATTTTAGTGAAAGGCTCGACATTTTTAGATAGTTTAACCCAAATCGGTACGGTGGTCTTTGACAAAACCGGCACCCTGACGAAAGGGGTATTTCAAGTTCAGGAAATCGTGCCGAAAAATGATTGGAACGCGGAAGAATTGCTCGAAATTGCTGCTAACGCAGAGTTACATTCCAATCATCCAGTAGCGAAATCCATCCGCGATGCTTATGGCAAAACTCTCGATCCGGATCGGGCAAGCAAGTCGGAAGAAATTGCCGGCGAGGGGATTCGGGCGTTGGTTGGCGATCGCACCATTCTCGTCGGCAATTCGCGGTTGATGGCGCGAGAAAAAATTGCCTGCTCCTCGCCAGAGAGTTTGGGAACCGTGGTGCATGTGGCGGTGGACAATTCCTATGCGGGATATCTGGTGATTGCGGATGAAATTAAAGAAGATGCGGCGGCGTCGATTGAATGGCTCAAACGTCAAGGGGTCGATCGCGTGATGATGCTCACCGGGGACAATCGTACCGTGGCGGAGAAAGTGGCATCGCAATTGCAGTTAGATTCCTATTATGCCGAATTATTGCCCGAAGGAAAAGTAAAGGCGATCGAAAAGCTATTATCCACCAGGGATACAAACCGCAAACTGGCGTTTGTCGGCGATGGAATTAATGATGCAGCGGCGATCGCGAGAGCGGATATCGGCATCGCAATGGGCGCGTTAGGTTCCGATGCGGCAATTGACACCGCAGATGTGGTGATGATGACTGATGCACCATCAAAAGTACCAGAAGCTATGCAAATCGGCAGAAAAACGCGCCAAATTGTCTGGCAAAATATCGCCTTTGCCCTGACAATTAAAGCAGGGTTTATCGCCTTGGGCGCGGTGGGTTTAGCCTCCATGTGGGCGGCGGTTTTTGCTGATGTGGGGGTGGCACTGTTGGCAATCCTCAATGCCATGCGATTGTTGAAATTGAAGTAAGGAAAAATCATAAAAAGCGGGCAATTAAAATCGCGCCGAGGCAAAGGCATTCGTCCGCCTAGGCAGAGGATGAAAATGCTTTTACCGAGGCTTTGCTTCCCCATCAAAACTAAGCAAAATTATTCAAAACTGTTGGTTTTCAATTCGCTGCAAAAGGCGGTTGATTTCATCTACAGCGGGGCGGTTATTGAGCTGTAGGTACAAGGTTCGGGCTTTTTTCAAAGGCGCGATCGCTTCGGAAAGTTTCCCTTGGTTTAACAAGGCTAAAGCAAAATTATAATGGCAATCCGGAATATTGGGATTGAGAAAAATTGCCTCTTGAAACGCATCTGCCGCTTCGGGAAATCGACCCAAGGAACCGAAAGCGCTGCCGAGATTGTTATGGGTTTCCCAATTGCGCGGATTGATTTCAATCGCGCTTTCAAAGGCATCAACTGCTGCGGAAAAGTCGCCGAGGGAGGCGTAAGCAATGCCGAGGTTATTGTAGGCATTTTCATAGTCGGGATAGAGTTCGATCGCTCGCTGAAATGCGGCGATCGCTTCGATAAATCTTCCCTGACTCGCCCAATCTACCCCGAGGTTATTGTAAACTTCTGCCTCTTGCAGATCTGTGGGACTCGGTGATGGGTTTCTCTGTTGCACCAAGGGTGGCGTTTCCCGGGAGAGGGTCGGCTGACTAACTAAGGTGAGACAGCACGCCGAGACGCCAATCGCGAGGGATTGTCGCATCGGCAAAATAAACGAGTCGATTGATATCACTTAAGTATGCTTCTCCGACGCAACTGCTGGAACTTGTGTGAGTTGCCAAACCAGAGGGCGATCCGGAACAAGCTTTTCGCGATCTCAACTTCCACGGCGATCGCGCTTCATTACTGATGCCAATGGCGCTACTATAACAAAAGTTAACATTTTACTCAGCGTTTAGACAAGTCACCGTTATGGCAGTTCAAGTTGGAGACAAAGCGCCGGACTTTTCCTTACCCGCCCACACCGGCGAAACCGTCAGTTTCAGCGATTTTATCGGCAAAAAAAGCGTCGTCTTGTACTTCTATCCGAAAGACGACACCCCCGGATGCACGAAAGAATCTTGCGCCTTCCGCGATCGCTACGAACAGTTTCAGCAAGCCGGCGCGGAGGTCCTCGGCGTCAGCAGCGACTCGGTGGAATCTCACCAAAACTTTAGCGCCAAGTACAATTTGCCCTTTACTTTATTGAGCGATCGCGGGCAAAAACTTCGCAAACTCTATGGGGTTCCTTCCACCCTGGCGATCCTTCCCGGGCGGGTCACTTATGTGATAGACAAACAGGGGATCGTCCGCCACATCTTTAATTCGATGATGAATTTTAACGCTCACGTGGAAGAATCCCTCAAAACCTTGGGCGAAATTGAAAGCGCAACGGTTTAAACCGCAAACCTTTGCTTGGTTTATCGCGCGGGATGCGACAATCGTCGTATCCCTCTGTTTTTGCCCGCCACTTCCACTCAGTTATCCCCTGTCTCCATCCGGCGATCGCGTGGGTTCTGGTTTTTGGCTAAAATTTCCCCTATTATACCAAATTTTTCCGAAATTGCAAGCATTTAAAATCAAGTCAAATCAACCCCACCAATGCTTTGGCAACTCTCCCCTCTTGCTATCCGAGTTTGCTCGCCGATTCTTTATCTAAAAATAAAATTGCCTGGGATTGCGATCGCAAAATACTCGTCGGCATCTCTGGGGCGATGCTTCCCCTTAACATCTGCTTCACGGCGGTTGCTTTTCGCAATTCCGGCGCGAGACAAATGATTTTTTTTGCCGCACAAATCGTCGGAATTGTCAGGGTAAACGCATATTTGGGCACGGATTCCGCCTCGGGGAAATGCCCTTGATTGACCAGTTGTTGGTGCGTGGCTCTATCTAATTTAACCAGCTTAATCGCTTCGCGATCGGCAAAATTGGCCACCGAAGGTTCGTTAAACGCTAAATGACCGTTTTCTCCGATTCCCAAACAGCACAAATCGATGGGTTTTTCTAACAACAATTGCCCATAGCGATCGCATTCCGCAAAAGGTTCTATTGCATCCCCTTCGATGTAGTGAAATGCTGCCGGCTTCACCCGCTTTTCCACGCGATCGCGCAGGTAGCGCCGGAAACTCGCGGGATGATTTCCATCAATTCCCAGATATTCATCCAAATGAAAAAATGTAATGCACGACCAATCTATTTCCCGAGATGTGAACGCCTCTAAAAACGGGATTTGCGAATTTCCCGTGGCTAAAATAACCCGCGCTTCCCCCTGCTGAACCAGGATTTCTTGCAAATAATCCCCTGCCATTTTCCCGGCGTCACGTGCCAATTCGGCTGATTTTTCATAAAGCCGCACGGTGAGGTTATCTACAGAAAAAATTTGCCGGGGTTGAGAACCTGGAGAGGAATTGGATGGAGAGGACATAATTGTAGTATATTGCCTTGAAATTTACGCTTCATTGACTGCTTTTATTATAGCTAACTGTTAGGTGAATGATGCAGAGACCCAAAATGCGAGGGTCTCTACAACAGTTCCGATTTAAGCCCGTACAATCGCTTTCAGACCTCGAACCAACCGATTAATCCCTTCGGCGGCAGTTTCTTTTTCCAGCGCCCCATAAGCCACGCGCAAATAACAGCCGTTTTCGAGGCCAAATGTAGTGCCGGGAATTGCGGCCACTTTATACTCTTTAATCAATCGTTCCACCACTTCCATTGGCGGTAACGCTGTCTGGGTTTTTAAGAAGCAATAAAAAGCCCCGTTGGCTTCGGGAATGGTGCAGAAATCCGTTAATTCCGAGAGGGCGTCTAGAACGATTTCTCGCACCTCGGAAATGGCTTTAATTTTTTCCTCACAATACGCGCGACCCAGTTTTAAAGCCCCTAACGCCGCCCACTGAGAAATTACCGCCGGACAAATCAAAATCGTATCTTGAATTTTTTTCACCGGGACTAGCAAATGAGAGGGAATGACCATGTAGCCAATCCGCCAAGAGGCAAATCCATAGGCTTTAGACAGGCTAAACAGAGAAATGGTGCGATCGCGACTCGAGGCGATCGACCCGGGGGAAAAATGTTGGGCGTCGCCATAGGTAAAATATTCATATGCCTCGTCATGGATATGATAAATGTCATGGTTTTGGCACAGTTCGTTTACCTGGCGCAATGTGGATTCCGGGTAAACAACCCCAGTGGGATTATTGGGCGAAATTGTCACCACCGCTTTGGTTTTTTCGGTCATCGCATCGGCGATCGCTTGGGGACGAAGCTGGTAATTTTCATCGGTACCTACTAACACCGCTTTACAACTGGCAATCGCGATCGCCATTTCGTGGTTGAAATAATAAGGGGTTTGGATAATAATTTCATCCCCTGGGGAAGTAATCGCCAAAATGGCATTCATAAACGCCATATTTCCCCCAGCAGTCACCACAATGCAGTTGTCTTCATCGATGGGAATCTGATTTTCCGCTTCCAGTTTTGCCGCGATCGCCTCTCGTAACGGCGCAATTCCTTCCACCGCTTTATACTTGTGCTGGTTCGGATCGGCCAAAAATTGCGGAATCATATCGAATGCTTCTCGCGGGGGCGGATAATACACCACCCCTTGTCCGAGAGAGATAGTTCCGGGAGAATTGCGAATCAATTCCCCCACCACCGGAATAATCGGCGACTGGACCGCCTGCATTCGCGAAAAAGGGGTTTCCATTTCTCGTTTCCTCAGTACACTGCATTCAATTTATCAAATAACAGCAAGTGAAGGAAACGAGATTGCCCGACTATGCGGGAACTGTGAGGGGACTTCCGTTATCTTTCGGTTTTAATTGAAGCAAAAACGGCACGGCTTTTTCCGCCCATTGTTGCGGAGAAATGTAGGTTTCAGCTTCTTTTCCCAAGCAAGTGTCGAGCATTTCGGTATGAATGATACCCGGATTTAGCGGAATCGCTGCCATCCCGGGGGGCAATTCTTGGGCCAGCGATCGCGTTAGTCCTTCGATCGCCCATTTGGAGGTACAATACGGCCCCACTTGCGGCGAAGTGGACCGTCCCCAACCGGAACTGAAATTGACAATAATCCCACTTTGGCGCGCGATCGCAGCGGGAACAAAGTGGCGAATTACGTTCATCACCCCTTTAATATTTACATCGATTAATTGAGAAAATTCTGCAGCGCTAATTTCCCACAGCGGGGCCGGTTCGTTGATTAATGCCGCATTATTAATCAGCAAATCCGGCGGCGAATGCTGCGCTAAAACGCTTTCCGCCCAGGTTTTCACCTGCGCGTCATCGGCAATATCCACCGTGGCAAAAGAATGAGGATTCCCGAATTCCTGGGAAAGGCGTTCTATCGCTTCCGGCGATCGGGCGCAACCACAGACGGTATGCCCCAATTCGATAAATTTCTCGGTCATTACTCGACCCAACCCGCGACTCACGCCAGCGATAACAATTAACTTTTTCATGGCATTTATCTGATGCTGATTATCCCTGCATTGGTTTCTAGTTTAACCGATAACAAGCACCATCCGCAATTCCCAGCGTCTCCCCCTACAGCGCCACTTTTTCTGGGGAATGCAAATGCACAGGAATGCCCACGCCAGAGACAGTTAGAGTAACATTAAATCTTGAATGAGGATTTTGAATCCAATCCCAATCAGGATGATTCCGCCGATTAATTCCACTTGGCTTTCAAATACACAGCCAAATTTATTGCCAATAAAAACTCCAGAAAAGGAAAGCACAAATGTGACGATGCCAATCGCTACCACTAACCCGGCGATCGCACTGTTGAGCAGGGAAAAGCTCAATCCCACTGCCAAGGCATCAATACTCGTCGCGATCGCTAATCCCAATAACACATACAAATTTCTCGGATTCTCTCCTTTTGCTTCGCATCCGACTTCCCGAGATTCCACAATCATTTGCCATCCGATCCACCCCAGCAGCGCAAAGGCAATCCAGTGGTCTACACTGGCAATAAACCCTCTTAACCCCAGTCCGGCTACCCAACCGATTAAGGGCATCAAAAACTGAAATCCCCCAAAAAATGTCGCCACCAGCAGCGCATCTTCTATTCTTGCTTTTTTCAAGGTGATGCCACTGCTAATAGACACCGCAAAGGCATCCATTGCCAATCCGAAAGATGTCAGCAGAATCGTTAGTACACTCACCGGCCTTGCCTGCAATTACATAGTTTATCTTTGCAAAGATAACAGAAAAAATATTTGTTTGCAACATTTTTTAAATATGAATCAAATATGAACAAAATATCAGAAATACTGCTATCGGAATCGTCGGTTTTGCGGCTATTTTTCATTTTTAAATCATTTTTCAAACTGTCACCCAGCCTGCTAGAGGGACAAGGGATGATATAAACCGCAAGCATGGAAAACCTGCGATCGCGTTCAATTCACCTCTACCTCAAAATCTCCTACAATCAAAGGGTTGGGTTAAAAAAACGGAATATGTCTCCTCGCACGAAACCTTATCAGCCATTGCTGCTGCGCCTACTGCACGGTCTCAATGCCTTCTTGGCGATCGGTGCCCTGATTACGGGATTTTTGGTTTATGACAGTTGGGACCGCCAATTTGGCGGACTTGCTCTTTCCCAAGCCAATCGCAGCTTAATCGACATTCACGGCACCTTTGGTTTTTTTGCATTTTTTATCTTTTTGGCCTTTGCTTTTTATAGTATCCGAATCGGCAAAAAACGCTTGATTCAGCCGGATTCTTGGGAAAAATTACGCTTAGTGGGAAAACCGATTTGGTGGTACAGTCTGCATCGCTTGACCAATACGGCGATGTTATTTGCGGCGGGTTTAGCGGTGATTTCTGGTAAATTTCAGGATGAAAATTGGCTTCCCCAAGGAGAAAGCGATCGCCTCTGGTACTTCCTCCATCTCATCGCTTGGGTCATCCTGTTGGTGGCGATCGCCATCCATCTCTTAATGAGTGCAAAAGTAGGAGGCGTCCCGCTTTTTATTTCCATGATAGACAGGCAATATCGTCCGGACGAGCATCCTCGCTTATGGCCGCATAAAATTCGCCAGTGGTTGCGCCGCCCGAGGTTTTAATCGGGCAAATTCATCGAGCAGTTGTCGGAAAAAGCCAGGAAACCGACAACTGCCCAAAAAACCACCCTTTGCTCCTACGCTTGCATCTGAATATTGCCCATCATTCCCAAATCTTCATGGTCGAGAATGTGACAGTGATAAACCGTTTTTCCGGGAAAATCCCGGAAGGGAACGCGGATGCGAACCACTTCGCCGCGCCGCACTAATACCGTATCTTTCCACGCGCGATAGGGTTCCGGTTGCTGGTTTCGGCTGATAGTTTGAAAGTGATTTGTATGCAAGTGAAAGGGGTGATCCATCGTGCCAGTGCTGGTCAGTTCCCAGTCTTCAATGCGGTTAAGTTGCACTTGGGTATCGATGCGATCGCCCTTGAATGCTTTGCCATTAATTAAGAAAATCATCCCCCTTCCCGGGGCCATACCGTGATTCAGGGTAAAGCGCTTCACGCCATTCGGTTCCGGTAAGGTTTCTACCGGGATTAATTGCTTCGGTAAAGGCACTTCAGGTTGCGCGCGATCGCCATAGCGCAGGGTAGCTAATGTGCGAGTCTCCCCATTATTCCCCTGCCCGGAACCGCGCCTCATGTTCCCGCGACCCATCATTCCGCCTCCCATCATGCCACCCGGTCCCATTCTGCCACCCGGCCCCATTCGACCGCCACCCATCATTCCCATTCCGCCACGGTTGTAGGGCAGGTCTAACAAGCGATATTCTCCCGGCGGGCGATCGCCTTTCACCAGCACTTCCACTCGCTCTCCCGGGGTGAGTAGCACTTCGTTTGTTTCCACCGGTTCGGCGATCGCACCTCCATCGGTAGCTATGATATAAAACGGATGCTCTTCCAGGGACAACCGATAAAACCGAGAGGTGGATGCGTTAAGCAAACGCAAGCGCAGCAGTCCTTTTTCCGGTATCGAAAATCTCGGGCGCACTTCACCGTTTACCGTCACCAAATTTCCCTCGCGCCCGTGCATTTTTTCCATTGGATTGGGCGGCAAAAGTTGCCCATTTTGCCCGATCGAAAAATCTTTTAAAACCACAAATTCTTCCCGCGCCGCTTTAATTTCCGCAATCTCATCCAGTTCCCCGCGCACGATAAATAAACCCGCCAAACCGCCAAACACTTGATCCGCTACAAACCCATGTTTGTGGGGATGATACCAAAACGTCCCCGGCGGATGATTCTTTGGTAGGGTAAATTCATAGGTCAAACGTTCCCCGGGCGGTACGCTTAAAAACACGTTGTCCGCATTTCCCGTAGGCGGTACGTGCAATCCGTGATAGTGCAAATTGCTCGGATTTTGTAAATTATTCAAAAAGCGAATTCGCACCGTATCTCCCCCCCGCGCTTCCAATCGCGGCCCGGGGATTTGTCCGTTGAAAGTCAGCAAATTCGCTTGCGTACCCCCCAAGGATACCTGACTCTGGCGCGCATCCAGGGAAAGCTCTAAAAGACTGCCATTACTGGCATAGCTTTCCGATAGGGTTGGCTGGGCTTTTATCTGATTGGATGCGGCACATCGGCTCATCAATATCGCCGCCGCACTAGCACTACTAAGAGTGAAAAATTGTCTGCGTTTCATGGCACTTTTCTCTTAACTTCTATAATGCGATCGCTTCCACTTTCATTCGAGCTGACATCCGCTATAATAGAGTCCAATCGTTGTTGTAATCAGGTCTAAACCACCAAAACAATCGATTGAGTAACTAACAGAGGTAAATCGTGTTTATCAATTATATCACCTTAATGCTAATTAATTTAGTGGCAGGGCACGCTCTCCTGGCATATTACGTTTATCGCGGACTCAATGATTCCTATCAAAAACGCTGGATTCCTGGATTTGGGATGACTGGTGCGATCGCCCTTGCAACTGGCTTTCACATGATTTTAACTTGGCCGGTTCCGGGCAGTTTTAACATTGCTTTTGGGGAAATGTCGGTGCTGTTTGGCATCGTTTTTGTCGGTGCCGCCATTGCCCTCGCCGCCGGTTGGGAAATGATTACCGTCACGATTTACGCCTTTTTTGCCGGTGCCGCTGCCATGTTGATTGGCTTGCGAATCATTAATTTAAGTTTGACCCGCCAACCGTTCCTCTCTGGCCTGGGTTTTATTATATCCGGATTGGGGGGCGTGCTGTCAACCCCAGCACTTTATCTGCGAACCAACAAAACCTTCCGCATTGTCGGCGCGATCGCCATCGCCATCGCCGCCCTAATTTGGGCATTTACGGGCTATAAAGCCTACTGGGGTCACATGCTAGAATACCAAAATTGGACACCTCCAACTCTGAAATAAACCTCCTGAATTATTGCTAACTTTATCGGCGTCTTCCAATTGCAAGGCGCTGTTTTTTCGGGGGTTCTCAGTCATCCTTCAAATGCGCGATCGCCCCTTTTCCCCCACAACTTAGCGTTACAGGTAAAAATGAAATCGGGATGAAATTGCCCGCCCTGATGGATCGAGTATCAAAATTAGGAGAAATGCCAGATGAGAGAGTCCTCGGAAGCGCAGCAGCACTGTTCCCATTAATCTCGGAAAATGGTCGCTGAGTTTTATGTGTCGATCGCCTGTTTTGCCCCGCGCGATAAGGGGAACCCCCCCGATTTTACCGCTTTCCGAGATACTGCTTTTTACCACCCCGATGGCTTAATTTGCCTTACGTTTACCACCGAGGGCAATCCCCGTTACCGCCGCCTCGACCGCGACCTCGGTGAGGCGTACCGCGATGGTGAATTTCGGTCTGTTCCGTCACGCTTTCTCTGTGGTGGAAATTGTTGGCGGAATGAGCGATCGCCGGCAGTGCTGCTATGGTACTGACCCCAGCGATCGCGCCGCATACTGCTATCCAACTTACTATTTTTTTGCTCATTTGAACCTCCTGTCACCATACTTTTTGGTGCTTGTCTTTATTTTAACACCTAGAAGCCAAAAAATCGGCGCACTTGCTATTTGACGAGCGTTTTTTTTGTAAAATGTTGTAAAACATCCCCGCTTTTGCGACCACGATTTAGTGTTGGTGCAGTTAATCGATCGCCGGAAGATACAGGGTAAAAACACTGCCCTTGCCCAATTCGCTTTGCACCTGAATGGTACCATTGTGGCTTGCCGCGATCGCCCGAGCAATTGCCAATCCCAAACCCGACCCCCCACTGTGGCGAGAGCGATCGCTATTTACCCGATAAAATCTATCGAAAATACGCGGCAAATCTGCGGCAGCAATGCCAATTCCCGTATCTGCCACCTGAATAACTGCCTGGGTATTTTCTCGCTTTAAAATGACCATCACCTTTCCTCTTCTTTCCGTGTATTGAATCGCGTTACTCACTAAATTAAACACCAATCTATAAAGCTGTTCTTCACTCCCTTTGACCTGCAATAAATTTTTGACGCGAATCTCAGTGGTGAGGGTAACATCTGCGGCGATCCCCAGGGCGGCTACCTCCTCTTCCACATCGCTAATAATATCATTCAAACAGCAGGTTTCTCGGGTAACGGGCAACACCTGTCTGTCCATGCGCGAGAGCCACAAAAGGTCTTTTACCAATTGAGATAAGCGATGATTTTGACGGTCTACAATTTTCAACGTTTCCAGCGCTTCTGTTTTGCTTAATTCCTTCATTCGCAAGGTCGATTCCACCGTTGCCCGAATTGCTGCTAACGGCGTTCGCAATTCATGGGCAGCATCTGCGGTAAATTGTTGAATTTGCTGATAGGATTGAAAAATTGGCTGCATTGCCAACCCCGCCAACCCCCAACTCGCAATTGCCACAAACAACAAAGCCATCGGCAATCCCACAATCATAATCAGTTTAACCAACGCCAAATAATCCTGAAAGTCGCGCAGACTTCGACCCACTTGCAAATACCCCCACTTTTGCCGATCGCGGGTATGCAATAACAACGAAATTTGGCGATAACGAGTGCCAGACGGATCGATTAATGTTTGCCACCGTTCTGTCAGCGGTGCAGGGGGCAATTCCGAAGGCATTCTTCCCGCCACGGCGATCGCATTCCCCGACAAATCGATAAATCGCACGTAATAACTGCCTTGATGAATTGCCCCGATCGCCTGCGGATTTTCCGGTTCTAAATCCCTCAATTCCTCACAGGGAATTTCTTCTTTTGCACCCACCCAACACAAGTCCGGTAATAGGCGTTTTAAATCCGGTTCCAGGCGAGGAGATTGCTTTAGAAACGGCGTCAGACTATCGTGCAGCGTGCCCGCCACCGAAGACACTTCGCGATCGAGGGTCATCCAATGGGCGTGAGCGATCGCCTCGTAAACCCCCAATCCACAGATGCTCAGAATCACGCCCATCACGCCAGCATACCAACCAGCGAGTCGGAAGCGAGTTTGTTGAAATAGTCGATCCTGGTTCATGGTTCCTCGTTTGGTATTCGCGATCGCCCCCCTTTCTTTACCCTACCCGATTAACTCTCAATCCTATCGATGGCGGGAAAGCTGACGTCAAGGCAACGGCGTTTAAACCCATCATAATCCCATACCGATTCCGAGCAAGCAATGGAAAAAAGCCATAATTTCTTAGCCTATCACCCAAAAATGAAATGAGGATGAAATGACGCGATATCCGGGAAAATTCACCCGCATTCCTCCCTTAGATAGACGCGCCTGTTCCTCCAACTTCCTAAACTCATTACAGTAATCAATCGATGGAGGACAACTTCATGGCTCATTTACCCGATCCAATCCCCTCGCCGAATCGTAAGAAATCTGAGCGCGATCGCCGCCTCAGCGGTGCTAATTCTCCTTTGCCCGCTGACTAAATCCAACCAATGGCAACCGCAATCGGCATTTTTTGCTAACTTCTGACCTTTAACCACAGTAGGTATTCTATATGAACGACGCGAATTTTTTGCAAATGTATAGCGAAGCAGTCCTTACTTCCCTAAGCTTTTTTTGGAAAGCCCTCTGGGCGTTTGTACTGGGATATGTTATCAGTAGCGCCATTCAAGTCTTTGTGACTCGCAAACGAATGCAGCAGACAATGGGCAAAGCCGGTGGGGGAAGCGTTGCCCTCGGCACATTTTTCGGCTTTATTTCTAGTTCCTGTAGCTTCGCCGCCCTCGCCGGCACCAAATCTCTCTTTAAAAAAGGTGCGGGATTTGTCCCTTCCTTAGCCTTCTTATTAGCCTCGACAAACCTAGTTGTCGAACTGGGCTTTCTGATTGCTATCTTTCTCGGTTGGCAGTTTGTGGTGGGCGAATATCTGGGCGGAATTTTGCTCATCCTGTTTATGTGGCTGTTCGTTCGCTTCACCCGCCCGAAAACCTTAATCGAAAAAGCCCGCAGGCGACTGCGAAATCGCGAAGGAGAAGACGAATCCGGGGATGAGGAAAATGTGCCAAACTGGAAAGAAAAAATCAAAAGTATTGATGGATGGCGACAAGTTGCCCGCAAATACTTTATGGAATGGAAGATGGTTTGGAAAGATGTCACCTTTGGTTTTACCGTCGCCGGTGTCATCGCCGTATTTGTGCCGCGCTCCTTTTTTCAAACCCTCTTTATCGGGTCTGGCGAAGGAAGCAACCCCAGCTTTTTAGCAATTTTAGAAAATACGATTGTCGGTCCTCTTGCCGCATTTTTTACCTTTATCGGTTCGATGGGTAATATTCCTTTGGCGGCGGTTTTGTTTAGCAATGGCGTCAGCTTTGCGGGAATTATGGCCTTTATTTTTAGCGATTTGGTGGTGTTTCCCGTCATTCGCATTAATGCCAAATATTATGGCTGGAAAATGGCATTTTACATTCTCGGCGTATTTTTGGCATCGTTAGTCTGTTCCGCGATCGCGTTGCACTATGGCTTTTCCCTGTTGGGAGTATTGCCCCAAACCGGCACCGGCGGATCTACAGAAACCCAGCGCTTTGCGATCGACTATACCTTCTTTTTGAATCTCGCCTTTGCGATCGTAACCGGAATCCTCGCTTGGCTGCGTTTTGCTGGCGACAAAAAGCAGGGGGGAATGCATCACGGTGGTGGTGGCAAAAGCGGAATTATCGAGCGCGTGGTTTTTTGGCTGGCGATCGCCTCTTATATCTGGTTGGCTGGCGGTTTGATTGTCACCTTCTTCGTCTAGATCCGATCCATCTTGGTGAGGATTTCCTCACCCCCCTCCCCCAGCAGATTCGTTAGAATGTTTACAAAAGTTAACGAAAGCTAATTTTACATCTTCTATGATACCGAATCTGCTACAAGCCACCCAGAAATACTGGCGCAAACTCGATGAACTCGAAGCCGCCTATCGCCGAGGAGAAGTTTCCCTCCAAGAAGTAGACGATCGCGTGGAATATCTGATGGGGGAATTAGGGCGAGAACGTCGCGCCGCCTTCAACGCTCTGTTTCAAAACTGGAGCAATCTGTGGAGCGATCGCAGAGAAACCATTCTCGGCATTGCCTTTCTCCTCCTCTTAACCTATGCCTGGATTTTAGCCCAGTAGCACTGTTTTTCTCACAAATGCTGTCAGTTCAATTTATTAATAAAAATCACCATGAGTCCATCAAAAAATCTTCAAGCCGCACCCGCAAATACCCTTCCCCTGGATGCCCAAATGCCGGAAAATACCGAAACCGCTACCTTTTGTATGGGATGTTTTTGGTCGCCCGATGCTCGGTTTGGTTGCCTTCCCGGTGTAGTTCGCACCCGCGTGGGTTACACGGGGGGAACGAAGCTCAATCCCACCTATTACAGCCTCGGCGACCATATCGAAACCGTACAGGTCGATTACGACCCGAATCAACTTTCTTACGCGGAATTGCTCGATATCTTTTGGCTCAACCACGACCCTACTCGTCCCAGCGTGAAGCGACAGTATATGTCCGCCGCTTTCTATCATTCTGACGAACAAAAACAACTGCTGGAAGAGACCAAAAAGCGCGAATCCGAGAAACAAAACAGCGAAATTTATACGGAAATTGCTCCCATCCAGCAGTTTTACCTCGCCGAAGATTACCATCAAAAATATCGCTTGCGCGGCGATCGCGATTTGATGCAAGAGTTCGAGGGCGTTTATACAGATGCCCAGTTTATTAACTCCACAGTCGCCGCTCGAACGAACGGCTATCTCAGTGGGTATGGCCAGTTGTCTTCTTTGCAAAAGGAAATTAAAGAATTTGGTTTTTCTGATACAGCTCGCCAGAAGTTGCAGAAAATTGTGGCCTCGCGAGGGTAAACAATCCCGCTTCTTAAATCTCGGCCATTCAATAAGTAAAACCACTTATGGCTTGTCGGCATCATTAAAATCTGCCCCTAGCTGCGCTGGGGGTTTTTTCCGCAGTGGGTCAACTGCGTTGCCGGTTCTCAATCCTCAGCTCAACAAAACTTAGCAAATTAAATCGATTTGAGTACCGCAATCGGTGGCATTTGGTGTACACTATTGTGGGATTTGTTTTTGCCCGCCGCTACAGTCTGCGATACCGGCTCAATTGCAAGCCGCTCCCAAACCCCAGTGTTTCTGCCCTTCGGCAGTTTCATTCACCCTGCGCCTCGGATATGAAAAGGCATCAAATCCCCCCAAAATCCGCCCCGAACCCGGAGTAAGTATTTCCTCGGGTATTTAGAAAAAGTTATAGGAACTAAAAGTAATTTGAATGAGAGATGTTCTCCATTTTCCTCTCTTTGCCTTCATACTAAGTTGGAGAGAAAAACAAGTTGATAATCCTGTAAGAAAGAAAGGGGGAAAGCTATGCTAACCAATTGGGTAGATTTTACTTTATTGACCTTGTTAAACGCGGCGGTCTGCTTGTTTTTGCCGCGCATCCTCACCATGAACTGGGCGGCACTGTTGAGCAAGCTTAAACCACAACAGCGTTGCGAGCGGGAAATGGTATCCGAACGAGTGTCTCCTCGTTCTTTCCTGTCTGCGTTGGAGAATTCACCCCTGCAAAAATAAACTTGGCAACGCGATGACGGGTGGCGATGATTTGTTTTTGCACTCCATCGCGCTACCCTAACCTCGAACTTAAATGCGATCGGACGATCGCAAACACAGGGGAGTGAAAAAATAGCGGGCGATCGCGGTGTTATTTCAAACACTCCCTTACGGCACATCAATCATTAAAAATTCCAGATTAAGCCCCAACAACGAACAATTAAGAGTAAGTATTTCTGCTCGTTTCCATTTTTCAATTTTTCCCGTTCGCCCCGCCCTCAGAAGTCCCGTGGCGGAAGGGATAATCGGGAGGCGATCGCCGCAATTGACAAAACGCCCCTCGGATATCCTTTGCCAAACATAATCCCAATGGAGGATGAAACTTTTTCGCCATCGCTCTTATCCTATGGGACATAATGAGCAAGAAAAACGGCGATCGAGAACCCCTTCGGAAGTTCATCACCCCAGCGCAATTCGGACTTTTGGCCTTTGTCATTCTGTTTTGGGTGATTACCATTTATTATGCTGTAGAAGCATTACTCCAGGAGAATGTTTATTGCATCCAGCAGACCGAAACCGGACAAAATATTGGCTATGGAGAGGAGTGCAAGGAATCGGAGTAATGCGGTTTTTTCATCTCACTTTACCGCCTATCGGTTTTCCAAACGAACGATGCACATATCACTTCTTCCCATCCAGGTGGGTGGAATTCCCGCCTTTAGAAACCGATCGCCTCGGTGAGAAAATCGCGGGCAGCGATCGCCACAGCAATGGGTAGATTGCCTATCCTTCTCACGTTCGCGCTTACCCGCCCTGGGCGCGGCTTCCAGATGGAGAACCGTCCACTCTTTTAGCCCATTGCGCCATGCGATCGCCCAGTCACATCGCCCCGTTTCAACCAGATAACATACTGACACTTTCCCCTCGCTTTGAGCCATTTAAAAAGTTTAGGGTGGAATCGTAGAGTTCAGCATCAAAAGTATGTTTGGTCTTTTCAAATGGCCCGATTCTTCCCGTACCCCAGCCAACGATTATCCCGACTCCAACCTGAAATATAAAATCGGGCGACCCGGGGAAATTGCGGTGGTGGATGAAATGATTCAAGGACCGTATAAACCGGGGAGAGTGCATTTTCGCGATAGCTATTGGCCCGCGAGTTGTCATCAAGAAATCGTCTTAGGTCCGGGGGATTTAGTTCGGGTGGTGGGGATTGAAGGGATTACATTATTAGTCCAACCCCTCGGCGTGTTCGAACCGCCCCATCGCCAGACCTTATAAATAGGCGATCGCTTCGGGGTGCTTCCTCCCCACCCGAACCGCGCCCCCTTCTCAGAAAAGGCGATCGGGTGGACAGATGGTAAAGAATACTCAAATGCTGCCAATTCAGGGCTTCTACCTTTCATAAGTCCTGCTTATGACACAGTTAAGCAAAACTATTCCTCAACCCCTTTACAAACCTTCACAATTTCGTTAATATAGGAAACATCATAACCTTGAAAACCAAATAGCAATCATAAGAACTATGACGACCACCTTACAGCAGCGCGAAAGCGCCAATCTGTGGGACCGGTTCTGCGAGTGGGTCGCTAGCACCGAAAACCGCCTCTACATCGGCTGGTTCGGCGTGCTGATGATTCCAACTCTGCTCACCGCCACCGTCTGCTACATCATCGCGTTCGTCGC
>NZ_JAJENT010000531.1:0-58713 GCF_035615515.1 Phormidium sp. CCY1219
TTTGCACTACTCAATACTCTACCACACGCCGTGAGGTATTTCCGGAATAATCTAGAATTTTCCAGTAAATCAGGCTTGAGTCATTAACAGCCTAAAGAGCGATCGCCGTGATAATATCCGCAATTCAACAAAACCTACCCCTTTTCTGGGCGATGATGGTACTGCACTGCATTATCGGCACACTCGCCGCATTTCTCGCCAAACGCAAAGGATTCAATTTTAAATGGTGGTTAGCGATCGGCTTGATTGGCGGCACCTTTGCCTTCGTCAGTGCTTGTTTCCTGCAACCCGCCTCTTCCACCCTGCTCAATTCCGCCGATAAACGCCGAGGCGGGTAACTCATCCGGGGGTTTCCAGCCGACATCGAGAAAGGGCGGGGAAACTGCACGGCCAAAAATTTAGCCCGCCGAAGCGGGCTGATTGGGTAATGTAGCGACAGAGACGACTCTGCCGCGCGATCGCTTATCCGGTCAAATCCCGGCACCATCGAGAAACTGCTGGATTTGCTTATCTTTGAGGCGACAATTCGGGGCGATCTCATTGGAATCTAACTCATGGGAGTGAACCCCCGTCAGCACCAAAGTCGGTTGCTCGGTTTGCAAGTTTTGCATTTGCTGTTCGAGGGTTTCAATGCGATCGACCAAGGTACGAATCACCGCCGCCTCCGAGTCAGGCAGTTGTCCGTGTTCCAGGGGATTGACCCGCACGCCAGAGCGATAGACGATCCGACCCGGAACCCCCACTACAGTACAATCAGAAGGGACATCGCGCAGCACCACCGAACCCGCACCGATCCGGACATTATTGCCAATTTGGATATTCCCCAGGACTTTAGCACCGGCACCCACCACCACATATTCTCCTAGGGTGGGGTGACGTTTGCCCGTTTCCTTGCCGGTGCCGCCGAGGGTTACGCCTTGGTAAATCAGGCTATAATCCCCCACAATGGCCGTTTCGCCAATCACCACTCCCATTCCGTGGTCGATAAACACCCCCTGACCGATCGCCGCCCCGGGGTGAATTTCAATCCCGGTGAAAAAGCGAGCGATATGGGACATCAGGCGCGGAATTACGGGAATGCCGATCCGATACAACCAATGGGCAACCCGGTGAAACAGTAGTGCTTGCAAACCGGGGTAGCAGAATAAAACTTCTACCCAGTTGCGAGCGGCGGGGTCACGCTCGAAGATAATTCGGAAGTCAGCTATCAGGGTATTGAGCACGCTTCGTTACCACTCTCGGCAAATTAACCACTTTCTATCTTATCGTTAAGCGGGTTTTTCCCTCTACCCCTGTCGAGAGAGTCGCGCAAATCAACCCGCCCCCCTATTTTGGAAGAGCGGGTCGATTTAACCGATGGGTGGCGGGCATCATTTGACGCTCAACCCATCCCTACTCGCTGACCATCAGGGTGTATTTGTAACGCTCTCCCGCTTCCAGAGACCCCACCCAAATCCGGTAGGTACCTGCTTCCCAGTTGCGGTCCGAGATGCTCGCATCTCGCCCGCTACTGGTATCGTCCCCACAGCGCACCATGCCCCGATTCGGTCCAAGGATCGCTAAAGTCGTATCCTCTCCGCTGTCCACCGAGACGGTTAAGCGATCGAAATCCGATGTTAATTCCATAATATGATCCGGAGTAGGGTCTCCAAACCCGAGGCAAGGTTGATTATTGCGATCGCGCGCTGACACCACCGCCGGCAAGGAGGTAGACCCCCCGGTGTACCCCGTCACCTCCGCTGATTGCGGTGAAAATCCCGGCGAAAGGGTCAATCCTTCATAATTGGCTGTTTGTGCCAACACCGGCAAGGCGCTGAACGCGATCGCCCAACCCAATAAACTCCCGCCTCTCAATTTTCCGATTCCATGTAATCCCATTTTCGATTATCCTCCTAAATTTTTAATCAATCTCGGTCTCGCACTGACTCCGAATTTCACTCTTATTTCATTCATAAACAGCGTTTGGTCTCTGTTAAAATTCTGAGTGACACTTTGGATTACTGTCCCTTTCAACTCCGCTAACTGTTCTGATTTTTGGGCAATTAAATTATGAGTGGTGTATTAGTAATGCTGGTTTTAACTATTGCCGGGTGGCTGCTTACCACCGGGTTGGTCAGTCTACCGATCGCCTTTATCCATTTTATCGGGCAAATCCCCAACTGGTTTGGCATAGCCGTAATTGTCGCCGTAATTTTGTGGGGAATAGATGAATGAATCCCACCGGAATTCAATTGCGCTATCCTCTACCTTTGGAGATGAAAAATCAAGCCGATTGTTCCTCAATAAACAATGACCAATGACCAATAAACAATGACCAATGACCAATAACTGTATCGGAATATCTGTTCGTCACAGAGGTGAAAAATGAACTGGTGGAAAAAACTGAAAAAAAACCCCTTGGCTCAGATTGGGGCGGTGTTGTTATTAATTTTTTATTTAACCGCGATCGCCGCAGAATTTGTCGCGCCATATGACCCCTATGTGTCCCAACCCGACGGATCCTTGCTACCGCCGACACAGATTTACTGGCGCAACCAAGAAACCGGGGAATTTATCGGTCCCCACGTTTATCCCACCACTCAGGGTGCAGTGGATCTAGAAACCGGCGATCGCTTGCTGAAAGTTAACTACCAAGAACCCTCTCCGTTGACATTGTTTGTCAGAGGGGACGAGTATAAACTGTGGGGTTTAATTCCCGGAGATGTCCACCTGTTTGGCACCCTCGGGCCTGCCAAATTTAACTTAATTGGCACCGACGATCAGGCCCGGGATCAATTTAGCCGTCTGGTACATGGAGCGCGGATTAGTTTATTTATTGGGTTAGTGGGGATTACCATTTCCTTTCCCCTCGGCACCATTGTCGGCGGAATTTCTGGGTATTTTGGCGGCGTTGTCGATAGTATTTTGATGCGCTTAGTGGAAGTGTTGATGACCATTCCGAGCATTTATTTGCTCGTTACTCTGACGTTAATTTTGCCAGCAGGAATTACCAGCGCCCAGCGATTTTTGTTAATTGTGGTGATTACTTCATTTGTGAGTTGGTCCGGATTGGCGCGGGTGATTCGCGGACAGGTGCTTTCCATCAAACAGCGCGAATTCGTACAAGCGGCGCGATCGATGGGAGCCAATCCATTTTATATCATCGTCCGTCACGTTTTGCCCCAAACCGCCACCTATATTATTATTGCCGCAACCTTATCCGTGCCTGGGTTTATCGTGGCGGAATCGGTGTTGAGTTTGATTGGGTTGGGCATCCAGCAACCGGATCCCTCCTGGGGAAATATGCTGTCTCTGTCTACGAATGCGTCGGTATTGCTGCTGCAACCTTGGTTGGTGTGGCCCCCGGCCCTGTTGATTATTTTAACCGTGTTGGCGTTTAACCTGCTTGGGGATGGGTTGCGCGATGCCTTGGATCCGCGCAGCGTGCAGCGGTAGGGATGTTCGATCGCTTTATTTTCCCACCCTTCCTCGTTCCCAGCAATGCTGGGAACGGGATAAATTATCAATTGTCAATTGGCAATTCTTCTGGGGGCAATTTTTTCACCAGGGGGTTATTGAAGAAACTGCCAGTTTGCGGAGGGAGGGTGGGGTCGAGGACGATTTCCACAATGCTTTTCACCACACCGGTGAGGGGGATAGCGAGGATGACGCCCAAAAAGCCGCCGACGCGCGCCCCGAGGAGCAAGGAGGCAAAAATAATCACTGGCGAGAGACCGGTGAGGTTGCCCATAATGCGCGGGGCGACTAGATTATCTTTAATTTGCTGAAAGGCGATCGCCACCGCCAGCACTTGCAGGGCGAGCCACCAGTCAATAAACGCCACGATAATGCAAACCGTGCCGATGCCCAGGGTAGCTCCCACAAAAGGAATAATTTCCAAAGCGCCGATAAACACGGCAAATAACAGGAAAAAGGGGACTTTTAGAATCCAAAACGACGGGGTGAGGGTGAGGGTCATAAACAGACCCAGAAGGAGTTGGCCGGTGACGAACTTTTGCAGATTGCGCTGCAAGGAGTTGGTGAGTTGGGTGCGGATATGGGGGGCGAAAATGCGGGTCAGATGGTGCCATAAGCGATCGCCATCCAAGAGCATGTAAAAGGAAATCACCAGAATCAAGATGAAATCCAAGAACCAATTAAAAGTGCCCACGACTAACCCGAACCCTTTAGCAGCGATCGCCTGGGCTTGAGCTTGGAAGCGTTCCACAATTTGCTGTTCTACAATTTGCACGTCAAAGGGCAAATTATGAGAAGAGCTCCACGCTTGAAACTCGGCCAATTGTTGCTGTGCCGATTGTAACAATGACGGAAAATTGTTCAACAATTGCCGCCCTTGATTGAACACCGAAGGAACCACCGTCAGGGCGATCGCCAACACCAGCAAACCGGCTGCCAGATATACGGCGATCGCCGCTATCGGGCGGGGCACCAACCGTTGCAGTCTCGCCACAGCATAGTTGAGCAAAAACGCAATTAACCCGGCGGTCACTAAAATGCTAATCAGTTCGCCCACATAACTCAGGGCATTCAGGGTAGCCCATCCCGCGATCAAAATCAGCAACCAGGTGAGTAAAAACTTTTGCAAGGGCGAAAAAATTTGAGTCATTATTGCCTTGATCTCATTTCTACGGAACGCCCGGGAAAGGTGGAGAAGTTCCGCCAACCTCCCCAGTCGCTCGGTTAACCTTTCTCGTGCAAAAGTTTAACTCGTATCCGCTTGCTTGTCAGGGTACGGGGCTTTTTACCGGGTTTGAGGGGGATGTGGGCGGTATTTTAGCTTCTCGGCGGGAAGCCCCAGTTAAGCATAAGCCCCGAAATCCTTATCCTTGTTTCACCTCTTCTTTTTGCTCTGCCTCCTGTTTGTCCTCGTCTTCCACTAAGGTTTCATGCTCGACAACGAACACATTCGAGTACAGGTTTGCCACCACCTGTTTGCCCTGCTGAGTGAGCATCAAATATGCCAGGGCATTTTTGACATAGGGATAAACCCCATACCAATAAAATTTGGGATAGTTCTTGCGTAAATCCCCCGGATGTCGATAGCCCAGGGCCTTATTCGTCCCGGTTTCTTCAAATTCATAGAACAGCGCGCCGATTTTCTTCAGGTAGCGCGGATCGCTCAGTTGCCCGATCAGGTCCGCCGCCCGAACCATCCCCGGAAAATCCACCGTATCTTGATGGTCCTCTGCTTTCGGGACCGGGAAACGAGTCAATTCGATATTGCGCTTGATTGCCTCGGCATCGATCAGCTTGTGACCCCCAAATCGTTCGTCGATAAATAGTTTGGCGCGGTCCACATGATAGGGGGTCAACCCCGCATCGCTCGCTCCGGGTGGTAGGCGGATCATCTCCCCATTTTGCCCCGTGGCATACCATCCACCTCGATCTTGGCGGCACACTCCCTTCACATAGCCAATATCGTGACAGACCAGGGAAATGATAAAATGCAGCCAATCTTCACAGGAGACCCCACCCTCGCGGATGTGTTTGCCTCGCATAATCTCCTGTCCCACCAAGGTGACGAGAATCGTGTGTTCCACATTGTGGTAAAGGGCGTCGCTGTTGGCAATATTTTCCAGCGCCATGCTTCCCGCCCAGGCAATGATATCCTCGTAGTCGGGTTTGTACCCCCCATAGGTGCGTCGATAGCCCGATCGCAGCTTTTGCACGAAGGTGTCAATTAATATTTCAGTGGCATTAAACATATTGGGTACTCGCTCGTGTTCCAGTACAATTTTCCCGATTGTCCAGGGGTTGCAAATGGTTCATACTTCTATATAATGCATCTGACCCGGTCTTGTCATGGTAGGCTCGGTGGCTCCCCTCTGCCCGATCGCCGCAATTAGACCTACAGCTTCATTCCATTTGCACCCTCCCTATTCGCCAAAACACCCGTTTCCGGAACATCAAGAATAATTCAATCGGTTTCTTAGTTTATTGTAGAGTTCAATCCGGATTGTCGATCGCTACGGGTGCAAATATCCGGAATTCCCTACAGACGAGGGCCTCGATTCCCTTCCCCGACCCTTCTATTCGCCCCATTATTTTTTTTGATGCAATAATGCAATAGGGATTTAGCCTAATTACTTATGGCTTTTTGAATTCAATTGCATGCAAGTAAATTGTAAAATTAAGACCGGGAGGGAGGGACTCCCAAAGCCGTCACCCCGCTGTCCCCAAAAATTGTGGATTTGTGATTCATTATTCACAAATTGGTAATTTGCAAGCGCCATCCGGGGGGGGTAGCGCCTCAAGGGCAGATGCAGGGGACTAAGCAAATTCACTCGGGAAGTTTCGGCTCCTCCCAGTAGAATTAAGAAAAGAAACAATTTGCAATATTTCTTAGCACTCCGTAAACTATCACGCAAAGACTGGGGGAGAACCACTCATGCCCGATCGCGCTTTCTCAGAAGTAAAACCCATTGAGTCGCAAGAAATCCACGCCGTGACACCCACACCAGACAACCTCGATCCCGACACCGAGACCCCCCCGGAGGAGGATTCACCCACCGCCTCCATCCCCTCCGAGGAAGAACTCGACTCCGACGACATCGACGAATTCGCCACCCCCCCCAAATCCAACCGGGGCTGGAAAGGGCTAATGGCGGGCATGGGAATTGGCATTGTCCTGGCGGTGGGGGGAATGCGCTTCCTGGACAAACCCGCCGCCGAAACCGCGCAAGACCCACCCCCGGCGCAAGCCCAATTAACCGCCGAATCTGCCCCCAGTCAAACCGTTACCGTCGCCACAGTGGCGCGAGCGACGGTGGGGCGAACTCTCGACGCTAGGGGCACCGTACAAGCCTATGACCTGCTTCCCGTGTTGCCCCAACAACCGGGATTGCAAATTCAACAAGTCTTGGTAGACGAGGGGGATTTCGTCAAAGCCGGTCAACCGATGGCGATTTTAGATGATGCCCTACAGCGATCGCAAATTGGCGAAGCGATCGCCCAACTCGATTCCGCCGAATCGGGCAAACTCGAACGCCAAGCCGCCGTTTCCGCCGCCGAAGCCGCCCTCTCTCAAGCCCTCGCCTCCCAATCCGAAGCCGAAGCCGCCCTGTCTCAAGCCCTAGCGGCCCAATCGGAAGCCGAAGCGGGACGCCAACAAGCCCTCGCCGCTAAATCCGAAGCGCAAGCCGCTGTTTCCCAAGCCGAAGCGGCAAAAGTGGAAGCTCGAGCCGGGCGCGAACAAGCGGTGGCGAATCTCGCCAAAGCCAAAGCAGAACTGGCGCAAGCCGAACGGGAACTGGAGCGCTACCAAACCTTAGCCGCCGCCGGTGCCATTTCTCAACAAGAACTGGATACCCGACGCACTACCGCCGAAAATGCAAAAGAAGCGGTGCGCGTCGCCGAAGCCAATATTAAAAGTGCCGACGCGCGCATTCAAAGCGCGATCGCCAATATCAGCAGTATGCAGGCAAGAGTCAGCAGCGCCGAGTCCAATATCCGCAGCGCCGAAGCCCGCCTCGAAAGCGCGATCGCCAATGTCAAAAGTGCGCGATCGCGTCTTCAACGCTCCTCCGCCAATGTCAGCAGCGCCGAAGCCCAAGTGGAAAGCGCCCGCGCCAACGTCAGCAGCGCCGAAGCCAATATCCGCAGCAGCCAAGCGCGCGTCCAACAAGTGCAAACCCAACAAGCTCGCACCACCGTGCGCGCCCCCGCACCGGGCATCGTCGCCGAACGCATCGCTCGCGTCGGGGATATCACCAGTAACTCGAAAAAACTCTTTTCTATCGTCGCCAATAACGAACTCGAAGTGCATGTGAAAGTCCCGGAAACCCAATTGCCTCAAGTCAAAATCGGCGCACCGGCAACCATTACCTCCGATGCGGATAGTCGCATCCAGGTGCGCGGTACGGTGCGCGATATCGCCCCCCTGGTTGACGAAGAAAGCCGCCAAGCTACGGTGAAAGTGCGCCTCCCGAATAATGAATTGCTCAAACCAGGGATGTTTTTGCGTGCCGCCATCACCACCAGCCAGCAAGAAGCCCTCACCGTGCCGGCAAAAGCAGTGTTACCCCAACCGGATGGGAGTGGCATGGTCTATCGGGTTCTGGATAACCGCACGGTCCAAGCACAATCGGTAGAAGTGGGAGAAATTACCGCCGCCGAAGGTACGGACCTGAGTACGGCTCAGGTGGAAATTAAAAGCGGTTTGGCTCCCGGCGATCGCCTGGTGGTGGAAGGGGCCGCCTATCTCAAAGACGGCGATCGCATCGCGATCGAACAGGAAAATCCCGTCCCCCCAAACGTAGAACTATAAACAGCGGTCATTGGTCAATTGTCATTGGTCATTGGTCATTGGTCATTGGTCATTGGTCAATTGTCATTGGTCATTGGTCAATTGTCATTGGTCATTGGTCATTGGTCATTGGTCATTGGTCATTGGTTAATAGTCATTGGTACTCCTTCAAAGGACAAAGGACAAAGGACAAAGGACAAATGACAAATGACAAACCACAAATGACAAACCACAAAAGACAAACCCCTTTATTTCCTAATTAATATGTCTTTCCACGTTTCCACTTGGTCTATTAAAAACCCCGTTCCCACGTTAGTGATGTTTCTCATCTTGACGATAGTGGGATTTATGTCATTCGGGCAACTGGGGATTGATGAAACGCCAAACATCGATATTCCGGCGGTGAGCGTCACCGTTACCCAACCGGGGGCCGGTCCGAGCGAGTTAGAAACTCAGGTGACGAAGAAAATCGAAGATGCGGTAGCGGGGTTGGGGAATATCGACGAACTGACCTCCAGCGTAACCGATGGGGTATCGACAACGACGATTAGTTTTATTTTGGGCACTGATAGCGATCGCGCCACCAATGACGTTCGCAATGCGGTCGCACAAATTCGGCAAAATTTACCCCGAGATATCAACGACCCGGTTGTGCAGCGGCTAGAATTTGCTGGCGGACCGATTATGACATATGTGGTCAGTTCCGATCGCCGCACGGTAGAAGAATTAAGCGATTTAGTGGATCGGACGATCGCGAGGCGGATTCTCAGCGTCCCCGGGGTAGCGCAAGTGAACCGGGTGGGCGGTGTAGACCGGGAAATCCGGGTGGATCTCGACCCCACGCGCCTGGAAGCCCTCGGGATTACGGCGACGGAAGTCAACGACCAAATCCGCGCCTTTAATATTAACCTGCCGGGGGGACGTTCGGAAGTTGGCGGGAGCGAACAAACGATACGCACCCTGGGATCTGCGCCCACGGTAGAGACCTTGCGACAGTATCGGATTGTCTTGCCTTCTGGGGAAGCGGTGTCCTTACAAAGTTTGGCGCAGGTGCGCGATGGGTTTGCCGAAGCGAGGCAAAGTGCGAGGTTTTGGGCGGAAAATATAGCAAGTGAGAGAAAAAAGTCCGTGGCGCGATCGCCCGAAATCGGTTCTCCCGTGGTCACCTTTTCCGTATTGCGGAGTACCGGCAGTACCCTGGTCACAGTGGAAGAAGGGGTGCGCGAGGCGGTGAGCGAACTGGAAAAAACCCTAGCGGAGGATATCGAGTTTGAACTGATCGTCACCAACGCCGACTCGATTCGGGAATCCTATCAAGCCTCCATCGATGCCCTGGTGATGGGCTGTTTGCTCACCGTGGTGGTGGTGGGGATTTTCTTGCGCGATTGGCGGGCCACCTTGATTACGGCGGTGGCCCTGCCATTATCGATTATTCCCACCTTTTTGGTGATGCGAACTCTGGATTATACCCTGAACGGGATGACCCTGCTGGCGCTGTCGTTAGCGGTGGGAAATTTAGTGGATGATGCGATTTGCATGATCGAAAATATCGACCAGCACTTGCGGATGGGGAAAAAGCCGTTTAATGCCGCAATGGATGCCGCCCGGGAAATCGGGTTAGCGGTACTGGCAACCACGGCCACGATTGTGGCGGTGTTTTTGCCGGTGGCGTTTATGGGCGGCGTGCCGGGTCAGTTTTTCCAACCGTTTGGGGTGACGGTTTCGGTGTCTACCATGTTCTCGACCTTGGTGGCAACGACGATGACGCCGATGCTGAGCGCCTATTTGCTAAAAGAGAAGCCGAGGACTGTGGCCAATATACAAGACTCGGCTAACGGGCAGAATGGCAATGGCACGTCGCGGCCTAAAGTGCGAAACGGGGGCTTTCATCCCTATCGGAGCGCTCTCACTTGGGCGCTGAAGCATCGGATTACCACCTTGCTGATTGCGGTAGCGTTGTTTATCGGCAGTTTGCAGTTGGTGCCCTATATCCCCAAGGGACTGTTTAGTAGTGGGGATACGGGACTGAGTGTGGTCAATATCGAGTTGCCTCCCGGGTCTACCCTGGAGGAAACCGATCGCGTGGCGCAACGGACGATGGGGCTGTTGCAGGACAATCCCGGGGTGGAAAGCGTGCTGGCGACGGCGGGTACCGGCGGCGCGAGTCGCGAGGTAAATAAGGCCACGTTGTATGTAAATTTGCTGCCGGAGTCGGAACGGGAGTTGTCTCAGCAGGAGTTCGAGCAGGAAATGCGGAGCCAGTTTGGCGCGATTCCCGGGGCGAGAGTGAGCTTTCAGTCTTCCGGGGCTGGGGGCAGCAGTAAGGATTTATCGATTGTGCTAAAAAGTGAAAATCCGCAGGCGCTGAAGGAAGCGGCGGATGCGTTGGAACGGCAAATGCGCGAGATTCCCGGGTTGGTGGAGGTGTCTTCCAGTGCGTCGTTGGTGAAACCGGAGATATTGATTGTGCCGAATCCGCAACGGGCGGCGGATTTGGGGGTATCGGTGCAGGCGATCGCGCGTACTGCCTCTCTGGCGACGATCGGCGATAATGAGGCAAATCTCGCGAAGTTCGATTTGAGCGATCGGCAAATTCCGATTCGGGTGCAGTTGGCGCAAAAGTATCGGCAAAATCTCGATACGTTGCGAAATATCCAGATTCCCAGTCAAACCGGGCAGTTAGTGCCGCTTTCAGCAGTGGCGAGCATTACGATCGGCAGCGGTCCGGCCCAGGTGGAACGCTACGATCGCGCTCGTCAAGTGGTAATGGAAGCCAACTTGCAAGGCATTTCTCTCGGAGATGCCCTGGAAAAGGTACAAGCTCTACCCGCGATGGATTTACCTGCCGGTGTGGAACAGCAATCCTCCGGGGATGCGAAAATTATGCAGGATATTTTCGGTCGCTTTCTCGGGGCGCTGGGATTGGCGGTGCTATCGATTTATGCAATTTTGGTGCTGCTGTACAATAACTTTTTGTATCCCCTGACGATTATGGTGGCGTTACCCCTGTCGATTGGCGGCGCGCTGCTGGGCCTGATGGTGGCACAAAAAGAGTTGGGATTGTTTGCCCTGATCGGGATTGTCATGCTGATGGGGTTGGTGACGAAAAATGCGATTTTGCTGGTGGATTGTACCTTAGCGAATCAGCAGCAAGGGATGAAGCAGTTTAAGGCGGTGGTGCAGGCGGGGGTGTCTCGCTTGCGTCCGATTTTTATGACGGCACTTTCTACCATTGCGGGCATGATGCCGATCGCCCTGGAAATTGGTGCGGGGGGTGAGGTGCGCTCTCCAATGGCGATCGCGGTAATCGGCGGCTTCTCCACTTCTACCATGTTGACCTTAGTGGTCGTGCCGGTACTGTTTACTTATGTAGATGGATTCTGGCGCGGGGTGGTGGGCTTGTTTACCGGCGAGTTTGCCCGCCGTCGCAAGTTACGCCCTGTATCATCCAAGAAAAAGCAAAAGCCAATCCGAGTGGTGAAGTAGCGGTAGGCTGCGTGACTCCCCCTCCCCCACCTGGGGGAAAATCGCCCACTGAAATGGGGGAGTCACGCACCACCCCCATAAATGGGAAAGTCTCCCGATAAGACATAGTTTGGCCAATTCTATTTCTAGTTTAAGACAAAAAAGGCAATTTCAGTCAAGGAAGGAATTTTTCCCGGCATGGGAAAAAAGGAAAAAGCGATCGCGGATTAAAATCACGCTAAACTCAACAAAGCGGGACAATTGGATTGATAATTTTGCATGACTACTCAGCTCACCGATTTGGAGACGCAACTCCAAACGCTCCGCACTGAAGCCATCGGAGCGATCGCCTCTCGGGAAAACCTAGAGCAACTCGAACAACTGCGGGTCAACTACCTGGGTAAAAAAGGGCAGCTCTCCCAAATTTTAAGAGGGATGGGCAAACTCGACCCCGGGGACAGACCGCGCATTGGTGCCCTCGCCAACGAAGTAAAAGAAGCCCTGCAAAGCGAGCTAGAGCAGCGCCACAACGCCTTGCTCAGCGCGCAAATCGAAGCGCAACTGAAAGCGGAAACCCTGGATGTGACCATGCCCGGGGTGTATCGTCCTCAAGGAAGAGTTCACCCCCTCAACGAAGTCATCGATCGCGCGATCGATATTTTCGTCGGGTTGGGCTACACTGTCGCCAGCGGACCGGAACTGGAAAGCGACTATTATAACTTCGAGGCACTGAATACACCGGCAGACCATCCGGCGCGGGACATGCAGGACACCTTTTACCTCCCCGATGGCAATCTGCTTCGCACCCATACCTCCCCGGTGCAGATTCGCTACATGGAGAAGCACGAACCTCCCTTGCGAATTGTGGCCCCCGGGCGGGTGTACCGACGCGACACCGTAGATGCCACCCACGCCGCCGTATTCCATCAAGTGGAAATTTTAGCCGTGGACAAAGGCATTACCTTCTGCGATCTCAAAGGCACCCTGAAAGAATTTGTCCGCCAAATGTTCGGGGTGGATTTGCCCTTGCGCTTTCGTCCCAGTTATTTCCCCTTCACCGAACCTTCTGCAGAAGTAGACGTGCAGTGGCAAGGGAAATGGTTGGAAGTGCTCGGGTGTGGTAGCGTAGATCCGAACGTGCTGAAAGCCGTGGGTTACGACCCCGAAGTTTACACCGGATTGGCAGCAGGGTTCGGTGTGGAACGCTTGGCAATGGTGCTTTATGAAATCGACGATATCCGTCGGGTTTATAGCAGCGACTTGCGCTTTTTGCAACAGTTGTAAGCGCGGGCAAACGAAGAAAATAGCACCGTAATTCTTGCCGAAAATCGGTGCGGAATCTAGCGGGCAGGGTGGGGTAAAAATAGCTTCATCCTGCCGTTCAATTCCAGTTTTTTAATCGGAAATTACCGAAATCGGTGCGGGAGTGGCGCGATCGCCTATCCGGCAGTGTATTAAATCAAGCCTGGGTTAATCAAGCCCGCCCTGCAATTTGGTCGAGCCTTGCTACCCCCTTAAAAGAAAAAACGAATCTGAGACGAATCCCTCGCCGTTTAGGTTCCTCAAAACCGCTCTAACTGTTCCCTGTTTTCTAGCTGAAGCGCCACCCTTTGGTTTTATGCAGCAACTCAAACCTCAAGCCCATCGGGGAGATGGCCACATTCTCCCAGAAAACCGGAAACCATCGCTCTCGATTGCCATAATATGCTATGATTACTTAAACCAACCCCTCAAAACCAAAATTATTTTTCAATCAGTGAAATTACGAAATCTAAGCCAATTTCTCCTAAATTATCCGCCAGAGAACAGGGAAAAAAGCTTGGCTGCCTGTGCGATAGAGAGAGCAATTTTTCTCTGACTATAAAATATGTATTGCAAGTACAAAATAACCCGATGTTAACGAAAAGTTCTATTTTAAACCCCTTAGTACACAATTCTCCCGCTATCGACAGAGACCCCCTGTTGCTGTTGCCAAATACGCCACTCACGGAAGCGGTGACGCGCATGAGTCAGAAGCGAACCAGTTGTGGTTTAGTGGTAGAAGAAAACCTTCGCTTAGTGGGGATTTTGACCGAACGAGATATTGTCAGAATGACCGCTGCAGGGATGGAGTTAGAAAATGTGGAAGTCGAGGCGGTGATGACCCGGGATCCGCTGGCGATTTGTCTGTCCCAACCCCGGGATATTTTTGCCATTTTATCCCTGATGCGCCAGCACAAAATTCGTCATTTACCGGCGATCGATGACGAGGGTCGGGCGATCGGGGTGATTAGGCCGCGCAGTATTCGCCAATTGCTGCATCCTAGGGATTTGCTCAAGCTCAGACGAGTGGAGGAAGTGATGAGTCAGCGGGTGATTCACGCGCCCCCCACGGCGTCGCTGTTAGAAATTATCCAGACAATGGCCGATCGCCGGGTGAGTTGCGTGGCGATCGCCCAACCGATTACCCCCGGGGATCCCGACTCCGCAATGGTGCCGGTGGGTATCTTGACCGAACGCGACATCGTGCAGTTTCGCGCATTGGGGCTGAATTTAACCGCCACCGAGGCCCAGGCGGTGATGAGCGCCCCCTTATTGCCCATTCAAACCAGCGATTCCTTGTGGGAGGCGCATAAATTGATGGAATCCCATTTCATCCGACGGTTGGTGGTGATGAACGAGGAAGGCACCCTCGCCGGGATTCTCACTCAAAGCAGTCTTTTAGAAGCCCTGGATCCGGTAGAACTGTATGCCAGCCTCGACATTGTGCGACAAGAATTAGACCGGTGTACCGCACAATTGCGAGAGGCAAACCAGCGCTTGCAACGGGGAATCGAAGAGGGCATCCAAGCCCAAAAAGCCCTGGAGAAGCGAGAACGGGAATTTCGGGCATTGGTAGAAAATGCGCCGGATCTCATCGTGCGATTCGATCGCCACTGTCGGGTTTTATACGCAAACCCCAGTTTTGCCCGCGCGCTCGATCGACCCAGTGGCGAGATTATCCATCGCCCGGTTGGCGAAGTGGAAACCCCCGAAATCGCCCTGCGGTGGGAGGAAACCGTGCGCCAGGTATTCGAGACGGGGCAAGAAAAAACACTGGAACTGGAAAGAGCAAATGGGCAAACAACGGAATACTACTCCTGTCGCGTGGTACCGGAATTGACCGAAGAAGGTGAGATAACATCGGTGTTAGCGATCGCCCGGGAGATTGGCGCGCGCAAACAAGTGGAAGCCGCCCTGCAAAAAAACGAGCAACGGTTGCGGGGGATTTTTAATTGTAGTTTCCAATTTATGGGCGTTTTGGAACCCGATGGTACCTTAATCGACGCCAATAAAACCGCCCTGGAATTTGTCGGTGTCGCCTTAGAAGATATCCTCGGACTGCCATTTTGGGAAACCCCTTGGTGGCGGAAGTCTCGGGAGATACAACGACAGTTACAAGCGGCGATCGCCCGGGCGGCCCAGGGAGAATGCTTGCGGTATGAAGTAGAAGTGATGGGCGCGCGAGATTGCACCATTACCATTGACTTTTCCATTAAACCCGTCCTCGACGATAGCGGGAATGTCATCCTGATCGTTCCCGAAGGACGCGACATCAGCGATCGAAAAATATTCGAGCAAAAATTACAGAAACAAACCGTTGCCATTGCCAAAGCAAACGATGGCATTGCCATTTTAGATAGGAACGACAAATACGCTTACTTAAACGACGCTCACGCTCAAATATTTGGCTACAACAGCGCCGAAGAACTGTTAGGAAAAAGCTGGCTCGAACTTTACGACGCAGCCGAAGGCCAACGGTTAACTGATGAAATGGTTTCCCTGTTATTAGAACAAGAGTATTGTCGCACCGAAGCGATGGGACTGCGCCGCGATGGCACCTGTTTCCCCCAAGAAGTCTCCGTAACCCGGCTGGAAACGGACGAGAAGATTTGTATTGTCCGAGATATCAGCGAGAGAAAAGAAGCAGAAAAAGCCATGCGAGATAGCCAGGATTTTATCGAAAAAGTGGCGTTATCTTCTCCGAATCTGCTCTATATTTACGACATAAAAGCAGAGCGCAATGTGTATGCCAATCGGGAAATTTCCGAAATGCTCGGATATAAGCCGCAAGAAATTCAAGACATGGGCACGGATATTCTGCCTCAGATTATTCACCCGGAGGATTTACAGAAGCTTCCCGCCCATTTTCAACAATTCGATCGGGCGGAAGACGGGGAGATTTTTGAGTTAGAATATCGGGTGAGAGATGCCCGAGGAAAATGGCGCTATCTTTTGAGCCGAGAAACCCTATTTACCCGCAATCCCGATGGCACGGCGAAACAGTTGCTCGGAACCGCAACGGATATCACACAGCGCAAGCACGCCGAAGCGGTTTTGCGCGAAGCGGCAGATCGGGAAAAAGCCATATCAGTCGCCATAGAACGCATGCGGCGATCGCTGGATATCGAGGTCATTTTTAACGAGACGACCTTTCAATTGCGCCGAGTGCTAAACTGCGATCGGGTGGCCATTTATCAGTTTAATCCCAACTGGAGCGGGGAATTTGTCGCCGAATCAACCGCACCGGGCTGGGTTTCCGTGCTAGAAATGCAGCAAAATGGTTCGACTTCCGTTCCGCCACAATTTGTGGAAAACGACAATTGCCAGGTGAAAAGTTTGATTGGCTTTCCCCAGGTTTGGGAGGATAGTTATCTCAGCGAAAGGGCGGTGGATAAATTAGCCACCCATCAGGAAGCGTTAGTGGTAGAAAGCATTTACGATCGCGGATTTAGTGAGTGTTACATCGAACGGTTAGAACAACTTCAAGTCAGAGCCTATATTATCGTGCCCATTTTTTGCGGCGATCGACTCTGGGGATTGCTCGCCGCCTATCAAAATTCCGGGGCGCGCCAGTGGAAAACCAGCGATAGTAATATTGTCCTTCAAATTGGGGCGCAGTTGGGCGTCGCATTGCAGCAAGCGCAATTGCTGCAACAAACGAAAGAGCAATCCCAGGCGCTGCAGGAAGCCGCGATCGCCGCCGATACTGCCAACCAAGCCAAAAGCGAATTCCTCGCCAATATGAGCCACGAATTGCGAACCCCCCTGAATGCCATTCTCGGCTTTACCCAACTGATGAATCGCGATCGCACCTTGAGCGGCGAACACCAGGAATACTTGCAGATTATCAATCGCGCCGGCGAACACCTGCTCGAATTAATCAACGACATCCTGGAAATGTCAAAAATCGAAGCGGGAAAAATTGTCTTCAATGAATCCACCTTCGACCTGCACTCTACCCTCCATACCCTGGAAGAAATGCTGCGCTTAAAAGCGGTTTCTAAAGGCTTGCAGCTCAATTTTGACCTCGCGCCAGACATTCCCCAATGGGTGAAAACCGATGAAGGAAAATTGCGGCAAGTGTTAATTAATTTGATCGGAAATGGGATAAAATTTACCCAAACAGGAGAGATTACCGTGCGGGTTCGCTTAGCAGACTCATCCCGCGCCAGCCAGTCAAAACCCACGGTTTCATCCCCCGAATCTCACCTAGATTTTGAAATCGAAGACACCGGTCCGGGAATTGCCCCAGCAGAGATGCCTCGGCTATTCGAACCATTCGGGCAAACCCAAACTGGTCGCCAAACCCACTCCGGAACCGGCTTGGGATTGCCCATCTCGCAAAAATTCATAGAAATGATGGGCGGCGAGATTTCGGTCAAGAGCGTTGTGGGTCAAGGGAGTGTGTTTGGCTTTCGGATTGCGATCGCCCCGCCGGATCCGAGTCAAATGAAAGCTCCGCAATCCCACCGTCAAATTATCGGTTTAGCCCCCAACCAACCCCCCTATCGCCTCTTAGTGGTGGATGACGTCAGAGACAGTCGCCAGTTTTTAGTGGCCCTGCTCACATCGATTGGCTTTCCAGTGCGCGAAGCCGAAAACGGACGAGAAGCTTTGGAGGTGTGGGAAACCTGGGAACCGCATCTGATTTTCATGGATATGCGAATGCCGGTGATGGATGGGTATGAAGCCACCCGCCGCATTAAACGCAGCGATCGCGGACAAGTCACCATCACCATCGCTCTCACCGCTAGCGCCTTTGACAGCGATCGGCAGCAGATTTTAGCCGCCGGATGCGACGACTTCATTCGCAAGCCGGTGCGACAAGAAATCCTCCTCGAATCCCTCACCAAACATTTGGGCGTAAAATATCTTTATGAAGCCGAAAACCAGGCGGAAAAAAGCGAATCTCCAGAGTGCGAAACCCTTCTCGATCCCGCAGATCTGACTCCCCTTTGCGCTCAAATGCCAGCCGATTGGCGGACAAGGGTTCATATCGCGGCGTCTCAAGGCACCGATGATGAGATTTTGGAGTTACTGGCGGAAATTCCGGCAGAACTGGCTCCTTTGAGCAATGCACTCAGAGATTTAGCTTATAATTTCCAGTTTGAAACCGTGATGGCATTGACCCAGGACAATGAATAAGGGACTCATAATGATGAACGGTGTGGATCTGTCAAATAAAGATATTTTGATTGTAGACGATAACCCGGATAACCTGCGGATTTTGTCCTCGATTCTGCTCGCTTGGGGGTGCAAAGTCCGCAAAGCTTTATCCGGGCAAATGGCACTAAAAATTTGCGAAACTGTCTCGCCGGATTTGATTTTACTGGATATTATGATGCCGGAAATGGATGGGTATGCCGTTTGTCAGCAATTAAAAGCATTGCCCAACATGGCGAATGTTCCGGTAATTTTTATTAGTGCGCTCAATGAGGCGATTGACAAGGTAAAAGCGTTTGATGTGGGCGGGGTGGATTACATTTCTAAACCGTTTCAGGTGGAGGAAGTATTGATTCGCATCGCCCATCAGCTCAGAATTCGCCAGTTAACTGAAGAGTTACAGCGATCGAATGCGGATTTGGAACAATTCGCCTATATTGCCTCCCATGACTTGCAATCCCCCTTGCAGGCAATTGTAGGGAATGCGGATTTGTTGAGTTGGAAATATGAGGATCGATTGGGGGCGGATGGCGATCGCTATGTGGAGCAAATTATCCAGTCCGCATTTCGCATGAAGCAGCTCATCGAAGACTTGCTCGACTATTCCCGCATCGGTACCGCTTCGCGGCGTTGGAGTACCATTGATTGTCAGGAAGTGTTAGCCGCCGCTTTGTCGAATTTGAGTGCAGAAATTGCCCAGAGTGACGCGCGAATTACTCATTCTGAACTGCCCACAATCCTCGGCGATCGCACCCAACTCATGCAGCTTTTTCAAAACTTAATCGGCAATGCAATTAAGTTTCGCCGTCGCGATGTTATCCCCACCATCGAAATTTCCGCAACGCCCCATCATAAAAGTGAATGGCTGTTGCAAGTTAAAGATAATGGCATCGGAATCGAAAGCCAACAATGCGATCGCATTTTTGAAGTGTTTCAACGCCTGCATTCTACCGGGGAATATCCCGGAACCGGCATCGGTTTGACAATTTGTAAAAAAATTGTCGAACGTCACGGCGGGAAAATTTGGGTCGATTCCCAGCTCGGATGCGGCACTCAATTCTATTTTACCCTACCCCAAACCTAATTGACTTCTTTTTCCTTCAGTTGTTAAAATATCCCCACCGGGCTACCTCAACAAATCGGCAGCTCAAAGTTGACCGCTCTCCCTCTTATCCGATCCACGGGTGGTAATTTGCATTTTCGTCAATCCAATTATTATTTCAACTTTACCATGAACTTAGAAAAAAATTTAGCCAATGCCGGACATATTCTTGTCGTAGACGATCGCCCCGATAACGTGCGGGTTTTGGCGGGCATTTTGACCCCAGAAGGCTACAAAGTCCATAAAGCCGTAACCGGGAAAATGGCCCTCACCGCCTGTGAAACTGTCCCCGTAGATTTGATTCTCCTCGACGTGATGATGCCAGAGATGGATGGGTACGAGACTTGTCAGCACTTAAAAAATAACCCGAAAACGGAACAAATTCCGGTGATTTTTATCAGTGCGCTCAATGACGTTTTGGATAAAGTAAAAGCCTTTGAAGTGGGCGGAGTGGATTATATCACTAAACCCTTCCAAGACAAAGAAGTTTTATCGCGGGTGGAAACCCACCTGCATTTGCGCCGACTGCAAAGCAGCCTGGAAGAGAAAAATAATTCCCTCCAACGGGAAATCCAAGAGCGAGAAAAAATTCAATCCGAATTAGAGTTAAGCGAAGCCAAAAATCAAAGCCTTTTGAGAGCGATTCCCGATTTGATGCTTCGCATTAGCGCCGAGGGAACTTTATTGGATTATCGCCTTGCCAAAAATCAGCCGATCGCCAGGGATATTTCCCCCGAGGAGAAACATGCAGACACCCCGATGCACAATGCGGTGATTTTCCCGATCGCCGATCCCCTCTCCAAAGACAGCGCGATCGGCAAATATGTCTCCGATACCTTACCCAGCGACCTCGCAATCTGGGTGTTATACTACGTCGAGCAAACTCTGCGCGCCTCTCGAGTCCAAATTGGCGAATACATGCAACAAGTAAATGGCAAATGGCACGCCTATGAGGTGAGGTTTGTCACAAGCGGTCCGCATGAAGTGCTCGCGATCGCCCGGGATATCTCCGATCGCAAGCAAGCTGAAGCCGCACGACTCCAGGCCCAAGCCTTAATTCAAACCCAAAAACAAGAACTCGAACAAGCCTTAACCCAACTCAAACAAGCTCAAACTCAACTGGTCCAAAATGAAAAAATGGTCGGATTAGGCCAACTCGCTTCCGGTATTGCCCACGAAATCAACAATCCCGTTAGCTTTATCTACGGCAATATTACCCATGTTTCTGCTTATTTTCAAGACTTACTCGAACTCATCGAACTATTTCAGCAAGAATGCCCCCTTACTTCTACCGTAGAAGACTCCATCCAACACATCGATTTAGAGTTCATCACCAGCGATATTAAAAATCTGCTAAACTCGATGAAATCTGGCTCCGAGCGCATCCAGAAAATCGTCCTGTCTCTGAAAAATTTCGTCCGCCTCGATGAATCTGAAATGAAATCCGTGGATATCCACGACGGAATTGAAAATGCCTTAACCCTGTTACAACATCGCCTCGGACAATCCCACAACCACTGCGCTATTCACGTCAAAAAAGACTATGGCCATTTGCCTAAAGTGACTTGTTATCCCAGTCAGCTCAATCAAGTGTTTATGCACTTACTCAATAATGCGATCGATGCTCTAGAGTCATCAGTCACTGGTCATTCGTCATCGGTAACAGCTTCAAATGACAAAGGACAAATGACCAATGACCAACCCCAAATGACCATTCACATTTGCACCGAAGTCACCCCAGATAACAACGCCGTGCAAATCGCGATCGCGGATAATGGGCCGGGGATACCCGAATCGAGGCGATCGCGGTTATTCGATCCATTTTTTACCACCAAACCGGTGGGGTCGGGTACTGGTTTGGGATTATCGATTAGCTATCAGATAGTCGTGCAAAAACATCACGGCGAGTTAACCTGTTCTTCCACCCCCGGACAAGGCGCGAAATTTACCATCGAAATTCCCCTAAACCGGGAAAAGGCATCGCAGAGGGGAGGGGATTAATCTGAGATAATTGTCCCACCTTTGGGCGGGCGATCGGGGCGAGTGAATCGGCAAGATTCCTCCTGGAAATCCTGTGGTCATCCGCCCCAACAGGGATGAAGATTGTCAGTTATTTTGCCCCCAAAGTCCATCCCGAAGCAATTGGGTTGCGCCTTCAGCATCCAGGGGACGACTGAACAGATAGCCCTGCATATCGTGACAGTTTAACTGTAGCAAACAATCCCGTTGCGCTTCTGTTTCCACCCCTTCTGCTACCACCTTCATGTGTAATTGTTCTGCCAGAGTGATAATGGCGGAAACGATAGCATAATCTTTAGATTGCTTGGCCAAATCTCCCACAAATGATTGATGAATTTTAATCATTCGGAACGAGAATTTTTTCAAGTAATTTAAAGAAGCATAACCGATGCCAAAATCATCGATCGCGGTAGAGACGCCCATTTGCTGCAACTGAGTCAAAACCTCCACGGTTAAGTTAGCATCTTGCATAGCGGTAGTTTCGGTAATATCCAATCCCAACCATTGGGAATCCAAGGCGGTGGTGCGTAAAACTTGAGCGATCGCCTCCACCAAATTCGGTTGTTGAAACTGTCGCGCCGAAAGATTGACCACCATTCGCACTGGTGGCAAACCGGATTCCCGCCATTTTTGATGTTGAGCGCAAGCGGTTTCCAATACCCAAAGACCCAAGGGTAAAATCAAGCCATTTTCTTCTGCCAAGGGCATAAATTTATCCGGTGGAATCACGCCCAACGTGGGATGTTGCCAGCGCAGTAAGGCTTCCATTGCGGTAATTTTCCCGGTGTGAAGATTCACCTGGGGCTGATAGTAAATCAGAAATTCCTGAGTGGAGAAAGCGGTATGCAGGTAATTATCAAGCACCCACAACTCCGAAGCCTGAGAATTCATTCCCGGTGCATATAACTGATAGTCATTGCGCCCTTGTTCCTTGACGCGGTATAATGCTATATCGGCATTTTTAATCAAGGTTTCCGCATCGTGGGCGTCGCTGGGATAGAGAGCAATGCCGATACTGCCGGTAATATAGAGTTGATTGCCCTCGATATAAAAAGCGGGGCGGAGACATTCCAGGAGGCGTTCGGCGATTTGTGCGGCATCTTCAGGGGTACTGAGGCGATCGAGCAGGAGAATAAATTCATCCCCGCCCCAGCGGACGATAATATCCTCTTCCCGCAGGCAGTTTCGCAGGCGGACCGAAGCGCGTTCGAGCAATTCGTCCCCGATCGCGTGACCGAGGGTGTCGTTGATAATTTTAAACCGATCCAAGTCGAGGAACATCACTGCCACTTGGTGCCCGCAAATGCGAGCGGTTTCCAACGCCAGGGGCAAGCGTTCGTCGAGGACCTGACGGTTAGGCAACCCAGTGAGGCGATCGTGATAGGCTTGATGACGAATGATTTCTTCTTGGTAATGGCGCTGTAGGGCACCGCCGATACTAGCGGCGATCGCGATTAAAATCGATTCTTCGCTTTTCGACCAACTGCGGGGCGATCGCGTAGCATCAAATCCAATATACCCCCAAAATTCCCGTTCCACCAAAATCGGCACCATCAGCATCGACTGAGTGCCCTCTGCCTGCAAGCTCGCGCGTTCTCCCTCCGGCGCTGATTGTGCGAAAATGGCGCGGGGGTTCCCCAGGCACAACGCCTCCAACGCGCTAGAATTTTCGCCAATTGTATAACTTCCCTCCCGTTTGGCCGATACGCGATCGTTGCAGCGCCACTGGAACCGCACGATAAACTCGCAAGCCCGAACTCCCTCAAAATTAGCACAATTAGCTGCCAACTCCCGACTGTCGGGATGGCAAATGTTACCCAATTCGTGAGAAATAGAGTGATGGTTTGGATTGCTTCGGCGAGCGATCGCCTCGCAGATATACACTCGTTCCACCCCCGCCGCCGTGCCCAGAGTCGCCAATGCCTTCATCACCGCCTCGGGCATACTCAGTTCCGTGAGCAAATGATTCATTGCCTCCGCCACGCCCAACAGCAAACTATCGCGCTGGTGCAGTTCCGCTTCCGCTTGCTTGCGCTGGGTAATATCCACCACCGTTCCTTCATACCCCAGCAATCGGCCATTCGCATCCCGAATTGTGCGGGCACTTTCCGAAATCCAAATCGTGCTGCCATCGCGGCGATAAACCCGAGACTCGAACCCCCACACTGCTTCCCGTGCTTGTAACAATCGGCGAAACTCCTGTCGGCGTTGCGGATCCACGTAGAGCTGATGCTCGATATCCGTCAATTGTGCCATTAACTGTGCTGGCGAATCATAGCCATAAATCCGGGCTAACATCGGATTCGCCGTCAAGTAACGGCCCGCCGGCGTGGTTTGAAAAATCCCTTCCACCGCATTTTCAAAAATGCTGCGATATTTGCGCTCCGCCTGTCGCAAAGCCGATTCCGCCTGCTTGCGCTGATAGTAACTCGACATCATTTGACCGATAACGCGCAACAAATGCACATCCCCCGGAGACCATCGACGTTGTTCCCTCGCGTCCAATCCGATAAATCCCCACAGAGTGTCGGAGGGGGAATAAATCGGCACCAGCAGCACAGCGCGAGCATGAAGCCGCCGCAACAGTGCTTTTTCCGCACGAGCTGTCGGTGGGAGTTCGTCCACCTCCTCAATCGGGCAAATTTCCCCCGTGAAGAGCTGCTGCATTAACCAGGGAAACTGGCGCGGGTCCAGATAAACATTGGCCTCGCTTTCTGCCTCCTGGTCTCTGTCGCACCACTGATAAATCTGGCTCATACTTCTGCCATGCTCGTCCAGGGAAAAGATATACGCCCGATTCACCCGAGCCGCAATGCCCAGCAGTGCCAGAATTTTGCCGAAATCCGGTTCCCGGGAGGAGACAAACAAGCGGGAAATTTTAGATAAAGCGGCTTCGATCAGCAGTCGGTGGTGCAGTTGTGACTCGGCTTGCTTGCGTTGTGCGATGCTGCGCGAATTCACCACGATGCCTTGGATCGTGGGGTCGTCGAGTCGGCGATTGCTCACCGATTCGATATCGATCCAACTGCCATCGGCATGACGAAAGCGATACTCGATCGCAGCAGTTGCCGAAGGGGAAGGGGCAGGGGGGATAGCACAATCCGTCTGTGCGGGGCGATCGTCCGGGGGTGAGGCGGGGGGCGTCAACAGCACATCGGCAACCGCCGATCGGTCTTCTGGGTGGACGTACTCTAACCAATTTTGCCCCACGAGGGTTTCTGGGTTGTATCCCAAGAGGCGATCGAGGGAAGAAGAACCATACTCAATGGTGCCGTCAGCGGCGAGAATCGCGATAATATCTGAGGAATTTTCCACTAATGCGGCGAAGCGAGCTTCAGCTTGTTTGCGTTGGGTGATATCGATCGCCGTGCCTTCGTAACCGAGAAGCACGCCGTTGGCATCCCGGATCGCCCGGGCGTTTTCGGCGATCCAAATAATGCTGCCATCTTTGCGATAGCACTGCGACTCAAAGTTCCACAAGGCATCGTTTTCTTCCAGCAGGCGCTTGAATTGGGCGCGACGATTGGGATCCACATACAGTTGATGCTCGATGTCGGAGATTTCCCGGATTAATTCAGCGGGAGAGTCGTAGCCGTAAATCTGAGCTAAGGTGGGATTGACCAGCAGGTAATGCCCCTCGGGGGTGCTTTGAAAGATGCCTTCGATGGAGTGTTCGAACAGGCGGCGATATTTTTCTTCCGCTTGACGCAAGGCTTCTTCGGATTGTTTGTGTTGAATCACCGCACCGAGATGGGTGGAAATCTCGCAGATGAGTTCCACCATGCGGCGATCTTCCGGGCGCGATTTGAACGTGAAGAATTGCAGCACGGCGATCGCCCGATTCTCCGCCACAATCGGCACCGCAAAGGTGGCTTTGAGGCCGATTTTGCGCCCTAGGCGAACCTGGGGAAACACAGATGGCGAGAGTTGGGAAATATCCGGCACCCATTCTGGTTGTTTTTGCACCCACACCCGTCCGGGAAGTCCCATCCCGGGGAGAAAGCTAAGGGTTTCCCTGTGCTGTCTGAAGTGTTCTAATCCGGGAAATGCCTGGGGGTCTCGGTGTGCCTGAGGCCCGTAGTCAGTTCGCCTGCATTGCAGATAGCCGGTTTGCGGGTTGAATTCCCACGCTTCTCCATAATCCCACCCGCTACTTTGGCACACTTGTTGCACGGCTAAGTTTAAGGCGCTGTGAAAATCGTCGGCTTGTGCGAGTTTTAAGCCGATGGTTTGCAATTGCAATAAAGACGCTCGATTCGGCTGGCGCACCACTTCCAGAGATTGGGTTTGGTGGATGGATTGGCACAGGCTCATAATGGCGGTAATGCTTTTGTTTTGGTGTTCCACGGGTATTCGTTTGACTCTGACGGTTTGGGATTGGCTGTTTGTCGAGGACGCGATCGCTCCATTTCCTTTGGATAATCTGCCGTTTTCCCTTTCTCGATGCACCCCCGGGTGGAACTGCTGGAAAACCGCGCCCTGGATTGACCGATGTTGCGGTGAGGGAGGACGGGTTCTCGGGGGTGCAGCACGGCTTTCGGCGCTTCCCCACTCTTCCCCCCGATACACCTATTTCTGACTGCACCCATTTGGCGGCTGGCGGTTGAAATAGCAACCTCCCGAAATTCCCCCCGTCGGGGGTCGCGACCTCTCTACCCCCGGTGATGGGTTAAGGCCGATTTTCCCTTTCCAGGCGGTCTAATGAGCGCTCTAAACCTGCCGGCAGACTCTCGGCGGCTGTCGTGCTGCGTGGTTCGGCCATACCTGGGTTGACCCACCTCCTGCTTCGCTTTGCGGTCCGACATCTGGAACATCGAGGATCGATCCAATTAAAATCTACTCTTAACCGATCCTTAATACGGTATTACAGAATTGGGTTTTAATTCAGCAGCAAATTACACAAAATTAAAACTCGTTTTGGATTAATGGCTGAGGCGATCGCTCGATGCAAAGGGTCCTTGTGCCCTCTTATTAATTTTTGTTAAATTTCTCTTTTGGCGTTAAGCTTTATCTCGGTGGGGATATCCTTGGGTGTGGTTCTCGATCCGTGGCGGATACTTTCACGAAATCGGTGCTTTTTTTCTTCCCGGTGTCAGTTGAGCCGCTGCCCGCATTGGAACGCCGAAACCTGTGGTTTTGTTTTTGCTAAAGCCACCGCTTTATCTGTTTTAAAACAACGGATTTGGGTACCCAATCCCCTGTATCCCAATCGGCGTTTCTCAAATTTTAAATTGGATTGGGGAATCCATTAAGTTGTTTCTCCTTCCCGCCTCTGCGAGCATTGTTAAAGTGAACGTTCCGGATAGATCCGCACGGAATTGGCGGGGTTGTGTCAACCTGCACCACGAAAAATCTCAGGGTTAAAATTTTTTAAATTCTCTCCAATGGGCGAATTACCATTGCGGCGAGGATAAAATTAATGCTTCTGCCTCTGTAGGATCTAAAGGTGGCGAGAAAAAATACCCCTGTCCGACTTCGCATTTCAAGGTCCACAGTTGCACTAACTGGGTTTCGGTTTCTACACCTTCCGCGATCGCCTCGAGTCCGAGATGATGCGCGATGGTGATAATCGAACGAACCAACTCGGCGGTGTCGCTATCCGCACTCATGCGACTAATAAACGAACGGTCGATTTTTAAAGTATCGATGGGAAAACGATGCAGGTAACTCAAAGAAGAATACCCGGTACCGAAATCGTCAATACACACCCGCACTTTTCGGCGTTTTAATGCTTCGAGCAGTTGGCTAGCCATTTCGGCATGTTGAATCAGCACGCTTTCGGTGATTTCGAGCATCAATTGATGGGGCGGGATGCCGGTTTGGGCCAAAATGCGATCGATTTGGTCGAGATAGCCCGGTTGTGCCAGTTGTTTCCCGGATAAATTGATGCCTAAGGTCAAGTGAGCGGCATGAGGAGATAACTGTCGCCAAGTGCTAAACTGACGGCAAGCTTCTTGCAGGACCCAGCGACCGATTTGCTGCATCTTCCCGATGTCTTCTGCCACCGGGATAAACTCCGAGGGAGAAACCAAACCGCGCTCGGGATGTTGCCAGCGCACCAATGCCTCGAAGCCGATCGCCCGTCCGGTTTCCAAGGATATCATCGGCTGGTAGTAGATGGCAAACTCCGACAAGGGGCCCTCGCTTGCCCCCTCCCCGAACCGAGTGCCAGATGGCACATAGCAATCCAGAACCGATCCGATGCTTTCTTGCCGCCCATTTTCGCCGCCTTCCATGTCCTCGGTGGCATCCAGATGCAAAGTTTCTGCTTTTGCTTCTGGTAATGCGCGGCGCAGGTCATTTTCCAATTGCAACAGCGCCACAGCGCGTTCGTGCATGGTGCGATCGAACAGTTCGTAGCAACCGCGTCCGTGGGTTTTGGCGCGGTACATGGCGGTATCTGCATTTCGCAACAAGTCTTCTGGAGAATGATACACCACCCCGGAGGCGCGATCGCGACTCAAGGCAATCCCAATACTGGCATTGGTTAGCACTTCATGCCCGTTGAGTTTGAATGGTGAATTGAAGCTGGCGAGAATCCGCTGCGCCACCCGGGTGGCATCGCTCACATCTTGGATCTCATCGAGCAGAATCGCAAACTCGTCGCCGCTCAAACGCGCTACCGTATCGACACTGCGAACCGAGGCTAACAGTCGCCGCGAGATCGATTTTAACAAGCGATCGCCCATTTCATGGCCCAAGTTATCGTTAATCGCCTTAAACCGATCGAGATCCACAAACAACACCGCCGACATCTCCTCGGACTCTCGTCTGAGTCTCTCGCATATCCGACTCAAACACTCTTTGAAAAACGTGCGATTTGGCAAACCCGTCAAGGGGTCGTGAAAAGCAGCTTTGCGAAGTTTCTCCTCGGCGCGCACTCGATAGGTAATATCGGTCAGGGTTCCCACATAACCCGTCGGTCTCCCCTCACCTTCCCTGGATGGACTCGCCTGCGCCAGCACCCAGCGCGTCTCGCCATCTGCATTTTGTACCCGGTACTCCCCGTGAAATAATGCTTCGGCTTCCCGCGCCTCATGCCATCGCCCGCTTGCTTTGGCGCGATCGTCGGGATGGATACATGTCAGCCAATTTACCCCGATCGCTTCCCCTAGTTGCTTCCCGGTCATTTCGCACCAGCGCGGGTTGGCATACAATAATCGCTCTCCCCCAGCATCGCTATAGAACATTCCCACCGGACAGTGTTGGGCTAAGGTATAATCTCCCCACTCGCTTTCTTGCCAACTCCCCCTTGCCCGATTCCCTGGTTCGCCGCTCTCTTCTAATCGGGGCAACCCAGGCATTTCCACCGACTCGCTCTGTTGTACCCCCGGAAACCACACATCTGCGCTCCCCCATCGCGCGCTTAGGCTGCGCGGGTTAGGGGGGGGCGGAATATGTTGCCAAACCCGATGGCTGAGGGTTCCCCACGGCGCGATCGTCGGTGCAATTTGATTTTCTACCTTGTGCTGCTGCATCTGTTGTAGCGCCAAGTGTACCCCTGCCTCGGTTTCGCGATCGTCAACCTCCCTTAGCAATGACCCTGACTGCCGTTCCTCCCTGGGGGGATGTTCCTCCACCCCTTCAGAACCCGACACCTGGGGCGGATCTGCTGGGCGATCGCGATCCAATGCATGCAAAGCCGTTAGCTGCTGCAGTACATCTTGGATCAACCATAAACCCGCGAACATCTCTCGTGGGTTCGCTCGATCTCCCCGCGTCAATGGATCCAACCACGACTCGGTGAGGTTGCTGTTTTCCCCCTCTCCCGCTTGATTGCACAGCAGCGCCCGGGTGGAAACCGAAATCCCTTCTCCATCTTTGCAACTCTCTTCCTCCCGGAAATGCGCAACTGCGTCGCCAGGGGATCTATCCCCTCTACCGTGGCTCTCCACCTGACCTCTATCTCGATGGCGCTGGCGACTCAGTTCCCTCGCCACCTGAGCAATCAACTCGATGGCTTCATCCCATGAAACATCCCATCCTTCCTGCATTGAGTTGCGCGACTTGAATCGCACCACTGCATCTTCTAACAGTTGTATTAACATCTTATTGACCCCTGTATGTTCTTTTCCCAGTTCGGTTCGCATCTAACTGTATTGCACTGGCGCGATCGCTTCTGCACGCTTTCCCTTAGCCATCACCTTGCTTGCGGCGCTCATCCTCCATAGCAGCGATCGCCTCCGTCTTGGTTTTCCATTGAATTGTTTGATGGTATTGTGCATTCCCGATTGGCACTCCCCTTCCTTTTTTTTGTGCTTTAAATTCACGAGCTAACTTTAGCTGTTCCCCAAAGCGCTCTGTATTTTCCAACTCCAGTTTAAGCCTCTCCCCAAACCTGCTTTTAGAGGCAGTTTTCCGCTGACTTGACTGGCGGATTAAAAGAGGGCATTTCCCTGCCACTGCTCTAGATTGGCTGGCGAACACCATTTACGATACTCCTTGAATTTTTGCACGGGCATTGAGGTGGAAAAATCGTTTTCTACGTTAACATAAAACCATCAGCAGTCTACCATCCGCGCCGGCCATAGATTGCCGCGCTCTCTCCCATCTCGGTGTTTACAAGTTGTAAAATAACTGCAATTGGATGCGATCGCTTTGCAATCGAGAAAAGGCGCGCATCTCCCGCCAATGTCCATCCCATCAATGAAGGACAAAAGCCAAAAAACCGCGATCGGATCGTGCCATTACGGTTGCCCCTCCAGTGCTTTTTCCTGCCGAGTGTGCCGCAAAACGATCGCTCTCGCAATTGACCCCATACTTCACCCTCCTACAGGAAAGCGACACTCCAACCAACAACAATCGGGCGCGCCCGATTGTCGCACAACCTTGTATTCGCCGTGGTATGCCCATTATAGGTCCCGCCAAACCCGAAGTGCCCCAGGATTCCGTTGACCCCTTTCATTAAGGGTTTACATAGAAATTCGCATAATGTCAAGGGTTCTTGAAATTTGTTAATATTTTCACCACTTCCCGGTTCTCGTTTACCCCCTTCCCCGTGAATGGGGTGTTGTCCCCGGTGTCCACTATGGTAGCAGAAGGGACTCACAACCCGGTTGAAGTCCCTCGCTTAAATTGTGAGGGGGCAGACAGCCCCCAGAGGAATTTTCCCCGCCACAACCCTAGGCTTGACGCTTTGAACTGAGGGAGAACCCGCCCGCCACCAACCCGCGATCGCTCGAACTTAACTCAACCTAAACTCAAACCATCCAAGCCTCAAGGGGCGATCGTTAAAGATTTAATTAAGAATATTCCCATCCCCGGTAAAGATTCAATAAAGCACTACCTGTAGGGTGGGCAACTCGTTGCCCCCCTACCCGTGACTACCCGTGACAAAGGTGCGGAAGTCATGTCAGAGAAATAAAGCCTCAAGAGGCGATCGTTAAAGATTTAATTAAGAATATTCCTATCCCAGATTTGGATATGTTATGTTACCCTACCCCCTCGCTTATCGCCACCGCGATCGCCCTCGGAAACACCGAATCCCTACAGCGCATTGCGCCGCGCAGCGATCGCCGGAGCGGTATAATAAAACACTAACCTTGGAATAGATCGGAAAGCCCTCATGTCTCTTGCACCTTGGCGATCGCCCCTGTCTCGGGCACTCCATCGCAACCGCGCCCGCGCCGACGCGAAGTATTTCCAGCTTGCTACCATCCGCCGCGATCGCAGCCCCGCCAACCGCACCGTAGTGTTTCGCGGCTTTCTCCAAGACAGCGATCGGCTCAAAATCGTCACCGATGGGCGCAGCGAAAAAATCGAACAAATCGATTTCAATCCCCAAGCCGAAGCCTGCTGGTATTTTCCCATCACCCGGGAACAATATCGGCTGCAAGGAACCCTCACCTCAGTCAAAAGCGACGCCGAAACCCCCGAATTGCAACAAGCGCGCCACATAGCATGGCAAGACCTCTCCCCCAGTGCCCGCTTGCAATTTGCATGGCCCGCGCCGGGACAACCTCGCCACCCCAACGCCGACTTCGACCCCCCCGCCCCGGACCCGGTGCAACCCACAGACCCGTTTTGCCTGCTGTTGCTCGATCCGATCCGGGTGGAGTGCCTGGAATTGCGCGGCAACCCGCAAAATCGCTGGCTCTACTTGCGACAAAGCGATCGCAGTTGGTCCGTGCAAGAAATCAATCCCTAAGATTGCATCGATAAACCGTGGCGATCGCCTCGGATGCGGTTTGCGGATGGCACGGCTTGCCAAACAAATATCCTTGACCGTAATCACACTGCCACGCCGACAACTGCTCGAGCTGCCCGGGGGTTTCCACTCCCTCGCAAACCACATCCATCCGCAAATTATGCCCCAGCATCAAAATCGTCCGCACAATTTCCCCATTATTTTTCTCCCGCTCCAAATCCATCACAAACGAACGGTCGATTTTTAACGTATTCACCGGCAATTTTCGCAGATAACTCAAGGACGAATACCCGGTGCCAAAATCATCAATGCACAACTGAATCTGACGCTTTCGCAATTGTGCCAACATTGCATTTGCCGCTTCCGGATTTTCCATCAACATGCTTTCGGTGATTTCTAATTTCAAACAGCTCGCATCAATCCCGGTTTCTGCCAAAATGCGATCGATTTGCTCGATGAAATCCGGTTGCGAAAACTGTTTCCCGGACAAATTCACATTCATCGTCAGGGGCACAGTACGGGGAAATTCCCCGTGCCAGCGGCGCAGTTGCCAGCAGGCTTCGCGCAGCACCCATATCCCCAACGGCACGATCGCACCCGTTTGTTCGGCAATCGGAATAAACTGACTCGGCGAAATCATCCCTTTCTCTGGGTGTTGCCAGCGGACTAGGGCCTCAAATCCCGTCACCTGCCCGGTTTTCAGGGAGACGATCGGCTGGTAGTGCAGCAGCAATTCATCCTCGGGATGCTGCAGCATTCGTCGCAGGTCATTTTCCCACTCTAACTGCTCCACAACCCCGGCGTGCATGGTTTCGTTAAAAACCATGAAACAGCCGCGCCCTTCTCGTTTGGCGCGATACATTGCCGTATCCGCATGGCGGAGGATATCTTCGGGCTGTTGCGATCGCCACTGGCGCACTTGATGCGCGCCAATCTCGGGGCGATCGCCGGCACTCAATTCCCCTCCCCGCGCATCTGCACTGCGGTGGAAGGCGATACCAATACTGGCATTGGTATAAACTTTGTGATTTTTAATCTGAAACGGATCCTCTAACACTTGGTGGATCCGCTGGGCCACCGCTGTCGCTTCGCCAATCTCTTGCATATCTCGCAGCAAAATGGCAAATTCATCCCCGCCCAGGCGCGCGACTAAATCTCGCGATCGCAGGCAGTTTTCCAGTCGTCGCGCGATCGCCACCAGCAGCTCGTCTCCAATATTATGCCCCAAGGAATCATTCACCAATTTGAATCCATCTAAATCCAGAAACAGCAGGGCAAACCCCGACTCGGCTTTCTCTGATTTCACCTCTAGCTCATCCCACAAGGCATCGGTTAACATGGCGCGGTTGGGCAACCCCGTCAGGGCATCGTGAAAGGCAGCGTGCCATAATTTATCTTGCAGCCGCTTGCGCTCCGTAATATCCCGAATGACCACGGAAAATCCGCGCAAATATCCCCTCTCGTCTCGCAATGCGGCAATTAGCATATCCCCCCAAAAATACGATCCGTCATGGCGCCTGCGCCACCCTTCTTCCTCCATGCGACTGGCAACGGCGGCTAAGCGCAACGCCTGATGCGGTTTGTCGTTTTTCACCTCTTCTGGGGTGTAAAAACAACCGAAATGCTGACCGATAATTTCGGGTTCTAAATACCCGGTGATTCTTTCGGATCCTTCGTTCCAACTCACCACTTTGCCCACCGGATCGAGCATGAAAATTGCATAATCTCTGACGCCTTCGACTAAGAGGCGAAACCGTTCTTCGCTGGCTTCTAGCAGGGAGTTGGTTTGCATCATCTCCATCTGCGCTTGTTTGCGATCGGTGATGTCGCGACAACAGTAAAGGGTGGTTCCGTTTTGAATGGCGACTCGTTTCACGTTGATCAGAACCGTGCGGCGTCTGCCGTTTTTCTCCCGCACTTCTCCCTCGATGTTTTCAATTTCGCCAACGGCTTTAAGCTGTTGCAAATCGAATAGGTCCTCGCCAATCAGGTGGCTGATATTTCCCATTGCTTGCATTTCGGCAACGGAATAGTCGAAAAAGGCTTCGGCGTTGGGACAGATAAAGGTTAAGGCTCCTTCGTCGTCGGTGATGAATACCGCATCGGAAACATTGGTGAGGATGAGTCGATACAGGGCTTCGGAGGAGCGCAATCCTTCTTCGGCTCGTTTGCGATCGCTGATGTCAATTCCGAGTTCTAATACTAACGGTTTCCCATCTATATCGGCAAAGGGATAGTCGTAGATTTCATAGGTGCGATCGTCTTCGCTGTGCCACTCCCACTGACGCGATTTTTGGCTCTTAAACACTTCTTTTGTGGGACATCCTTCGCCGGGGTTTTGAATCTTTGCCGGCGGGTTATCTCGGCATTTTCCTTGCGGTTCGCCAAAGGTTTCCCGAAAATAACGGTTGGCAAACCGAATGGAGCAATCCGGGGCTTGCAAATAGACGAAGGCGGGTAATCTATCCAGGAGTTGATAGAGTCTTTCCCGTTCGGTTTTTAACTGCAATTGGCACGGGTTTCGTTCGGTAATATCTCGGGCAAAAATAGCAACTTTCGTGACTTGATTTTGGCGGGTGCAGATGGGATAAATACTGTTGTCGATATCTCTGCCATTATGTCGGTCTTCAAATTGTTGCGGCTTTCCAGTCTCGAAGACGCGATCGATGGCGGCTTTTCTGCTGTTGGCGAGTTTGGATGGTAACAAGTCGTAGGCGCATAAACCGATGATTTCACTGGCACTCATCCCCAGTTGTTGCCCCGCAATCGAGTTGGCGGCTAAAATGGTGCCGTCGCGATCTAGAATGCCTGCGATTTCATGGGTGGCGTTGAGCAGCGCTTGCACGATGTCTTGGGTTTCTCTCAGTTGCGTTTCTAGGGTTTTCCCTCGGGCGATTTCTCGGGTTAAGCGATCGCGCATCCCTTGCAATTGCCCGCTTGGATCTCGCAGTTTCTCGCCTTTTGGGTTTTTTAACCCGGCTTTTGTCTTGAGCAGTGCGTTCTCGAGTTGTGTCTCTCGCATCACGATCGCCAGTTTGCTCAGCTTCCCTCTGCGATCGAAAATTGGCGCGATCGTGCCTTTGGCGTCGATATCCCCTCGCTTTGTCCCAAACTGTTCTCGCTTTTGCGTCTGAATTACTTTTTTAACGTGGTGGCTTATCTGTTGCGCGAGTTCGGTGGGTAAAATTTCGTAAATGCAGGTTCCGTTGAGTTTGCGCGCTTCATAGCCCTGCTGTCTCGCTGCTGCTCGATTCACGAGTAAAATCTTTCCTTGACAATCGATTAATAGAGTGGGATCGGGATGGGCGTTGAACGCATCTTCTAGGTTTTGCCCCTCCTGTCTCGCTTTGATTCGCGCCGCTTTCCGGGAAAAAGGACTGAGTGTTTTGCCGTGGGTTTTTAGCAATTGTGCGGCAATTTTTCCTAAGCTTTCTAATGCCATCACCACAGCAGTATCGAGCTTGTGTGGCACGTTATCCATTACCCACAAATGACCGAGACAAGTGCCTTCCCCATCGAGTAAGGGTATCTTCTGGCAAAAGCTAAAGCACGAAGACGCGATCGTGCAGTCGTTCCAGCTCTTGTCTCCAATGGAAAAACAATGCAGCGATCGCCCTTCAGTCCACCCGGATACAATTTCCGCCATTCCCGCTTCTGGTCTGGCTTTAAACCAATGCTGACCCCCCTCTTTGCTTTGCACTAATGCCACCGGCGTGCTGCATAATTGAGCGGCTAACCGAGCAATCTCTTCTAATCCTTTTTCTCCCACAAATTCGTCGTTCTCTACAGGCTTTTGATTGAACGGTTGTAAGTTTTGTTCGCTCAGCATTTTTTGTAGCATCTTTTTTCCTCTTGCTTCTGTTGCGGTGGATTGACTGACTCTCCCTCGCTCGATACGAGTTCGTTGCTGTCGCGATAGCTTGCTTGCCCGGTATCGGTCAATACTATCCTCGCTTTTTCTAGCCCCTAGCTTTCTATCTAGCAGTTGGTCACTGTGCAGATAAAAACCTGATTCATTTGCCAACTTCTGGGAATGGGTCTTCCTGCTTCACGGATTTGTAGGTGAGTTTTAACTTTTCTTTATTATTCCTTCAGGGATAATCAACTTTCCATTGGGGAGTTTGATGCAGGCTCGTGACACAGTGGTGTCAACCTCCAGAGTTCACTCCTTGTAACTTACAATACACCCTGATTTTTGAATTCCTTCGCTTTTTAATAGTTTCTTTGGCTTTTTGTAAGAGAATCATAACTTTTTAAGGCAGATTTATGTTATTCCAAAAAAATATTACTAAATATTGCATAGCCAAGAAAAAATAGTAACAAAACTTGACAGAATTGGCGATGGATGCTATTTGCCCCTAGCCTCACCGAGCGCTAAGATTGCCCCACGTCTCGCGAAAACGGTAACGCCGGGGATAGTCATGCTGACACCAGGGGGGAGTCTCTCGCGAGTTCTGTGAAGCTCCCAGAACCGGGGCGGTTTTAAAAAATGTTAAATTAAGAAAGCAGCAGCTTTCGATAAGTTCACCGAATTGGGGGAGAGCATGAATCAAGTGGATTACTTACGCATCAGTCTGATTGACCGCTGCAACTTTCGCTGTCAATACTGTATGCCGCAAGGAGAGGAATTGGATTATATCCTGCAACAGAATTTGCTCACCCATGAGGAATTATTAACCTTACTCGAACAGGTGTTTGTGCCCCTGGGATTTACGCGATTTCGCTTGACTGGGGGGGAACCGCTGATCCGCCCGGGGGTGGTGGATATCGTGCGGGCGATCGCGTCTTTGCCCGCCACTCGCGACCTCTCGATGACCACCAACGGCTTTTTACTCGCGCCAATGGCACAACAACTCTACGATGCCGGGTTGCGTCGGATTAACATCAGTCTGGACTCTCTCGATCCAGATACCTTTGATGAAATTGTCGGCACTCGCGGGCGCAGTCGGTGGCAACAGGTTTGGGATGGCATTCAAGCGGCATATCGCGTCGGGTTCGACCCGCTGAAACTCAATGTGGTGGTGATTCCTGGCGTTAACGATCGCGAAGTGCTCGATTTGGCGGCATTAACGCGCGATCGCCACTGGCATGTCCGCTTTATCGAATTTATGCCCATCGGCAACGATCGCCTGTTTGGCGATCGCGGGTGGATTCCCTCGGAACAACTCCGCCAACTTTTTCGCGATCGCTGGGGCTTGCATGAATCTCGCGTTCGCGGGAACGGCCCGGCGGATGTCTTTCAAATCCCCGGTGCCCAAGGAACCCTCGGCTTTATCTCCCAAATGTCCGAATGTTTCTGCGATCGCTGCAACCGCATGCGCCTCTCCGCTGATGGTTGGTTGCGCCCCTGTCTGCTCAACGAAATCGGTCAAATCGACTTAAAATCCGCCTTACGCCACCACACCCCCCTACCGGAACTTCGCGAACAGGTCGCTCGCTTGCTCGCCATCAAACCCGAAATCAACTTTAAACAGCGCGAATCCGGCACCACCGGCACCTACAGCCGCACCATGTCCCAAATTGGCGGCTAATCCCCATCGGGAACCAACCAATCATCCCGCCCGAGGCTTTTGCGACCCCTATCAGCCAAATTCCTCCACCCTGCCCCAAATCAAAAGCCCCCTTACTGACGGATTTGGGGGCTTTCTCAAAACTTATGACGCTGCGCGGTAAGAAGCAGCACAATTCCAATAATTACGCTTGTCGAGAATAGTATTCCACCACTAGCAGTTCGTTAATCTGTAGGGCAACCCATTCGCGCTCGATAATCCCGTTCACCTTGCCTTCCAGTTTGTCTTTATCAAACTCCAAATGGTTGGGAAGGTGGGCCAAACCGGGGGATTGCCGGTTCGCTTCCACTAATTTGCGAGAGCTATCCCGGTCTCTGACGGCGATAACGTCTCCCGGACGACAGCTATAACTGGGAATATTCAGCCGTCCACCATTCACCAGAATGTGACCGTGACTGACCAATTGTCTGGCGGCGGGAATCGTGGGAGCCATCCCCAAACGGAAAACCGTGTTATCCAGTCGCATTTCCAACAACTGCAACAGCACTTGCCCCGTGGAACCCGTCAGGCGGCGCGCGCGACGCACGTAACGCAAAAGCTGCTTTTCGCTCAGTCCGTAGTTATAGCGGAGTTTTTGCTTTTCTTCCAAGCGGATCGCATACTCGGAGCGCTTCCGCCGACCCTGACCGTGTTCCCCGGGGGGATAGGTGCGCTTGGGAGATTTCCGGCTTAAACCGGGCAATTCTCCTAAACGACGTACAACTCTTAGCCGTGGGCCTCGATATCGTGCCATGAAGTTTCCTCGTCAGTTCGTAAACTATTTTCCCAGACTCTCTAGTATAGATCTTTAACGGAACGACTTTCAAATCCATTGTTGGATTTATTGGGTCGGGGAAACCCGTAATGCCCTAATTTCGGTTGTTTTTTTTCTGAGGAGTCCCAAATGTTTCGCCAAATCCGCGATCGCCTCCCTCGCAGTCCCCTCAAATTGGCCCTCGTTGGCATGGGTTTGTTGCCCGCGATCGCTACCTTCTCCCCTTTTCTCAAACCCGCTGTGGCGGCTAACCCTTACGATATCTGCGCCGAAGACCTGTTGCGTCGCCAACTCCCTCCGGAAAGCGTCGCCTTAGCTTGTTCTTCGGTCCTCGACCCGGAAGAGTTGGCCGAGTGCGTGGTGGATATCGATGTCAATACCGATATTATCGCCTCCGATGCCTTGGTTGCCTGTCAGCAGGTGCGGCGTCCTCTGGAGTTGGCAACCTGTGTGGTGGATATCGCCGAAGTCTCTGAGGTCAGCGATGCCCCGGCAATTTTGCAGTTTTGCGGTAGCAGTTTATTGCCCGAACGGTTTGCCCAGTGTGTGGTGGGGTTGAAAAATGAAATCGATTTGATTACTACCCAAGCGTTGGCGATCTGTATTGATGCCGGCGATCGCATTATCGACCCCGCACCAGATTTTATTCCGGGTAAGGAACCGCCCTCGGAACCCCCACCGACCGATAACTTGCCTTCTACTTAACGCGATCGCCCTCACCGCCGAAGCACTCGCGTTCGGCAGTGAGGGTCTTTTTGTCTATTGCTGGAGATCTGCTTAAGCGTGGCATTCACACCCTTGGTGGCCGCACCCTGTCCCATTCGGATGACCGTTGGCGCAGGCGTCGGAACAGTAGTATTTTCCGTCTTTCATCACGGCTTTATCTGTGGAAACCACGCACAGGCAAGAGTCACAAGCACATTTCATGTCAGTTACAGGAGCCATTTTTGTTTTTCCTTTCTTGAATCGCTTTTCAGTTTTAACTATAACATCTGAACAGATATTCAGGCATTTTGTTAATGTTTTCTTAAGCAATGCCTCCCCATGCCCCGGGGAAATGCCTCCTACCTCCGCAATCCCGTCAAAAAATTTCCCCTGCCCCCAGGGTGGTCATCGTGACAGGGGGAATGCTATAATCGCTGTAACGCTTAACCAATCCTGGTTTGACCGGGCAATCAAAAAAAAATTGACCGAAGGGGTTGTCAAACAGGTTAAGTTATGGTTATAATCAAAACAACGACGACGCGGGATAGAGCAGTCTGGTAGCTCGTCGGGCTCATAACCCGAAGGTCGGTGGTTCAAATCCGCCTCCCGCCATTCCACCCCCCAAACCCCTGCAATCGCAAATGGTTGCAGGGGTTTGTTGCATGTTGATAAATCCGACGAAGCGATCGCTGCCCCTCGGTATTGGGGATGAGCGGTACAATAAAATTGAGGGCGATGGCGTCAGCGCCGAGGCATTCCTCTGGGTTGTGCCGCGCTCTAACTATCTATCGATTCGGAAAAAATTGGAACTCAAGTATCATGGCGGTTAAACTGCGGCGACCTATTTTAATTGGCGGCATTGGTTTGTCGTTTGCCTTGTGGGCACTCGAGAGCGTGCAAGACTCCTGGAGTGAAGTGGGAGAAATCGGCATCCTGGGGGCGATCGCCCTGGGGGCCGGATTTTGGTTATTCCAAAGACGCGACCCCCCCACCATCAAAGCGATCGCGGCGGAAGCGGTAAATCGCGAAACCTTGGACAAAGCGATCGCTCAGGCGCAAACCATCATTACCCAGGTGGAAAGCGAAGGCGATCGCCCCCCGATTGTCCAACAGTGGCGAGATCGCCTCGAAAGTCTCTGCGGCGATACCCAGCGCCAAGACCTGCAAGTGGCCCTCCTCGGGGGCAAAGGCACCGGCAAAACCACCCTGCGAGAATGGCTGGATGCCAACTTTAACCCGCCACCATCTGCCGGGGCGATCGCCTTTCGGGAAATTCCGGCATTATTTACCGCCACCGAAGGCGGCGATACCGCCGGGAACATTTCGCAAACCGCATGGGATGCCGCCACCGCCGCCGACTTGGTATTGTTCCTCACCACCGGCGACTTAACCGACCCGGAATTTCAAACCTTACAACAATTGGTGAATGCTTCCGTGCCGGTGGTGGTAGTGTGGAATAAAAAAGACCGCTATTTGCCCGAACAACAAGCGGGAATTTTGCAGCAAGTGAGAAATCGCTTGGAACTGACCCTGGAGAGCGAAGATGCAGTGGCGATCGCCGCCGCACCCGCCCCGGTGAAAGTGCGCCAGTATCAAAGTGACGACTCCTGGCAAGAAACGATGGAACAACCCGCACCGGATATGGGAGAACTCACCGCCCGCTTGAGCGCGATCGCCAGCGAAAAGCGGCAACAGCTCTTGTTAGCTCAGAGCTATCGCACCGCGATCGGGATTAAAGCTGCCGCCCAACAGACATTGAATGACATCAGACGCGATCGCGCCTTGGGGGTTCTAGAAAAATATCAGTATATTTCCGCTGCGGCTGCCTTTGCCAACCCGGTGGCGGCACTGGATTTGGTCGCCACGGGTGCCGTAACCACGCAATTAGTCATCGATTTAGGGGAAATTTACCAGCAAAAATTCTCGGTAGAACGAGAGAAGGCGATCGCCGCCGCCCTGGGGGAACAACTGGTCAAACTGGGGTTAGTGGAACTGTCTACTCAAACCGTCACCGCTATTTTGAAAAGCAACGCCGTCACCTACGTGGCGGGAGGGTTAGTCCAAGGCATCAGCGCCGCGTATCTCACCCGGTTGGCAGGATTGAGCTTGATCGAATATTTCCAAGCTCGAGATGCCAGTGTAGAATCCGGGGTAAATTTGGAGAAACTGGGACAAACGTTAAAAGCCGTATTCGAGCAAAATCAGCGCGTAGCATTTTTGCAAGGATTTGTCAAGCAAATGGTGAAGCGTTTGGCACCGGAATCCAAGAAGTCGGAAAGCCTCACTGCACAAGTGCAAGCTTTGCAGGACAATAGAGATGGAGAGCGTTTATCGATTCCGAACCTTGAGCCAAGCACCTAATTCCCCCAACTCATCCCAATCCCCGCCCATGGGAACCGCTTCCCCTCGGCAAGATCCGCAGATTAACAGCGCCCGCGCCAGCATCCGGCAAGCTCTGTCCTGGTATTCCCACATTCGTCGCAACAGACGCGGGGAAATGGACGTCAAGCAGCAGGCGCAGATACAAGCGCAACTCGATCGCCTCTCGGCGACCCTGGAAAAGCTCGATCGCCATGTGCTTCGCATCGCCGCCTTTGGGTTGGTCAGTCGCGGCAAATCGGCGGTGTTGAATGCACTGATGGGTGAGAAAATCTTGACCACCGGCCCGACCCATGGGATTACCCAATGGCCGCGATCGGTACAGTGGAATGTGGCCGACAATTTACCGGTGGAGTTAATCGATACCCCGGGACTGGATGAAGTGGAAGGTCAGGCGCGATCGGAAATGGCGCGCAATGTGGCCCAGGCGGCAGATTTGATTCTGTTTGTCGTCTCTGGCGATATTACCCGCACCGAATACGACGCCCTGTGCGAATTGCGCCGCACCCAGAAGCCGTTGATTTTGGTGTTTAATAAAGTTGACTTGTATCCGGAGCAAGATCGGCGGGCAATTTACCGACAGTTACAGTATTTTGCCTCGGCGAAGCAGAAGCGCACCGTCCCAGAATGGGAGGATGATTGGCGTGAGGCGGAGGCAAAAGCACCCGTAGACCGTCTCCCGCACCAGGAAGATATTGTGATGGTATCGGCAGAACCGGCTCCCTTGCAAGTGCGGGTGGAATGGCCCGACGGGCAGGTGTCATACGAGTGGGAAACGCCACCAGCACAAATTGACGAGTTGAAACAGAAAATTTTGCAGGTGGTGAACCAGCAAGGGCGATCGCTATTGGCGATTAATGCCTTGGTGCAGGCCAGAGAGGCGCAGGAAGCATTGGCTAATTGTAGCATAGAAGCGCGCGAAGAGCAAGCGGAACAGTTGATTTGGCGCTTCGCTCAGTATAAGGCGTTGGTGGTGGCACTCAATCCGATCGCTGTGGTGGATTTGATGGGCGGTGCGATCGCTGACTTGTTGCTGATTCGCGCCCTGGCCCGGTTATACGGATTGCCGATGACTGGCTACGAGGCGGGAAAACTCTGGCAGCAGATTTTATTTAGCAGTAGCGGTTTGTTGCTGAGTGAGTTGGCAAATGGGTTGTTTATGGGGTTTGGCAAGAGTGCGGCGGCGATTGTCGGCGCAACTGGCGATGTGGGCGGGATTACCGGCTATGCTGGTGCGGCGATCGCTCAAGCTTCAATGGCCGGTTTCGGCACCTACAAAGTGGGACAAGCCGCACAAGTATATTTAGCACAAGGCTGTACCTGGGGTCCTTTAGGTGCCAATACGGTCATCCAAGATATTTTATCTCGCGTAGAACCCAATACCGTCCTCTATCGCCTGCGCCAAGAGTTGCAGCAGCAGTTGGAATTTCAATCGAACGAAAGTAGCAACTTCTAATCCCTCCCCCCATTCACCCCACCGTAGGGTGCGTGACCCCCGTCACCCCATCCCTGGGACAAACCCCCAAATCCACGCCAGGGCGTCACGCACCACACCATATTTTTATCCCCATAATTCCAATTAAAAAACTCTCAAAATGCAATAAATTATCCAATAAAAAACAGATTGTCTATAGCAATTTCAAGCGCTCCACTACAGCAGCAAACTGACGGGTCAACCAACTTTCTTGCAAGCGCTGCTGATAAATTTCGGCGAGAGTCGAGCCAAACCAAATCAATTCCGGGCGCGATTTGCCGAGGCTAAGATATCCATTGGCAAAGTTATCGTATTTATCCGCTAAAGAAACGCGCAATACGGAATCAGAACTGGATGCGACTTGCTGGATATACCGTTGCTTGCGTTCTTTCCACGATCCGGTGCGATCGCATTCCGTGCAACCGCGAACGATCGCCGCCACTTCCGCGCCAAATTCCACTTCCAGGGTATGCAATCCTGCCTCGATCGAGGGGGCCACATCCTCGGCGTAGTCGTGCAACCAGCCGGCGATCGCTTCCGATTCGCTACCCCCTTGCAGCCAAACGTAGCTGGCGACGGCTTGGGGGTGTAAGATATAAGGAAGATCGCGATGTTTGCGCTGTTGGTAGCGGTGAGCGCTGAGGGCAAACTGCACCGCGCGATCGTAGCGTTCGGAATATTGGGGAAAATCGGAAAATCGAGCCATAATCTTGATTCTATCCTTTGACTCTAATCAACTTCATCGTTTTTGGAACCCGTAAGCCGTGCAACGGGACTACAATAGAAATCAGACCCACCGATGTATGAGTCGGTTTTTACCGAAATAACGTTATGGCAAAACCTTCTATTATTGAAGCCGTGGATAACCTGCCCGAAAGCAGTGTCACCACTTACATGCTGCGATCGCTAGATTTTGTGGTTCCCGGGGAATGGGAAAACCTGGTTGGTTTTGAGAACAGCATAGCTGTAGTGACCGGCAAACATAAGGAAAAAAAGATTAAGAAAATTCGCGATCGCGCCCTTGACCTGTATAATGACTCCTCCCTGGGCTATCAGCAAGCCCTGTGGCTTTACCAAACCGTCGATCGCGCCGATACAGCCCTAGGTGCTGCAGCACTGGCGAATAAAGTCAGCGAAAAAATCGGATTTCTCGGTTTCCTCAATAAACTTACCCCGAAAGCCGACACCACGCAAACCCTGGATCTGTGCTTAAAAATTGCCGTAGAAGCGATCGCCTACAGCAAACTGCACGGCATTCCCAACTCTCCTACCGCCTTTGCCACGGCTCTATCCAACTATCATAACGAAGCGGTGATGCGGATGGCGGCATTAGTCTGCGTGGATGCCATAATTCCCCTCGGACCGGATTTCATCCAAAAAGCGAATAACACTCTCACGCAAATGAGTCCCGCCCAACTGGAAACCAATCCCACCTTTCAAACCATTAGCAGTGCAATTCCGGGCAAAAACAACAGCGGAAAACTCAACTTTTTAGGGGAAACCTTTACCTCCGTGCAAGGGTGGATGAATAAATTAGTGGCATCTCGCAATCTCAACCCACAAAACGTACTCAGTCATTTGAAGCAATTTATCGACATCGCCGACGATAAACTCGATTATGTCGCCGCTTTCCTAGATATGTCCACCAACTACTTCGAGCATACCGGCACCCAAACCGTTGCCCGGAACTTGATTTTACGCGCTGCCGAAAAGCACAAAGATTAATTTTTGTCAAGCCCTCATTGAAGGGTTGACAGACTGTCCTGTTTTGTGGTAATAAAAGCTCGCGCTACGACAAACGGCACGCGCCAGAAAGAGCCAGGAAATGCGCTTTCATCCCTGGGTTTCCCGCCCAGGAGAGGAAAGCGCGATTTTGCCTGAATTTTTTTATTCCAGGGCAATCGCATATTAACTATATGAAATCCAAAACTCAATAATTAATCATAGGCAATTGGCTATGATAAGATAACATCATACTCATTGTCTTGCAATCAAGAAACTCATAGCTTTACCCATATGCCCCAAAACACACTGACAAAAAATCGCCGGTTAACTCAAGTTGGACTGCTGCACTTGGGTCGATACCTGCGTTGGCTCAGACACCATCGGGGTTGGACATCGGTACACGATCTGGGGCAATACATCGCCACCCAAGAGTCTGAGTTGCTCAAAGAGCGCGGCAAAGACTTGTATATCGATCCAGAGTTGGTGCCGGGGATATCCGGGCCGCAGATTAACCGAATTGAGGGGGGTAAAATTACCCGTCTTGCCATAGACCAACTGATGTTGCTCATCGACGTATTAGAACCGATTCATCCTCAGACAATGGAACCGATCGGCTTAGAGAGGTTGCTCGACATTGCCACTGGGGAAGCCACCATAGAAGTGCCCCCCCTTGGCAGCGAGTAAAAGGTTCGAGCGAATTTCCAGGGTAGGCAACAATGCCATAATCGAAGGCATCGGTTGCCATCGAGCTTTTCAGGCAAGCGAAAGGTAGCAGAAAAGAATCCGATCGCTTCTTTTGGGACGATCGGGTGGATGGCAAGCGAGTTAAAATGAACCGCATATAACAAAAAGCCTCCAAGCAATCACTATCAGCCCCTCAATTCAAAATGACTAAGCCAAGTTTGCTAGACATTCTTGAATATGTCTCCGTTGCGGGATCCGTCGCCGGATCCGTAGCCGCAGTAGCGTCGCAGCAGATTATCTATGCAGCGACCCCTCTATCTCTATCCGTGGTGATTAATCTAGCTAACCGCCGTCGGTTAGCGCAGGAGAAACTCGCGGCGCACAAGGTCAGCCAAGTCAACGAGCAACTGTCCCAAGAGGTAGGAGCGTTGCGCGATCGCGTCAATGGATTGCCCACCGACAGCGAATTTAACTTCGTGCAATCAGCAGTAGCCAAACATTCCGAGACCCTAGAGGCCCTGCAGCAGCAGGTGGAAACCACCCTTTCCCTAGCCAAGGGACTCGAGCTAAATCCCTTGCGACAAGACATTGCCCGATTGCGGGAAAACTATGCCAGCGTGCAAGAGAGCCTCAGCGGGACGATCGCCCGCCTAGACGCCGTAGAAGCCGGTGGTAAAGGAACAGCGGGAATCGAACGCTTAGAAGCGGCGATCGCGCAAATCAACAGCAAAGTTGCCCAATTCCAAAACAGAGTCTCGAAAATTGAAACCCCCTCGCCCAGCACGGATTTGACCCCAGTGTTCGGGCAAATTTCCCAACTACAGCAGCAGCTCGATACTCTAGAGGAGAGAGACCTCAGCAGCATCAAGCAGCAACTCGAACAGTCAAACCAAGAACTGGCGCAACTGCGCTTAAGCGAGAATCAACAAAGGGATCCAGAAAAAATCAGCGCCCTAGAAAGCGCCATTCAGGAGCTCGATCGCCGACAAAACGCCCTGAGTGATGCCGTCACCCCGGTGCGGAATCTGAGCCATCAGCTCGAAGAACTGAGCCAGAAAGTCGCCCAGCAGCCAGAGATCGAGCAAGTGGAACAATTGCGAAGCGCATTAGCCAGCGCGATCGCCCTATTGCCAGAACTGAAAGACCACTTAGGCGAACAGAACCTGAGCCAAGCAGCATCGGCGATCCAACCGGTAGATTTAACCGGGGTAGAAGAATCCCTTGCCAAGATAGCCGAATCCGTCGCCGAAGCGATCGCCGAGATGGAACAACGGATCGAGCCACTCGAAGCCGTAAACCTCAATCGGCTGCAAGACGAGATGCAGGCACAAACCAAAGACCTAGCGCAACTGCGCGAACAACTCGTCGGCGTGCAACAAGAACAGGGGTCTTGGGAAAGCTCCCTGAACGCCTTAAGCGATAAAATCGACGACAAACTCAGCGCCGGACTGTCACCGGAGGCGATCGCGAACCTAGAAACCGCCTTTGCCACCTTGCAACAGCGAGTAGACGAGCTTTCCAGCTTGCCCTATCCCGAAATTCACGAACAAATCGAGGGACTCGATGGGCGGTTGAGCCAGTTAGCCGTGGGGATTGCCTCCCAAGACGAGCTGACCCAACTGCAGCAAGCGGTAGCAGACATCAGCGACAGGGTGACGCAACTGGACCAAACCAGCGATCGACTCGCCAGCAAAACCGAAGTGCGCGAACAGATCGCCCAAGTAGAAAGCGCGATCGCCGAGTTAAACCAAAGCCTAGAAAACGCCGGGGTAGAACAGCGCCAACTCGCCGAACAACTGCAACGTTTGCGCTACGGGGATGAATCCCAAACCAACGGCGCGCTCAGCGCCACCATCGATCGGGAAGTCACCCATCAAATCCACGACCTGATAGAGCAATTTAACGCCCGTCCCGAATTCGAGCAGATTCAAACCCTGCGAGAAAGCGTTAGCGAACTCTACGAGCACCTCGAACAACTTCCTCCCCCCAGTCAATCCACCCCAGGCACCGAACCAGAAAGCCTGCAAGCCCTTCGCCAAGAGGTCGCCGATTTGCACGCCGCCCTAGCGCGCGTCAGCGAATCCGCCAATAACTTTTCCGAAGTTACCCCCCTGCGGATCGAAAACCTCGAACGCGACATCGAACAACTCGAAACCGAACTGCGAGAATTTGCGGGGCAAATTCCCCAAGGAGAACTGCATCCGCAACTCGAACAGCTCACCCAACAGATTCAGGCAATGGTCAGCCACCCAGAAGCCTCCGAACTGCTGAGTGTGGATGGGAAAAATATGGGACTGGCGATCGCCAAAAGCGTCGAACAGCAGCTCGAGCAGATCCACCAATTGCTGCAAGGGATTCAAGCCCACGAGTACCAGCTTGTCTTCGATCGCCCCAGCATCCGCGAGCAACTCGAAACCGCGATCGACAGCACTCAACAGCGGCTGATTCTCGTCTGTCCCTGGCTCAGTCGTGCCAGCATCGACCATTCCCTGGTGCAAAAAATCGAAGAACTCCTAAAACGCGGTGCCCAAATTGACATCGGGTGGGGTCATCTGCGCGATATCGAAGCCGGCGAATTTCCCATCCGGATTAACGAACGCTGGCAAAGCGATCCGGTAGTCAAGCGGGGATTGTACGATGCCCTCAACGAGCTAGAAGCGCTGAAAGAAAGCTATCCCAACCAACTGCGCTTTAAGATTCTCGGCACCCACGAAAACTTTATCGTCCGTGACGACGCTTGGGCGATGGTGGCGACGCACCACTTCCTCAGCAGCAGCGATGCGTTACCGGAACGAGAGGTGGGATTGCGAACCAGCGATCCTCGGATTATTCGCGAGCTAACCGCCCGGTTTAGCGAACCGACTCTTAACCCCGCCAATGCCAGCGCCTATTACAATCGCGGCTTCGAGCGGTTGGATATTGGGGATTATGCCGGGGCGGTGGAAGATTATACCCAAGCGATCGCGATGAATTCCAACCAGCCCACGGCGTATAATAACCGAGGTTTGGCGAAGTTTCACATGGGAGATATTGAAGGCGCGATCGCCGATTACTCCCGGTCCTTGGAACTCAATCCCCAAGAATCGGTGGTGTATTTCAATCGCGGGTTTGCCCGGTTCGATGGCGGGGATTATCAAGGCGCGATCGCCGATTACAGCCAAGCGATCGCCCTAACTCCCGAACAAACCGGCGCTTACTTTTACCGAGGCGAAGCTTACGGGGTGCTTGGCGATTACGCACGGGCCCTCGAAGATTACAGCCAAGCGATTCAATTGAATCCTCACGATGCGGTGGCTTACAATAATCGCGGATTGGCGCGGTATAACCAAGGGGACTATGCCGGCGCGATCGAGGATTACACCACCGCCTTGAGTTTGAAGCCCGAAGATGCCGTGGCATACTCCAATCGCGGCGTGGCGCGATCGGCCCGAGCCGACTATCAAGGAGCGATCGAAGACTTCGATCGGGCCATTGGTCTCAATGGAAATTATGCCGGGGCTTACAACAATCGCGGTTTGGCTCGCGCTGAAATCGGCGATATCCCAGGAGCAATGGCGGATTTACAAATCGCCGCCGACCTGTTTTCTCGCCAAGGCGATGCCCTCAATCACAGCCAAGCGATGGAGACTCTCAACAAGCTCTCCTGTACCGCCCAGTAGCCTAAACCCTTCCCCAGGTTGGGGAAGGGCGATATTTGTGGCGATGAGTTGACCGACAAGCGGGAATACAGATTCCCGCTTGGAACGTTTTAGGGGCGATCGCCGATTGATGGCCGGTGGATTTTCTCCCTCCCACCATCTGTGGCTCGCGATCGCTGTTATGATTTGGCCAGGGAATTGGCATCTTACCACAAACCATGCAAAATATCCAACCTTCTTTTCAAGCTTTGCGGGAAAACCTCCACCAGCGTCATTGGCAAGAATGGGCCGAATGGACCAGCGTGGGGGTTTCTGCAGTGGGCACCTTTGTCGCTGCATTGTCCGGACAGGTCGTCTATGCAGCGGCTCCCCTGACCCTGGCCCTGTCCTTAAATCTGGCATCGCGATCGCGCTTCAAGCACCAGCACGGACAAGAAACCAGCGCCCAAATTGCAGACCTGCGTCAGGTGGTGAATGGATTGTACGCCGCCCGGGAAGAAAAACCCGTCGCACCCCCCGTAGACTTGGATCCGTTTAAAGACGAACTGACTCAGTTGCGAAATCTGACTCAACGGTTAGAGAATAATGCGGTAAGAGAAGACGAGTGGGAGACGGTGAATGTCCGACTATTGCTGCTCCAAGAACAGATCGCCAAGCTGTGGGAAACCCTAGAGGGAGGCCCTACTTCCATCCCCACCGAATCGGTGGATGACAACGCCAATTTGCCGAGTAACTTCAGTGACGTGCAAGAGGCGATCGCGCAACTCTCGCACAATTTTTCCCACCTGCAAACCGAAGTGCAAGCGATCGCTTCCGGAAGGGAATCCACTGGCGATCGGCTGTCACCGGAACTCGAACCCTTGCTCGCGCGAGTGGCCCGGTTAGAGCAGCATAACAAAAAGATTATCAAACCCTATTTGCAGCGCCTGACGGGGATGGTGAAAAAATTGGAGAATTCCCACTCCCTCAGCGCGGTGAAAGAAAAACTCGATGGGTTGAGTTCCCAAATGGAAGGGCACCCGGAACGCCATCAAATTGAAGAATTGCAACGAGAGTTAGGACTCGCCACTGCAGGATTGAGCCAACTGGAACACCGATTCGAGGCCCTTTCCCCGCAAACCGATGCCGAGCAACTCAGCTCTTTAGAAGCGGCGATCGCCGAACTTTTTGAGAAGGTGAACGCCCTGCACGGTCAAATGCAACGTCGCCTCAGTTCCTTGGAACATGGCGAAATCGAGCGCCTTCATAAAGAAATTGATTTGCACTCTCATACTATTGTTAATTTAGAAGAGCATTATGACGAGTTGCTCAATTTGGTCAACCAATTGGGCGATCGCTTGGAAAATTTGCCCCCACCGGCGAGAATTGAATTATTGGGGGATGAATTAGTCCGCCTTTCCGAAGCGATCGCTCAGATGCAAAAAGAAATCGGCTTGCTACCTGCTTCTTCTAAAACCGAGTTCGAGCAGCAGATAGAAGAGTTAAAAACTGCGATCGCTAACCTAGAACGAAACAACCTCAAATACGTGACCAAAAAAGATTTATTGCCTCTGGTTCTCTCATTGAAGAAACTGGGACAACACAAGTTGAACTCTTAGTTGGTCATTGGTTATTGGTCATTGGTCATTGGTTATTGGTCATTTGTTGTTGGTCATTGGTCATTTGTTGTTGGTCATTGGTCATTTGTAATTTGTCATTGGTGGTTGGTTGTTGTTGGTCCGGTTGTAGAAATGGGATTAATGGCGTTTACAGGTTGGGCAAATAATTTGCATGCTTCCTGACAGGGGGAAAGGGCTGAGTGCAGCGCTTGGTAGGGGAGAAGATGCTTTTTTGGCGATAGTTTTTGTCGATATGGAGGTTGGGTAGATTAGCCGTTATGAATTATAATTTACTGCTGGAAACGATAGGGTTTTTGGCGATCGCGAATTCTTTTTTTGTGATTTTTTGGCGCAGGTGGAGAAACTTACCGCCCTATCACCTACCCGAATCGTTGCCGAGTTGGTTTACGCCGTGGTTGTATATCGTGCTGATTGTAGGGATTTTGCTGCCCGTGGGGGCATTGCTGTGGTGGGGAGTATTTTTAGGAAACCGGCTTGTGGTGGAGGCGATCGCGCCGTATTTGCTCCTTGTCGGATTGCAAGTCTTATCCGAAAGCGTCACCCTGAATCAACTGCAATCTTGCGTGTGGGTAACGGTGCCATTCGTGTATATTCCCTATCGAATTTGGCAGTTAGCCAGGGGCGCGATGCTGCTTGGGGAAGACAGTGGAACCCTTTGGGTGCAGAGATTATTGATATTAGAAATCGGGGTATGGGTTATTAATTACCTCTTAGACTTGTCAGAAATTCCGCGATTGTTGCGCTGGGATATTCAGGAGGAGTCAGAGAGATAAAGCGAGGGGTAGAAAAGTGGGGGAAATTGTGGTAAAACCGCCTAAACGGTGAGGCAAAGATACCAATGCCAACGAGAAATAATGACGAACAAGATTGCAAGACAAGCCACGGTATTTTTCAGTGAGGGCGCTTTAGGAGGGTTGACAAACTCCCTAACCGTGTGGTTATTTGGGCAATTATGGATTACCAGTGCCCTCGGGGTAAATATCGCGCCGGCACTGACCCCAAACTGGCTTTATCCGAGAATTGTGTGGGGTGGATTGTGGGGAGTTTTGTTTTTTCTTCCTATTTTGAAAAACCACCCGTTAAGCAAAGGGTTGGTGTTGAGTTTAGGGCCAACCCTTGCAATTGTTAGTAGTGTTTCCCGGGAAAGCGAAACAGGGAATGATGGGGTTGGAGTTGGGGATGTTAACCCGTATTTGTGGTATTGTTTAATGCCGTGTGGGGAATCACAGCAGCTTACTGGATAGAATACATTCGGCAGGGGAATTAGAGGGGGGAAGAGAGGCGATCGCCCATCCCCTAGCGTCGGTGAAGGGTAGGGAAACAGAAGTGCGGCGATCGCAGCCACCCCAAAATCCCGACCCCCTTTTTCTTCACCCCCAATTTCACAAAAATTCCTACAAACTCCCCTGGGAATCTGGAGCAATATCAATTCCTTTGCCTTGTTTCATCTGCTGCTGAGGGGTAATTAAATCGGTCAAATCATTAATTTCGATGCCCGTTTTCTGACCGGCTTTTTTCAGTTCTCGTTCAAAACTACTGAGATCGTCCCCATAACCGCATTGTCGTGCGGCAGCTTCCAATCCCTGATTTACACTGGCTTTTGCACAGTCAATTAACTCGACTCCTTCCAGTCGTTTCTCTTGGGGTGCCATAACTTCAGACCTATCGTACTGCTCAAAATAATTACCAGTGTATCACACTCCGTGACAAAACTCATCCCTCTGAAGGCATAAGTAGTCAGGTGGCGGTGCCCATGCGATCCGAATTTTCTCCACCCGATTCGGTATGACAAGATTCAAGTTATTTAAAATAAAAAGTCCGAACCGTTACGATTCAGACTTTTTAAGTCATCTTGACGGAGAAAACAATCGCGGTTTACTTCACCGTTTCGATAGTTCTGGCTTTGTTCGTCATGCGGCTGAGGAAAATCTGGAGAACGCTGCGTTTGCCAATTTTAATATTAGCTTGAACCGCCATCCCAGATTGGAGTTCCACCTGCAATCCGTTATTTAACAAGAATTTTTCAGAATCCAGTTCGATGGTGGCGGGGAATGCATAGTAGGGGCGAGTTTGTTCCGGTGGCAACACATCAGAACCCACACCGGTTAACATGCCGTTAACCGTGCCATATTCCGTCGCCGGAAAGGCTTCGATATTGACTTCCACCGGGACACCTTCTTCCCCTTCAGCTTTCGCCTTGCGGAGGGCATCGAGAACCATTGCCACATCTTTATTTTGGATGTAAACCGACGCTTCGAGTTCCTGATTCGGAACGATTTTCAACAGGGGTTCCGGCATCCGTTCGACCACCACATAATCTTCAGCATTGGGTTTCAAATCGAAGACATAGCCGCTGACGGGGGCTTTAATTTCTTGGTATCGCAACTGTAGATTTGCCTTTTCGAGCTGACCTTCAATTTGGGCGATGCGCTTGTCATTTTCGAGTTTGCTGCGACTCAGTTGACCATTGATATCGGAGATGCGTTTTTGGTTTTCGGCGATTTTGCTGAGGATATCTTTTCGAGAGAGAGCCTGAGTATTTTGCAGTTCTTCGCGGGATCGAGCGATCGCCACATTAATCCGCTGTTTTTCATTAGTCAGGCGCTCGATTTCCCCTTGACGGGACAGCACTTCATTCTGCAACCGCAGAACTTCCCCTTCCCGCGCCGAGATTTCATTTTCAGTTCGCAGAACTTCCGCTTCCCGCGCCGAGATTTCATTTCGCAACCGCAGAACTTCCGCTTCCCGCGCCGAAACCTCATTTTCACTTCGCAGAACTTCTGCTTCCCGCGCCGAAATCTCATTTTGACGGTTAATAATTTCCGCTTCTTGTGCTGCTAGTTGTTGCTGACGACTCAGAAGTTCTGCTTCGCGATTAGAGACTTCTGCTTCGCTTCGCAAAATTTCTTGGGCTTGACGTTCTTGTTGCAGTTCAGATAACGCACCTTCTGCCACCACCGGTTGGATGCGATCCATGATACTTTGATTGACATCGCGAGACTTTTTCGCCGTTGCCAATTGAGCTTGAGCCGTGGGAATTTGACGGCGAGCCACTTCTAACTGTTGCATGGCGCGCGGTAATTGGCGGCGAGCATTTTCCAATTGCGTTTGTGCTTTCGGTAATTGTCTTCTGGCGTTTTGCAGTTGAGCCTGAGCGGTGGCTAATTGTTGGGTAGCAATGGCTACTTGACTTTGCGCCGTGGGTAATTGGCGTTTTGCCGTTTCTAATTGCCGTTGCGCCGATTCTAATTGTCCTCGAGACACGACTAATTGTCCGCGCGCGGTGGGCAACTGATTGTTAATTTGATCGAGTTGTTTTTGCAGCTCTTCGACCTGTAGTCTTGCGGCTTGTACGCGGGAGCGATATTCTTGTTGGCTAGCGGCGAGCAATTGTTCTTGGTTGAGGTCAAATTCGCCGCCATTGCCTGCAGTGGTGCCGCCGGAAAGCTGGGCGCGTAAAAATTGATTTTCCGAGATTAAGTTGGCGCGCAGTTTGGTGAGGTTTTCCAGTTCCGAGCCGGCTTCGCCCACCGTATTGCCATTGAGGGCGGCGATATAAAACTGATTTTCTTGTTTGAGGGCGTCGCGTTGTTTTTTCAGGGATTCCACATCTGCCACCGAAGCGGTGGGGTCGAGGGTGAGTAAGAGTTGGCCTTTTCTAACCAGTTCGCCCCCTTCCACGTGAATTTCGCGCACCACGCCACCGGTGGGGGGTTTGACTTCCACCACTGCACCTTGGGGTTCTAATTTGCCCGAGGTGGGAACGGCTTGGTCTACTTTAGCCCAAGCCGCCCAAGCCACGCCCGAGGTGGTCATGCCAATAATTAACCAAATGAATATGCTAGACCAAATTGGCGATCGCTCTAAAATAACAGGTTGGTCGAAAACTGCTGATTTCATAGTGCTTATGGGTTAGGAATTAGGGGTAACAATACAGGAGAGTCGGAATCGAGAATGAAGCAATCCGGAGGAATCAAAATGCCCCTCGCTCGGTCAAGCTTCATTCCCGCTGACGTTCTATACTTGGGATTCCTGCTGTTGATACAGGCAGTAGTAGAGACCCTTGAGCGCCATTAATTCGTCGTGGGTGCCTTCTTCCACCACCGAACCTTGTTCCATCATTAGGATGGTATCGGCTTTTCTCACCGTAGACAGGCGGTGGGTGATGAAGAAGACCGTGCGACCGCGAAACGCTTCGGCGAGGTTATCGCTGACTTGGCGTTCGGAATTGTAGTCGAGGGCGCTGGTGGCTTCGTCGAGAATTAACAGATGGGGATTTTGCAGAACCGTCCGCGCGATCGCGATCCGCTGTCGCTGACCCCCAGACAAGGAAGAACCCCGTTCCCCCACCACAGTGTTATATCCATTGGGAAGACTCATAATAAAGTCGTGTGCCACAGCAATTTTGGCGGCGTCAATAATCTGATCGGTAGTGGCATCGGGATTGGTCAGGGAAATATTGTCCTGGACCGTGCCATTAAACAGCAGGGTATCCTGAAGCACCACGCCAATTTGGCTCCGCAGGGAATGGAGTTCCACCTTACTAATATCGTACCCATCCAACAGAATCCGACCACCAGTGGGTTCGTAGAGGCGTTGCAACAGTTTCATCAAGGTACTCTTACCCGAACCGCTTTGCCCCACAATGCCGACAAACTGACCGGGAGCGAAGTCCAAATTGACATTCGCCAACTGTAGGGACTTGCTGCTGGGGAAGTGGAACGACACGCCCTCAAATCGAACCGCGCCTTCAATTTCGGGTAAGGGAATATTGCTGCGGTCTTGTTCGTCTGCTTCCGGGTGAGCTTCGAGAATATCGCGCAGACGTTCCACGGACATAGCGGTTTCTTGGAAAGATTGCCACACCTGGACGAAGCGCAGCAGAGAACCGGTGACGTTTGAGGCAATAATCCGGAAGGCGATTAACTGACCCAAGGACATCTGCGGGGGGTCGCTCAAGACCATGTGGGCACCCACCCACAGCAGCAGCAGTCCGGAGAGTTTATTCAAAAAGTTACTGATCGAGCTAGCGCTGGTGGAGGTCAGGACGGTTTTAAAGCCGGCACTGATGTAGCGAGCGTAGCGATCGTACCAATTCCAGCGAGAGGTCATCTCGATGGTCTGGGCTTTCACGGTTTGAATGCCCGAGAGGACCTCCACCAAATAGGATTGGGTATCGGCATAGCGCTCGGCGCGCTTGCGGAGGAGTCGCTGGACGATGGGAGAGACGAAGACGATGAGCAGGGTAAAGAAGGGGACGGTTGCGAGGGCAACTGCCGTCATTAACAAGCTGTAGGAGAGCATGACGGCGATATAAATCACCGAGAAGAGGGCATCGAGAACCACGGTGAGGGCGGTTCCGGTGAGAAATTGCCGAATGCGCTCCAATTCGCCCACCCGTCCGGCGAGTTCGCCGACGCGCCGCTGGTCGAAGTAGTTCAGGGGGAGTCGCAGGAGGTGATCGATGACCTGGGATCCGAGGCTGAGGTCGATGCGGTTGGTGGTATCCACAAACAGGTAGGTGCGGAGCCAGGTTAGGGCTCCTTCAAAGACCGCCACGCCGACCATTAAGGCTCCCAGGATATCCAGGGTTTCGAGGCTTCTTTGGCCGATTACTTTGTCGATAATCACCTGGGTGATTAGGGGGTTGGCGAGGCCAAAGAGCTGGACGAAAAATGAGGCGAGAAAGACTTGGACGAGGATGCCTTTGTATTTGAGCAGTTCTGGTAGGAACCACCAGAAGTTGAATTTTTCTCGCTTTTCTTCGGGGGGTGGCTGTAGCAGCAGGACTTGCTGGGTGTCTGCTTCCTGCCCATCGGTGGGGGGGAGGGCTTCGAGCTGCCACTGTTGAGTGAATTTCTTGGGTTTTTTGCGGACGATTCCCCGGGAGGGGATGGCGGCCACGATTTCGCGATCGCTGATGCTGAACAATAAGGCAAAGCTATCTTTCCAGCGAATCATGGCTGGTGCTTTCAGGCGACCGAGTAGGTCTCCGGGGACATTGACCAGTTGACCGTTAAATCCCATCATGCCGGCAACTGCGCCGCAAGATTGCAGGGTGAGCTTTCCGTGGGTGTTGTACTGATTGTCCAATACGCGGCGCACTACGTCGCGGCGCACGCGAATGCCGTAGTGTTTCGCCAGCATCTCGAAGCAGGCGACGGTACCATTGATGGTGCCTTTCCCCCGAACGAAGGGGTAGCGGGTTTTCCCTCGGGTGGGTTTTTCGTCGGGTTCTGGTTCGGGGGGGCGATCGGGGGCGTAGGGAATGTCTGACTCGGTTCTCTCTACTGGGCGATCGCTGGGCACCACTTCGGCTTCCACGGGTTCGGCGGGGGCGCTCGAACCGGCGAGGTCGAATGGGGGTAAGCCGACGACTCTGGCTCCTTGGGGACTGGAGAGCTTCCCGATGCTCTCGGCATTTACCATCAGGGGGCTGCTGATTTCTAGTTCGCCGATCGCTCCCCCACTGAGGAACCAGAGGCGATCGCGCTCTAATTGGCCGAAATCCACTTTCCCTTTGGGCAAGTTCACTACCACCGAATCGGGCCAGAGTTTCAGGGTGAGTTCTTTCAGGTTGGTGGTTGCATCTGCCCTGCGTTCCAGTTCCGCTGAGAGTAGTGCAAAGACTTCACACAGGGCGGCTTGTTGTTGAAAGGCTTGCTGCAACTCGGGTTCGGATTTGAGGCGATCGAGAAAGTGTTGGGCGCTGAGGGTGATGCAAATCAGTTCGGAGGAGGCGATCGCGCTTTCTGAGGCGACGCCGCGCACTAAGGAGGCCCAGCCGAGAATTTCTCCCGGTCCTGCGAGTCGCAAGCTGACCATTGCTTCCGATCGGCTATCGCGACCCAATTCCCGCGCTTGACCTTCGTAGAGAATCGCGACTTGGGTGGGCATTTTCCCCGGTTCAAAGATGGCTTGACCAGTCCGATAGCGCAGCAGTTGGCATTTGGATGCCAGGTCTTGCAGCGCCCTATCCCCGAGGCGATCGAATGGCGGGGTTTGAGCCAGAAATGTTGCGATTTGAGACGGTGTAACGGTTGATGTCATGATTGAGAAGCTGCGCCTAACCCGATAGGTTGCAAGGAGCCAAGTTTTTGAATTTGCTCTCGCAACCAGTTTTCAAACATTTCGTTGATTAAATGCTGACGCATGGCGTCATCTAGCTGAGCTGGAATAAATTTTTCTAATCGAATAATCACAAACCATACATCTAATTGCCTTGGCGGCCATAGTTGACGGGGCTGACTAATTGACAACAGTTTACCAATTAGCGGATGAGGCTGGTTAACTGGCACCGGTCCGAGTAATCCCCCGGTTCGGCTTTCTGGTCCTTTGGAGTATTGGCGGGCGGCATCTTCGAAGCTCTGTTCTCCTTCGGAAATGCGAAAGTAGATTTCTTGCGCTAATCCGCCATCTTGGGTGCGAATTAGGGAATAGACGACGCGATCGAGGCTGCTTTTGCGCGACATAAAGTAGCTTTGCACTTTTGGCCCCCAAGTGGCGGTTTTAAATTTTTCTATCAGCAGCTTTCGCTCTACCTGTTGCACCATCATCTCTTGGGTCATGCCTTGGCTTTTTAACCAGGCTTCTCGAACTTCTGGCGAGGTCAGCTTTTGCTGCACGGCAAAGTCCTCTACCGCCCTCATGCGCTCTTCTTCGGTGCAAGAGATGTTGGCTTCGGCTATCCCGTTGTCGATGACGATTCCCCGACAAAAATCCCGCTCTAATTGATATCGTTTTAACAAATCCAGTAGCTCTTCGGCTTTGATTACCTTGTCGCCAAGTTGGAACAGGTCACTCATGTCTTACACAACCTCCGTCAGACCACAAATATAACCAATCCGAGTTGGCGCAAGCCAGGAAGATGCTTTCCCACCCAGAAACAGTTGTGGCAACCTGGTTTTTTGCCGCAACTCCTTGCAATTCCGGAGTGTGACCGGATTTTATGCCAGAGGGGGTTTTTTCTCAGGACGCTGGCCAACTTTGATTGGTTTCTTTTTCATCTTGCCCAAACATGGCGCTGTTTTACGATGGGACATCTCGCAGAATTCTCAATCAATCGCGATCGCTGTTTTTCTTTTGTCTCCATCTCGCCACCAACCGGTGCCTTTTCTGCTCGATTCTGCCGATCTTTCGCCGCTAAATCCACCCTAGCCCAGTTTCTCGTTCATTGTAACAACTATGACTATTGTCGGGGTTAAATTGCCAGGAGAAAATATTCTCCCACATCTGTGTTGCGAAAATCATGCCAGAAATCAATGCCGACAACCCCCAATTCGATCCCGATTTGACTGGGAAGTTTTGTTGCACATGCCCTTCCCTTTCCCCCATGCCCCACCGGCGATCTCGCCGCAACTTCGGCATTGCCAGTGGCGCGATCGCCCCTCTACCAAGCTAAAATATCCCCCACACTGCCCTATGCTCCCCCTCCTCCCACCTCTCCGGTTAAAATTCCCTGTGCGCCAACCGCTTCAATTCCCACCGCCTACAGCCCACCGGATTTTTTGAATCTTATCAAGTTTCACATTGCCTTCGCCAATCCCATTACCCTCGCGAAAGCTCAATCTACATCCAGAAAAAAGAGATAAGCAAGTAATGCATTGCACACAAGTCCTGCCTGACGCATCGGATTCATTGTAGGAGATCGCCCCAGGGATTGTCAACCCCCAATTCTTAATTCTTATTTGTTTGATAGATTAATGGGTATCGAGTCTCGGAG
>NZ_JAJENT010000532.1:0-203 GCF_035615515.1 Phormidium sp. CCY1219
TGTTTCTACAGGAAGGTCTGTTTGAGACAAAGCCCGATACAACGCCCATCGAGTTGAGTTGACGGCAGCAGCATCCTGGAGTGGGCGCTTGGCAGACCACAGAATCTCGTTCAGTAATTCCGGTTCCTTTTTTAGGAATTGCTCCACAGGCTTATTTCCCTTTCTCTGATTACACTTCACGCAAGACAGAGTAAGGTTGCTAA
>NZ_JAJENT010000533.1:0-31229 GCF_035615515.1 Phormidium sp. CCY1219
TAGGCTGGTCAGGTGGTTAGAAGTACAAGCCCCTGGCTTTAGACATGGGGTTGGTTTCTACGGAGTCCCTGACTGCCTCTGAGAGATAATCCGCCGCCGCCTCCACCATTGCGATCGCATTTTCATACACCATGCGCGTGGGGCCGAGGACCCCCACACTGCCCAAGGGCACGGATCCTTTCCCGTAGGTGGAAGAAATCAAAGTACAGGTTCGAATCGGTTCTAACGGATTTTCGCTACCGATGCGGACGTTAACGCGCTGACCGGCTCCTGGAGCCACCGGTGGTTCAAAAATTAACGGCCACAATTGGTCTTGTTCTTCTTCCAGGAGTTGAATCAAGGTCTGCACTTGGGTCAACTCGGAAAACTCCGGTTGTCGCAACACTTCCGAGACACCACTAATCAAAATTTCGGTGTTACCCGGGGTGCGCGCCCGCCGTGCCAAATCTTTGAGCCATCCGCTCAGCACTTCCGCATAGCGCTCGAATTCTCGCCCTAACTCGCGCCAGTCGAGTTCCGAGAGTTCGCTGAGGGTTTGTCCGCCCAGATGGGTATTCAAGAAATTGGAGAGAATTTGCAATTCGCGATCGACGATTTCTTCATCCGGTGGGGGGTCTTCGGGCGATTCGCCGAGTTCCATCACCGCTGAGTGCGTTTGATAGCTATCGGTGACCACAATCACCATGATTTTGCGCGGTTCGATTTGCATGAATTGCAAATGCCTCAGACGAGCGCTAGAGGTCTGAGGCATTGTAATTAAGGCGATACATCCGCTGAGGGTGGCCAAGATCTGTGAGGCCCCCCTCAATACGGTATCAAACGCCCACTTTTCCCAGCTCAGGCGATCGCCGAGCAATTGCTCCACCTGACGCGATATGCGAGAGGAGGGTTGAATCAGCTTATCCACATAAATCCGATATCCGGAATCTGAAGGCACGCGCCCTGCAGAGGTATGAGGTTGATAAAGCAATCCGGCTTTTTCCAAACAGCCCATTGCATTGCGAATGGTTGCCGGCGAGACGCTCAGATTAAATTCTTCTACCAATGTCTTGGAGCCTACCGGTTCGGCAGTGGCAATATAGTGCCGCACCGTCGCCCACAAGACATATTGTTGTCGTTCGTTGAGATTGACTTGCACAGACATGGGAGCCAAAGCCAAATTTATCGGGTTTTAAAAACTCAGGAGTTGTTGATTAAAATCATAATCAATCAATTGAATTTGCGCTACCTGCGCCCTTTTTTTGCCTGACCCACAGGGGTCTGCAATAGATGTTTTCGATACATTTTTGCATCTATGGTTTCCTGCGATCGCGGCCCGGCGGCTTGGAGCTGTGTTTTTTAAATGTTTGCCCCGGACTTTTCCACCGTGGTTTGCCTTGGAAAAGGGTGGAGCTTTCTGTTGAAAATTGCCAGTTGCGAATTGCTGAGTCAATTTTTCTGGTATTGTTCACCCTTCGTCACTCGCAAATATCGGTGGCGATCGGTTGCAATCATTTCGTCAAATTCTATCACATTTCTTGGCTTAAAAGGGGGGAGGACCCCCCGCGATCGCTCTTTTCCCTCGCCTATCGCGCGTTAACAATTTGTTACCCGCAAGCCACCAATATGGCTCGCCTGAAATTGCGAAAGAGCGGGAAAGGCGCGTGGGACCGTAGAGAAACCAGGGCAGGTTAGGGAAGTTCCACGGAAGTGGGTTTGGCCACATGGGGCAGACCCCAACCGAGTTTTTCGCGCAGCACGTGAAAGAACTCTGGGTGTTGAAGGCGGATAAAACGAGCCGAATAGCGCGATCGCTCCACCCGCACCCGATCCTCTGGCAGCACATAGCAGCCAGCATTGCCATCCATCACCATCACCAGTCGATTGGGATTGGCCGGAAAAATGGTAACCGGTTCGCTATTGGCAAACACCAAAGCGCGAGACGCCAGAGAATGGGGACAAATCGGCACCAGTTGCAACACCGGTACATCGGGAGTAATTACCGGACCGCCCGCCGAAAGGCCATAAGCCGTCGAACCAGTGGGGGTAGAGATAATCACCCCATCCGCCGCAATATCCACTGGTGCATGGCGGCCCACTTCAATTTCAAAGTGGCACATACTCGTCAGCGGTTCGCGGTGCAGCACCATTTCATTCAGGCACAGGGCCTCCCAAGTCACGCGATCCTCGCGGAGAACCTGAACCCTGAGCATCGTGCGCTCTTCAATTTGATAGTCTCCCGCCAGCACCTTTTTCATTGCTTGCGGGAGTTGATTGAGGTAGGTTTCCGTGAGAAATCCCATATGGCCGGTATTCACCGTCAGCAAAGGGGTGCCACAAGCCGCCACTTGACGGCAAGCCGCCAACACCGTGCCATCGCCACCCAGGACGAGAGCAAAATTCATGTCAGCATCGAAACCGACCGGGGTTAACTGCTCGACCGACGTATGGCACATGGGTTTTTCCGGCGTAGAATAGCCCAGGATGCCGCCCACGCCTGTAGCAATACAAACATCCCAACCATATCGGTGTAGCTTGTCCTGCCATTGTTTGGCCACGCGACAAGCCACAGGTTTATCGTCGTTGTAGATAATGCCAGCTTTGGGCACAACGAAAAAATCCAGCTAAGGGTTCAGAAATTAATGCCTAGGGGAAAAATTGGCAAGAGTTATGGTTAACTTACCCGGAGAGGTTAGCCAAAAATGGGCCAACGCTTCGCACGATCGTTTGGCTACAGTGAAATAACCGAGAAACGGCGTCCAAGCAGCGATCGCTTCATTTTGAACCCACCGGGTAGGCCCCTAGATTACTTTTACCATGTTAGATTCGATTCGGTCTAGGGGGAGCTTAGAAAGGCACCCGCCGTTTGGATTGATTTTTGGCCTTTTTTTGGTCGTAGTCCAATTCCTTTAACTTCTTCAAAATCCGACTAAAGTAGTCTTTCAGGTAAGATTCCACCGAGGTCGTGTTTTGCGGATCCAGGTCAAAGGTAGAATACACCTCATCCATTGGCGCGACCAGGGGTTTACCCGAGGCAAGCACCTCAGCAAACGCCAAGCGATCGGCCACATTCCAGCCCCACTGGAAAAACCGGGTCAATCGGCGAACCGCGCGCAATAAGCCCATCGGCATCCGAGTTACCTTCGCTTGCTGTCCCGACAGACGAGAGCACAACTCGATGATTTCCTCAGAACTCCAAGCCCGGGAGCCTACCACTGGAAAGCGTTGATTCTCCGTTTCCCGAATTGATAACGCGCGGACGGCAAACTTGGCGATATCTTGGGTGTCCATATAGGCGATCGGTGCGGACTGACCCGTGACCCACACCGGCTGATTGTCCAAAATTGGAATTGCGTACTGACCGATGAGACCTTGCATGAAGCCAGCCAGTTGCAAAATCGTGTAATTTAAACCCGATTCGGCGAGAAATTGTTCCGTACAGCGCTTGATTTCCATCAGGGGCACGTCCGGGTATTTTTCTGCATCTAAGATAGAAAAGAAGATATAGCGATCGACGCCAGCGGTTTTGGCAGCTTGAATCAGAGCCACCTTGCCCTCCCAGTCCACTTGTCTGATGCTCAGGGAATCTGTAGGACGGGCCGTGGCTGCATCGATAATGGCCGTGACGCCTTCTAAGGCTTTGGGTAGGCTTTCGCGATCGCACAGATCCCCTCGGACCAGTTCAGCGCCCCATTCTTTTAAAAAAGCCGCTTTTTTGAAACTCCGTACTAAACAGCGTACCTGGTATCCCTCGTCTAGGGCGCGACGGGCTACCTGTCTGCCTAGGGTGCCAGTGGCACCAACAACCAATAAGCTCATCCAGGATTTATTGACGAAATTTTAACTTTTATGAAATTTTATCAGAAATCGCTCAGATTTCTCCCACCCATTGGTTTATTCTTTGAAACATCGCTCGCCTTGGGACCCTCATTTGTCTCTTCCAATGGCTCAAACTCTGCTATCCGCATGGGTGTAGGGAAGATTTGATATCCGGGTGCTAGACCCAGAACCGCCAGTGGGTCTGAGAAAATCACCCATCGCCTCAGCCGATCGCCCCCATCGAAAACTGAAAAAGTAACGGACTTTCTTGACAAAACTTCGCATGCTTGTTTACAGATCGAGCGATAATCACGCCACAGCCGAAACGTGAATTGTCTGCTAATGTGGCGGCAATAAGTGTTTGGCTCACTCAAATTTGTGCGCGATCGCCCACGCCCGATTTCCCGTCAGAACTGAGTTTTAGTCTATGAAAAAAACCTGGATTGTACTATTACTGTTATTTCTGTTTGTACCGATCGCCGCGATCGCTCAAGACGCGCCAGAAGCCTCATCCGGGGGTTTTTTAGACACCCTGGATGCCGTATTCACCCAGCTTGTGGACGCGATGGCAGTAGTTCTGTTCTTCGACATGTTCGGCGTTCCCCTGATCGTAGTGTGGTTGATTGGCGGTGCCATATTTTTCACCATTCGGATGGGCTTTATCAACTTTCGCGCCTTCAAACATGCCATCTATGTGGTGCGAGGGCACTATGACGACCCCGACGAAAGCGGAGAAGTCACCCATTTCCAAGCCCTAGCGGCAGCCCTCTCCGCCACCGTAGGACTGGGGAATATTGCCGGGGTGGCGATCGCCGTCTCGGTAGGCGGGCCGGGAGCCATGTTATGGATGACCATCGCCGGGTTATTTGGCATGACCAGTAAATTTGTCGAATGTACCCTGGCGCAAAAATACCGCATGATTCTGCCCAACGGACATATTGCCGGCGGACCGATGTACTACCTGTCTCGGGGTTTGGCAGAACGAGGCATGCGACCCTTCGGCAAAATACTCGCTGGTGTGTTTGCCGTATTGTGCATTGGGGCGGCATTCGGAGGCGGGAATATGTTTCAAGCCAATCAATCCTATGTTGCCGTTTCCGGTGTAATTGAGGGGTTGCCCAACTGGATTTATGGCATTGCGATCGCCACCTTAGTCGCCCTGGTCATTATCGGCGGGATTCGTCGCATCGGCACCGTCGCCGGGGCGCTAGTGCCTTCCATGTGCATGATTTACGTCCTCGCCTCCCTATGGATTCTGCTGATTAACCTGCCGGAAATTCCCGGCGCGTTTGCCAAAATTTTCGTCGAAGCGTTCTCCCCACAGGCGATTGAAGGCGGATTTATTGGCGTATTAGTGCAAGGGATTCGTCGCTCGGTGTTCTCCAATGAAGCTGGCATCGGTTCGGCGGCGATCGCCCACGCCGCCGCCCGCACCGACGAACCGGTGCGCGAAGGCATCGTCGCCCTCCTCGAACCGTTCATCGATACCGTGGTCATTTGCAACATGACTGCTTTGGTGGTGATTATTACCGGCGAATATGCCAATACCACCACGGCCCCGGGGGTGGAAACCACCTCTGCTGCTTTCGGCACCGCGATCGACTGGTTTCCCTTCATCCTCGCCTTAGCCGTATTCCTGTTTGCCTTCTCCACCATGATTTCCTGGAGTTACTACGGCGAGCGGGCTTGGACCTATCTGTTTGGCGAAAGTACCACCATAGTTTATCGGGGAGTGTTCGTCGCTTGCGTCTTCCTCGGCGCAGTGGTTAACCTCGGAGCGGTACTTGATTTCGCGGACATGATGCTCTTGTCGATGGCATTCCCGAACATGCTGGGCGGCTTCATTCTCGCCGACAAGGTACGAGCCGATCTAGACAATTACATGGGTCGTCTGGAAAGTGGCCAAATGCCAATTTATAAGTAACACTCCTTCCGAATTGAAGGGAAGGCGTAGGGTGGGCATTGCCCACCCTACCCAGGCGAGGGGGACAGAGGATTTACGGTTCTTCCCCCGCGTGGTAAGAACTGCGAACCAGAGGGCCTGAGCGCACGTGGGAAAAGCCCATTTCGCGAGCGATCGCCCCTAATTCGTCAAATTCTTCTGGCGTCCAATATTTTTGCACCGGCAAATGCTCCAGGGAGGGGCGCATGTATTGGCCCAGAGTAATGCGATCGCAATCCACCCGCCGCAAATCTTCCATCGCGGCGATTACTTCGGCCTTCGTTTCCCCGTGACCCAACATTAATCCCGACTTTGTGGGAATGCTCCCATCGAGTTCTTTCACAATTTGCAACACCGCCACAGAGCGATCGTACTTCGCCCCCCGTCGCACCGGCCCTTGTAAGCGTTTCACCGTTTCCACATTATGGTTGTAACAAGCCGGTTTGGCCCGCACCACCGTTGCGATTCTCTCTCGCTGTAAAGCTGCCGGCGATGCTTCTCGATTTCCCTGTCCCCCCCAGAAATCTGCCGTCAGCACCTCAATCTGAGTTTGGGGATTCCGGCGGCGAATGGCCTCCATCGTTTTCACGAACCAACCCGCTCCCGCATCCGGCACATCGTCTCGCGCCACCGAGGTCAGCACCACATAGCGCAAGCCCAGCAACTGCACCGACTCCGCCACCTTTTCCGGTTCCTCCGGGTCTAATGGCATCGGCGCATGTCCCTTATCCACTTGACAAAATGCACAAGAACGGGTACAAATCGGTCCCATCAGCAGAAAGGTCGCCGTTTTGTTGCTATAACATTCCCCTCGGTTGGGGCAGCGTCCCTCCTCGCAGATGGTGTGAATTTGACGCTGCTTAATAATCCGTTGCACTTGCGACAGTTCGCTGGCTTTGCCGATTCCTCGGCGTCTCAGCCATGCCGGCATTGCTTCAATTTCTGCCCTTACCAGGGCGGGATCCGATGAGAAAGTTTCACGGGTTCTGGCAGACATAATCTCGATCGCTCAAATATTCCGAGTGATTTGCAAACAATAGCGAGACATCGGCTTGCGGCCAATTGTCGCAACACATCCCAAAGCGGGGGTTGCTATCGCTAAGCTTATTCTAATACTGCCCCTGGCAAACCACTCTCAGCGCTATTCTAGTCCAAAGAGTTGAGCTTGGGAATTTTCGATCTAACAGTAGAATTAGGCATACCCCTTCTTAGACTAGCGCCTTCTTAACGCGATCGGACTTTTGGCATACTTACCGACGTGGAGCGCGAGATAAGCTAGGTTTGAGCCTGCATAAGTGTCCCACCTCCAGTCATAATGTAAAAAGCCGTAACTCGCAAAACAGCTTTCATACACCCCCAGAGGAGTCAGTCGTGGCAAGTCACAAAATCCTGGTTATCGATGATAGTAAAGTCATCCAGCGGATGGTAAGAGAAATGTTGCCTGCCGGTAATTTTGATGTATTAGAGGCAAAAGACGGCGAGCAAGGACTCAAGCTGATTCGCGAAGCCCACCCCAACCTGATTATGTTGGACTTCCTATTGCCGAAAGTCAGTGGTTGGGAGGTGTTTCAGCAGTTGCAAAAAATATCCAATGCAGAAGGCAAAATGACCCCCCTTGTGTTGATGTCAGGCCGCAAGGAGGAAGTCGCTGAGAAAATTGCCGAACCGTTTGAGTATTTTGAATTTATTGAAAAGCCGTTTGATAAAAAGTCACTGATTGACGCGATCAAGTCGGCGATGGCAAAGGCGAAAAAATGGAAGCCGTCTGGGAAAGCTGCAGCCCCTGCTGCAGCCCCGAAAACCAGCGCCCCTGAAGCTCAAGGAGGTGCTAGTGCTGCCGAAATTCAAGCCCTCAAGCAGCAAATTGCCAAAATGCAAGCCGAAATGAATGCGATGAAGAAGCAGATGGGTCAGATCGTCAATTTGATCAAAACGAAATTAAAGTAGGTTCATCTCTATGTTCCGGTTCCAGGGTCTGCTCGAGCTTCGCGATCGCCTCTCCTGCTGGAGGTGAATGCGATCGCCAATGCCAAAGTACACCTGACTCCCGATTTCTGCTAGCGGATCTTTCCGGTGAAAGGGCGATCGCTCGGTTGACCGACGGCGTAAATTGCCGATTTACCCTCCCTCGGGCAGAATTCATACTGCGTCAGTTTAGAAACGTTTCACCCAGATGGCTATCGATTCAAATTTTCTCGAGCGACTTCGCCACTATCAACCGCGAGCGATCGACCTCATCAACCGCTTTTCTCAAGCCCGCGTCCTCGTGGTGGGCGACCTGACCCTGGACGAATTTCTCACCGGTCAGGTAGAGCGGCTTTCGCGCGAAGCACCGGTTTTGATTATTCGCCACGAAACCACCCGACAGGTGCCTGGGGGTGGAGCAAATGCCGTCTATAACCTCGCTACCTTGGGGGCACAGGTGAAAGTCGCTGGATTCGTGGGCAAAGATGAGCAAGGAAACGCTCTGCGTCACATCTTTGAAGCCGCCCGAATCGACACCACGGGCATGTTGGTAGATAGCGATCGCCCCACCGTCACCAAAACCCGGATTTCCGGTCATGCCCGTCAGTCTGTTACCCAGCAAATCGTCCGCGTCGATCGCAAATCTGACGCCTTACCTTCCCTGGAAAACCAACTTCAACTGGCAGCCTACATCCGAGAACAACTCCATACGGTGGATGCTGTGGTCTGTTCTGACTATGGCGATGGCGTCCTCACCGCACCGGCGATCGAAGCCGCATTACAACATCCCCTGACTATTGTGGATACCCAAAAGCACCTACAACGCTATGCCGGTGCCACTCTCTTTACCCCCAATCTCCCAGAAGCGGAACAAGCGGTGGGCTACGCGATCGACTCTCCCCAAACCCTCACCCAAGCCGGCTCGGATCTGCTCTCCCTCACCCGCGCCAAACAGATGCTCATTACCCGAGGTGATGAGGGCATGAGCTTATTTCACCCCACAGGCACTCACGATCGCATCCCCGCTTTCAATCGCACCGATGTCTTCGATGTCACCGGTGCAGGGGATACTGTCGTCGCCGCACTCACCCTCGGATTGACCGCTGGCGGTTCCTTGTGGGAATCTGCCGTATTGGGCAATTTGGCCGCTAGCATCGTGGTGCGTCAATTCGGCACCGCCACCACTACACCCGCAGAAATGAAGGAGGCTCTCGAATTTCTCCTCTCGGAAGAGTCCGGCGTCCTCACTTAACCGAGCTTCTCTTCCCCTTCCCCCCTCTCCCAGGTTGTCTTAACCTTCACCGGATCCAACTCCCACAACTTCTCCTTTATTTGGAATCGCTCTCGCGGGAGTTTTGAATGGGTGTCACCATTCAAAACTCCCTCATGTCTCTTATTCGCCGCGCTCTTCTATCAGCACTTTCCCCTCATCATCGATCGCGATCGGTGTCTCGGGAAAATCGCTTTTAATCAAATCCCGCATGAGCTGCACCGTGCGAAACTGTTGGTCGATGTAGGGAATCCCTTTCCCTTTCAAATGTACGGGAATAATTTTACCGGCCACAAAATTTCCCTCGATGTCCATTTCTACCTCTAAAATTAGCGAATACCCTAACTTGCCTGCGTTTGAAAGGGTGCGATACCCAACAAAATTCCCTAAAGAATAGGCAATTAACTTTCCTTGATAGATTTCTAACGCTCGGGGAACGTGGGGTCCATGCCCTAAAATTAAATCCGCCCCCGCATCAATCATCGCTCGGGAAAATAATACTAAATTGCCCCGGTTTTCTCCATAAAACATTTCCGTGCGGTTTTTTACATGCAGCGCCCCGGTTCCCTCAGCCCCGCCATGTACGGAAATAACTACAATCGTGGCTTTTTGTTTGGCTTCTTCTACTAATGCTTTCGCCGCTTCTAATTCATGGACGGAGTTATGATAGTAGTAGGTGCTGAAGCCAATAAAGGCAATCGGAACGTTTTTGACATTGAGATAGAGAATTTCATCTTTTTTACCCACCACTTTCATGCCGGCTTTGGTGATATTTTCGATGGTGTCTTCTAAGCCGACTTCTCCAAAATCATTGGAATGGTTATTGGCTAAATTCAACACATCAAACCCCACATCTTTTAAGAGTTGGGCATAGGCGGGCGGGTTGCGAAAGGCAAATACCATCGAACGGCTGACATCTTTAGCAGAATATGGATGATTTGTCAAGGTGCTTTCAAAATTGCCAAATAAAATATCGGCACCTTGCAGGTAGGGTTTGACCGACTCAAATAAACTTTGCTCCCGCTGGGGCAGTTTATTGGCGGGAAAATTGGTGCCCGGAACGATATCTCCTACCGCTTTGATGGTAATTGGCGTGGCGGGAATGGAAGCCTCGACCCGTTTGGAAAGCTCCGTGAAGTGGGCGATCGGCTTCTCGCTGGAGAAAGGTTCAAAGGTGGCAGGGGAGGGGGAAAGCGACGGCAGTGGCGGCAAATCCGGTAGCTCTACAGCGGCTAGGGTTTCACCCACGGTGGAGAACAATACGGTGGGACTATAGCGATCGGGGTTTTTGAACATCTCCCAACTGATGCCGAGGCAAAAGCTGGTGAGGGCGACTAAGGGCACCAGGATTTTCAGGGAGTTGCCGATCGCAGCGGATTTTTCTTTGCGGGGTGGGATTGGCTCTGGGGGCGTTTCCGGGGCGGGAAGCGGTGCCGATGGGGCAACAGATGCACCGATCTGGGATTGGCCCACTGAGGGCAGGGTAGAAACTGCGATCGCCGCTTCGGGAGGAGGGTTGCCAATCCCGGTTGTTGTTGCCCGGGAGTGTAGGGTTGTGGGTACGGGTGTCGCAGAAGGGCCAGTGGGTGCCACGGTGGTAGTGTCAGCGGCGATCGCTGCTGCGTCTGCATCGCGGGGGGAGGGTTCAGCGGCAGCTTTGGAGTCCTGTTTCCGTGGCGATCGCGATATGGAAAACTCGTTACTTTCGGGGGATTTTCCCCACTCTAATGTCCGATCCCACGCCGGGGCCGTTTCACCAGTTTGCCGTCCATAAATTCGCACGGAATCTATGCAACTGAGTTGGAGTCGGTTTAAGCCGTTTTTAATATAGGGGACATAGGCTTCGGGGTCGGGGATGCGATCGCTTTCTAGGAGGATATGAAGTCGGTTCTTTTTGCGGATGACTTGGGCGGTTATGTTTCTTTTGGGTTGTAAGACTTGATTGAGCAATAAGGCGATCGCGATCGGGTCGCCTTGGGTGGCTAAACTCAGGATATCTTGCTTCTCCACAATCGAGTTCCTCACACCATTCAATAGGTTTTACTGTTAGTTAAGGGAGAGGATTTCAGCCTTCCCCCTGATTACGGAATCACTTTGGTTTTGTCCAATTTACGGAAGATCCCTGATGTGGCAAACAGCCTGCTGGGTCAATATTTATTTATTCCACAAATAAGCTGGATGAGAGGCGGGTTTAAAGGTATTGTTGAATAGCACTGTTTGGAATTGAAGAAACACCCTGGATGACATCGACTCCCAATTTCCATGAAAATCGACCCTCCCGCCGATTATTAGTGACCGGGGGGGCTGGGTTTATTGGATCCAATTTTGTTCGCTACTGGTGTACTCGCTATCCAGGCGACAGGGTTGTGGTTCTAGATGCTCTAACCTACGCGGGCAATCGGCAAAATCTGGCGAGTTTAGTTGGAAAAGAAAATTTTCGGTTCGTGCAGGGGAATATCTGCGATCGCTCCTTAGTAGAGACTCTGCTTGAAGAAGAACAAATCGATACCGTCGTCCACTTCGCCGCCGAATCCCACGTCGATCGCTCGATTTTAGGTCCGTCTGCTTTCATTCAAACCAATGTGGTCGGCACTTTCACTCTATTAGAGGCATTCCGGATCCACTGGCAAACTCTCTTTTCAGTCAAAGGCGGAAATCCACAAGGGGTGTTTATCCACGTCTCCACGGATGAAGTTTATGGCACTCTGACCCCCAGGGATCCAGCTTTTACAGAAAAAACACCTTATGCACCCAACAGTCCTTATTCCGCCTCAAAAGCAGGTAGCGACCACCTTGCCCGTGCATACTACCATACCTACGGCATCCCCACCATCGTCACCAATTGCTCGAATAACTACGGACCGTATCATTTTCCCGAAAAGCTGATTCCCCTGATGTGCATCAACATGCTTCTCGGCAAACCTTTGCCCGTATATGGGGATGGAGAAAATATTCGAGATTGGCTCTATGTGGAAGACCATTGTCGCGCCCTGGATTTGGTGATTCACCGAGGGACTCCGGGCGCAACGTACAATATCGGCGGCAATAATGAGGTTAAAAATATTGATTTGGTGCGGATGCTGTGCCGGCTGATGGACGAATTAGCCCCCGATTTGCCGATGCGTCCCTGCGAAAAGTTGATTGCTTTTGTTAAGGATAGACCGGGACACGATCGCCGTTATGCGATCGACGCTACTAAAATTAAAACTCAATTGGGATGGACTCCCTCGGTTACTGTGGAAGAAGGTCTGCGCCAAACTGTACTCTGGTATTTGACTCACCAAGATTGGTGGCGTCCCTTGCTCTCGGAGGAGTATCGAGCTTACTATCAGCAGGTTTACGGGAATTAAAAGAGGATCTTGGGCGATCGCTACCCCCACTGAGCCTCGGAAGGCGTCTTCCGAGGCTCAGCCGCCAAATGGAGCCACAATTCTTTTTCACAAATTATGCAGTTTTTATAAAACCGATTGGGTTTTATTTATCAAACTCCCCTGAAAAACAATGCTCAGAGCAGATGGCTTTTACATAGGACGTTGCTGCTTTTCTAGCCTAATTTTTTATCATTGTTGAGGCCATATCCGTAAAATCACTGAAAGCACTTTTATCTAACAAGAGGTTAATTGATAAGTTGGGTGATTTTACTGAAAGTCTGTATGGGGGGGTTGGGCAATATTAAACTGTTATGTCGGTAAATGGAGTCTGGTGGGAGCTTTTGAGCCTCTCCTTAACCCCAGTACGGACAAGGAAAAAGATGGAGCGTAGGGAAGCAATTGTGACGCCGATCGCACTCATCAGGTGAAGGCGATCGCTGCATCAAAAAAGTTTCTGGTGTAACGTAGAATGTAGATTGCAGTTTAATTGTTAGCCAAGAATTAAATGAAGATTCTGCAAAGAACCATCTGACACTGCAAATTGGAGATCGATATCTGCCATAATAATACCATATAGTCAAGTAACGCAGGGAGTGCATGACATCATGAAAAAGACCCTTTCTATTTCCATAGGAGCCGCCGTTGCGATCGCGCTGTTTGGGGCATCCGCTCCAGCCCGAGCCTTTTCCTTCGGCACCGACGGCATCAGTTTTAATAGCGATACCGAAGTCAAATTCTCCTTCGGCAGTTCTAACGGAGCTTTCCAGTCCACCCTCAAAATCTTTGAGGTACTCACCGATGGCTCCTTGGCAGCAGCAGAGAACGGGGTGGTATTTGAAGAAACCCAAGCCTCCGATAACGGCGCACAAAATGGCTTTGAAGCCACTTTAGGAAACGCCGTGACCCAGGTCAACGATACCTTTACGTTCCTGGCGGGTAAAGTTTACACTCTGGGACTTGCAAGCACTTATAACGGCAACAATCAAGGAATAGCCTACAGCACAACCAGCTTGAATACCTATGGTCAGCGAGCTGCCTTTGGAACCACTGGCGGCACAGAAGCACAAGCCTTCGATGCCAGTTCCTATCAATCTGCAGATCCGTTTAGTGGACCGGTGGCAATTGCCTTTGAAGATATTAAATGGGCAGGTGCCGATGGAGACTTTAACGACGTAACCGTAAGTGCTGCAGCAGTTCCCGAACCGTTGACGATGGGAGGGTTAGCATTGGGAGCTGCTGGATTGGCAGCCGCTCGTCGTTCTCGCAAGCGTCGCACCAGCGAAAGCTAATCAGTCAATATTAGCAGTCAGTTTTCCAAGTGGGTTGGATATTGAGTAAACTAGAGCAGTTGGCACCGTTGCCAACTGCTTTTGCTTAACTCAATCCGCCCACATGCAGCTTTCTGCATGGGATCCGCGATTACATTGGCATAACGAAAATCGGCCTCAATGTAAAACTTAACCTGCGAATCAAGTGCAAAGTGTGGAATATGACTTCGATTCAAGATTTAAAAGAACCTAAATATTGGTTGCTGGGCATTGCAGTAGGTTTAATGGCTGTTAACCTGACATTGATGTGGAGACATGCCCCGGTTGATGTGGTGGGTACCAGCCTTCTTTTCTGGGGAGCTGCTGCATTTTTAGTCTGGGAAAAACATCAAGATTTGAATCTGGAAAGCGATGTTATATCCAGCATTTTAGGAACGTTACTGATTGGGTTAGTGCTGTTGAAAAGCGTTAACCTGGGCGAGTATGACTTGTTCCTTCGCATTTCACCTTTTTTATCGGGAGTGGGGCTAGCCCTGCTCAGTTCCGGTTGGAAACGATTAGCCTACTATTGGCAAGAACTGTTCATTTTAGGCTTTATCTCCATCTCCACCGGGCTTTTATTGCAGATTTTTGATATTTCTCCCTTCACCGCGAAATTTGCGGCGTTTGTTTTGTGGTATATGGGGTTTCAGGTCGAGCAAGACGGCATTTACGTTAATCTGCCCACAGGTAGCATAGAAGTTTATTCTGGCTGTTCTGGCTACAGCGCAATTCTTCAGTTACTTGGGTTAGCATTCCTTTTCTTGTTTATGTTTCCCACCAACTGGAAGCAGAAGATATTAGTCCCGATCGTTGCCATAGTGGCAGGATTTGCAGTAAATGGAGTGCGGGTTGCCCTGATGGCTTTTTTAGTGGCCTATTCCAGTAAAACTGCATTTGAATACTGGCATTACGGCGATGGATCTTTAATTTTTTCGATGATAGGTGTCGTTATTTTAGGCATATTTTGCTGGTTTTTTATCCTGCGAAATGAACCCGAAAGCCACAATGCAGACAAATGTTAATTCCTAAAAAATTACACTGGAAATCTGTCAGGATTGTGCTGCTAGCCGCTACCTTGGGTGGTGCGATCGCAGTTCTGGGAAAGTTAATTTTCTCTCCTCCAATCGAGAGTGCTGGGTTTACGCCGTTTGTTTTTCCAACGGCTGTTCCGTTAGCGGATTGGCAGTTTGAAGAGAGTTTGCCCCTAGAGGTCAATGAAAACGAAAGCCTCATTTCCGGGGGACAATATTTCTACATTCAAAATAACCTGCCCCTGGAAATACAGATGCGCTACGTAACAAATACTGGTGGGAATGTGGAAAAATTAATGCAAACACATCTCGATATTGAGGCATCGGCTGCTAAACTAACCATACGTCACCAAGAGGAGATAGGATTTTACGGGGTATCTGAAACGGGAGAACAAGCTTATCTGGCTTCTTGTATTAATCCGCGAGGAGGTAGCACGGTTAGCGGGGAACAGTTTAGGAAAAACCGAAATGCCTACGACCTACAGGTCGATCGCCTTTTACCGTGGTTGTTGGGACAACAAAAACTCAGAGATTTTCGGTGTATGTTAACTGTTCTATCTATCCCCTTAGATAAGAACTCTCCAGAAAATTCCTATTCAATTTTAGAATCTGTCTGGGTTTCATGGTATCGTTGGTGGCAGCCACGCTTTCCGCCCTCTTAAAGCTGTACTTAAACTTTACCTAAAATAAGGGTGCCAATATTATGAGTAAATCTGAAGGATTTGATGTCAGTCGCTCGGTGGAAGAGCTTTTGCGCTTTAGCGGTGACCAATTGCGCTCAATCGGTCGAATCCGGATGGTGGGGTATGGGTTATTAGTGTTAGCCTTATTTGACACCATTCAGGTGTTTATTTCTCCCAATTTTATGAATCCCAATTGGGAGTTGCAGACGATGGGCGCGTTGGTGGAAAGAGCGCCAGTGCCTTTATTGGGATTTGCCTTGGTGTTTTTTGGGGAAGACTACAACCGCACGGGCTTAGAAGATATTTTATTGAAATTACTGTCCTGGGTTTGTCTGTTGCTGGCAGTGGTTTCCCTGTTATTCGTGCCGTTAGGGATTAATAATACCTTGCGTTTGAATCGGATTAACAATCAGCAAATTACCGTTCAATCGCAACAGCAGCTAGAACAACTCGAAGCGATCGAGCAACAGGTCAGTCAAGGTAGCACCGAACAATTGCAAACTTTGGCACTGGAACTTAACCGATTGGGTTTGTCGGTGGATAGTACCAATACAGAGGGTTTGAAAAACGAGATTTTGTCTAGAATTCCTCAAGCCAGAGAACAGGTGCAGACGCAAACTCAACAAGTCCGGCAAAATCAGCGAGTTAATTTATTGAAAAATTCGGTGAAATGGAATCTCGGTGCTTTGGTATCTAGTGCTTTATTTTTTATGATTTGGCGAGGCACTCGTTGGTCGAGATAACCTGCAGAACCGTTGGAGCGATCGCTGCTATAGCTAGACCCCAAACCCGGGCGGAGGCCAATTGGTAACGAGAAATACAATAACTGCTGCCAGAGCCAAAAAGCCTTGAATAAAATTGCCAATTAGGGAACTCACCACCACCCCAATTCCGGCTTTGACAGCGATCGCCAAATCCTTCCGATAGAGATACTCGCCAATTATCGCCCCTAACAAAGGGCCAATAAAAATACCCAGCAACGGACCGCCAATCAGCCAAGCCGGCAATAAACCAAAAAAGCCCAAAACAAAGCCAACGATCGCCCCAATTTGACCCCATTTACTCGCCCCGGCGCGTTTCGCCCCCCAATAGGTAGCCAACAAATCGATGCCCACACTGAGCAGCAAAACCCCCATTGCCACTCCCAGAGCCAAACCCACACTACTCAACCCATTCTCATTAAACACAGCCCAGATCGCGATCGCGCCGAGAATCAAACTCGACCCCGGAACTCCAGGAACCACAGCGCCGATAACACCGATCGCCATCACTGCAACCAGTACCCAATACAAAATAGCCATAAACCACTAACCTTCAGCAGGTGCAACATCATTATCCGATAAACCTTGACTCAGCGTCACCGCCAATTTGTCAGCAATCCCCTCAACCCACCGTTCATCTTGCTTCGTGTAACTGCGCGGAGCATTTGCCCCCAAAATCAAAACACCGCGATCGCCCAAAGGCTGACAAATAACCCCCTGAGTATTTTCCGGCAAATAATCAAACTCAACACGACCCGGATAAAGCTTCAACTCCACCAAATAAATTGCCTTTTGCCGTTCCATCGCTCTTTGCAAAATCGCTCCCGGCGTCACCTGCGACTTGGGTGGCAAAACCCCCCGCCGCAGCAGCACCCGTCCCCCATAAAACACCACCACAGACCTCGTTACCGTATTCGTCAGCAACAAATGCGACGCCCAAGCCAATTCCGTCTGAACCGCCTCCGGCAAATCCGGTGCCAGTTCAAACCCCGATTCGCCCTTCAACTCCACCGCCTCCGGCGATCGCGGCTGCACCTGTTGCCACAGTAAACCCGTCAACACCAACAGCGCGCTTAAAATCACTCCCAAAGCATCCGATCGCGCTTGCGCCTCCGTAACTCCCGGCGTCAGCAAGCGGTTTACCCCCAACAAAACGCCTCCCAAACCCCCAGCAACCAGAGGTAAGCGACGCAATATCTCCGATCCATCTGATTGAGCCATACTCGATCGCGTCTTACCCAACATCTATTTTCACTGCAAAAATCGCCCCAGATCGCTCCCCATCCTCAAACCCCCAGAACCCCAGCAAGGGAAAAGCCATCCACCATGACTTCCCCCTTCCCGCTTCATATCTCATCCGGTTCCAGAATCCGCTGAAACAAATAACCCGTTCCCCTCGCCGTCAAAATCAACTCTGGATTGCTCGGATCCTCTTCCAACTTCGCTCTCAAGCGGGAAATATGGACATCCACCACCCGCGTATCCACATGACGCTCTGGCGTGTAACCCCAAACCTCCTGCAAAATTTCCGATCGCGAGAACGGTTCTCCCGACTTGCTCACCAACAATTCGAGCAAACTAAACTCCATCCCCGTCAGGCGAATCCGCTCATCACCCTTGTAAACCTGCCGCTTATTCGTATCGATTTTTATCGAACTAACCTGAATCACCCCAGAACTCGGAATCCCCGGCGCACCGGTTTTCTCCACGCGACGCAACACCGATCGGATGCGAGCTTCCAGTTCTTTTGGCGAAAACGGCTTGACCACATAATCATCCGCGCCTAACTCCAGACCCGTGATCCGGTCAGCCACATCTCCCAGGGCTGTTAGCATAATGATGGGGACATCGGATTCTTTCCGCAGTTCCTGACAAACGCCATAGCCATCTAGCTTCGGCATCATCACATCCAAAACCACTAGATCGGGAACTTCCATGCGAAAAGTCTCTAACGCTTCTTCCCCATCTGCCGCCGTTACCACATCATAGCCAATCATCGAAAGGCGGGTCTCCAGGATCCGACGGATACTTGCTTCGTCATCGACAACCAGTATCTTTTCCTTAAGGTTTTCCAAGATACTCAAGGCTCCTTTAGCGTCTTTTGTAATTCTTAATTTTTAATACTGTACCATTTGAATTGTCTCATATTCAGCACCATAGCTTCATCTGAAGTTCTTACCCAAGGTAGGTCTCAAGCTTTTTGACTATCCATCTGATGTCCAATAGGGTCGATAGAGATAACGAATGCCCAAGCAGCGAACCCAATATGTTTGTGAAGAGTGCGGAGCCGAATTTGCCCAATGGTTTGGTAAATGTTCTGCCTGCGATACCTATGGTTCCTTGATCGAAGAGGTTTTGCCCTCTTCCGCCAACGCCGCTCGTCCCAGTTTGAACGCCAGTTCCTGGATGCGAGACGGCACGAAACCCAAATCCAAATCCTCCGGGCAACCCCGCTCCTCTGTCAAATTAAATCAGATTGCTGACCAAACCGTGAGTCGCTGTTCCTCGGGCTATGGCGAAATGGATCGGGTTCTCGGCGGTGGCATCGTTCCGGGTTCGTTAGTCTTAATTGGCGGCGAACCCGGAATTGGTAAATCAACTCTGCTGTTGCAAGTTGCCAATAACCTCTCCTACAGGTCGCGCATTCTTTACGTATCCGCCGAGGAGTCGGGACAGCAGGTCAAATTGCGTGCCCAGCGCTTGCTTGGAAACCTGGACTCCGATGAGGAGGAAGAAAAAAGCGCATCCTCCACATCCGAAAATGGCCAGCAGGATAGTTCGCAATCCTCCAGCGATCGCGATCGCCATTCCGTTTCCCAAGCAGAACCCATCCCCGCACAAACCCCCTCGAACCCTACCACCGACAATCCCAAACAAACCTCCGAGTCCCCTCGATCTAAACGCCCCCACAAAGAATCTCAATTTTATCTGCTTCCAGAAACCGACTTAGAAGAAATTTTGCGCGAGTTGGAATCCCTGAAACCGAATTTAGCCGTGGTGGACAGTATCCAAACCATTTTCTTTCCCTCGTTAACCTCGGCACCGGGATCCGTGGCACAAGTCCGAGAATGTACCTCGGCGTTGATGCAGGTGGCGAAGCGGGAGAACATTACTCTGTTTATTGTGGGGCACGTCACCAAAGAAGGGGGGATTGCCGGACCGAGGGTTCTGGAACATTTGGTGGATACGGTACTGTTTTTTGAGGGCGATCGCTTTGCCAGTCATCGTCTGCTGCGCTCCATGAAAAACCGCTTTGGAGCCACTCACGAAATCGGCGTCTTTGAAATGGTGGCTCACGGGCTGAAAGAAGTCCCTAACCCGTCAGAACTGTTTTTGGGCAGTCGCGAGGAATTTGTCTCCGGTTCTTCCACCATTGTGGCTTGTGAAGGAACCCGTCCGATTGTAGTGGAATTGCAAGCTTTGGTCAGTCCCGCCAGTTTTGGATCCCCCCGTCGAGCCACCACCGGGGTTGACAGCAATCGTTTGGTGCAAATTCTGGCAGTATTGGAAAAACGGGTGGGGGTACCGCTTTCTAAGTTGGATACTTATCTCGGATCCGTGGGCGGGATTAGTGTCAGCGAACCGGCAGCGGATTTGGGGGTGGCGATCGCCGTGGTGGCTTCTTTTCGCGATCGCGTAGTCGATCCCCATACGGTGATTATCGGGGAAGTGGGTTTGGGCGGTCAAGTCCGACCAGTCTCTCAGTTAGAACTGCGCCTGCGCGAAGCGGGCAAACTCGGTTTTAAGCGAGCCATTATTCCCAAAGGGCAAGTACCGCCAGATTTGGGAATGGAAATTCTGCCCGTGGCTAGAGTTCTCGATGCGATCGTGGAAGCCATTCCCGGTCCGCCGAATCAGGGCATTTCCGCCATCCCTAGCGCTTCGGCTTCACCGTCGGTGGCGATCGCCTCGAGCAATGGCGGGGTTGACGAGTCTACCACCACTGACGATGATGACTTTAACGATGAATTTGATTTTGAAGATCCAGTATTCTAAAGTCCTGGATGAAATTCAATGTTGTTGCGAATTTGAAAACACCTACAGCAAACACACGGCAGCCAATCTGCCCGAGGCTGTAGTTCCTACACTGCTTTCCCACTAGGTTCTAGCAGTGCATCGGCGCTCTACACTTTCGAGTCTAAATTTTAAAATGGAATTACCACTGGCGTAAAGGGGGATTGAAACAAATCGAGCGCTGCACAAAAAATTTATTGCGGTTGAATGGCAACAAAATCACAGGCGATCGGGAGACAATCGGTGCTAGATGAACTAAGCGCCTTACTTTGGGGTGCCTCTCTCTTCGGTGGGAAAATCACAGGTACTCTGAATTCGGGACTGTTGGGCAATCTTTCCCCAACACAATTGAGCCAGTTATTCGTCACTTGGCGATCGGGTTTCTTCCTGCCAAAATACGCCCAGGCTCGACTGGCTCTCCTAGACGCCCTGCTCAAAGGTATTACTTTCGCCATCCACCCTTCCCATCTGCAACAAGCCCATCATATGGCACCCAATGAAAAGGTGCGAACCACAGACCAACAACAAATCCAAGCGTGGCTAAAAAGGCGCATCGCAGCTTGCAGAAAAGAAGCCACTGGCACCCTAAATAGCAACCGATCCTTCAAACCCACCACCTCTCTTCCCATTTTATGCGGAAATTCCCAGGAAATCTGCGGTCTGAATTCTCGAAGCCGCAGCTCTCAATTACGGGAACTCAAAAGAACAATTGAATCCGAGCTTTATCTAGAAGCATTACCCGGCATTTGGCAAGAAAGCTTTCGAGGAGATTGGTTGCCTTTTGTTAGTTTGCTTTTGGCAGATTCTATTAAAAATCATCCGGAAATATCGGCATTTTTATCTGCCGAAACTGAAAAATTTGCCGATTTTGAGTGGGAGGTATTTAAGAGTGAACGTGATATCCAGAACCTAGTGCAGCAGGTGACGGAAGTGTTAGACAATCCTCAAACCTGTCTTGGAGCTGTGCAAATCATTGATTTTGATATTGATATTCTGCGCCAAGAACTCAGAGAGTGGTCGCAACAGAAAGTGGGGCTGAGTGTCATTGATGATGAATTAAATCGGGAAACGGAAAGAGAATTACCTGCTAGGGATCCGAAAGTAGAGACGGTTTTAAAATTATTAGAAAACAGTCAAGAACGAGAAGGGGAAACTTCAGCTTTCGAGCGGCGGATGGCGAGAGGTAAAATTCAGGACAATATGCCTTCCGTATCTCCGAAATCGAACCGCCAAAGCGAGGAAGAACAACCTGTGGTGTTGACTGGTTTACCGGTACCGAGTCGAAATACTAGCAATGGAATTCGTCCGCACTGGAAATGCTTGAATACGCTCACGGGTCATTCAGACTCGGTGGTGTCTGTGGTGTTTGGAGTGCAAACCCCCGAAAATCGTCAGCGATCGTCTTACACGTTAGTCAGTGGTAGTTGGGATAAGAGCATTAATATTTGGCAGCTTAAAAGCAGCGGACGCACCCACGGAATGCCTCATACCCTGCGGGATAATTCGGCTTCGGTTTATTCGGTGGCGCTCAGTCAAGATCATCAATATCTGGCGAGTGGTTGTGTGGATTATCGGGTGCGGTTATGGCATTTGCCAACTAGCCGACGGGTGAATACTTTATTGGGTCATTCGGTGTCGATTTATTCGGTGGCCTTTAGTCCGGATGGTCGGCTTTTAGCGAGTGGAAGTGGAGACCAAACGATTAAGATTTGGCAGGTGGAAACGGGAGAGTTAGTGGGGACTTTAATCGGGCATTCTGGGTTTATTTATTCGATTGCTTTTAGTCCGGATGGGGAGCTTTTGGTGAGTGGGAGTGAAGATAAAACGATTAAGATTTGGCAGGTGAAAACTTTGCAATTGGTGCGGACGCTGATTGGGAATTCGGCAGTGACTTCTGTGTCGTTAAGTCGCAATGGTCATGTATTGGCGAGTGGGAGTATGGATGAAACGATTAAGCTGTGGCATCTTAAGGAGACGACTTCGGAAGGAGGCACGCGACCCGCACCCACTCGAACTTTGCGGGGTCATACGGCGCAGGTTTTGTGCGTGGCGATCGCTCCGCGATTGCAGATTCTAGCCAGTGGTAGCCATGATAAGACGATTAAGTTGTGGCATTTGGAAACCGGAGAACACATCGGCACCCTTTCAGGACATTTAGATTCGGTGAATGCGGTGGCGTTTAGTCCGGATGGTCATTTCCTGGCGAGTGGTTCTCACGATAAGATGATTAAGATTTGGCGGGCGGTGGGATAATGATTCGGGGTGGCGGCGATCGCTCTTTACTCGCCGCTGAGAAATTCTAGGTAAGCGTTACTTAGCTCTTTGACCGCTAAGTCGTAGAATTGCTTACCATGTTCCGGGGTGGCTAAGGCAGAATTAGACCCCATGCGACCATCGGGATATCGGCGGCGGAAATCAGCCGCACCATAGATGGGATGTCCGGAGGCGACTTCTTTTGACAAGGGGGCTTGTTTGATGGCTTCTGGATAGAGATACTGGGTGACGGCGACTTCGCTGGGGGTGGCATGGGAGCCTTCTTCGTTCCCGTAGAGTTCTTTGGCGAGTTTGTACACTGAGCTACAGGTAAACCAGTTGGCAACTCGACATTGGACGCGATCGCCATTCGGCACTTGCAAGTCGTTGAGGACGGCGTAGGTTTCGGAAAAAGCCGCTTTCAGGGTGGCGATATTGCCGCCGTGACCGTTAATAAAGAAAAATTTGGTAAATCCCGCCCGGGTTAAGCTGGTAACGTAATCTCGGATGACTTGAATCAGGGTGCTGGGTCGTAGACTGATGGTGCCTGGAAAGGCGGTATGATGCAGGGCCATCCCCACGTTAATCGTCGGTGCAACGATCGCCTGGGTGGCTTCACCTACGCCTCGGGCGATCGCCTCGGCACAAATCGCATCGGTACCGATCGCACCAATCGGACCATGTTGTTCCGTAGAACCAATCGGAAAAATAATTCCAGTGGATTGCTTCAAATAGGCTTCAACTTCCGGCCAGGTACTTAAATGCAGCAGCATAATCGATAAGAGTAAGCGTACAGACTTTATCCTAACCAGAGTTGGTCTGCAATGCCACCGCAATTGGCAGTCAAAGCCGGATTATGCCCCACGGCGATCGCTGAAGTGTTCTTGGCGATCGCCTGTTGCAATCTGCTGACTTAATTCTCGTTTAGCTCACCAAGGAGTCTTCTCTCCCTCCTTTTTGTGAATCCAACTGCTCTCATTTGTATGCTCTCTTACCTGCGTTGTTTGGTTTTTTCTCTTTGACCGAATAAGGTTTGAGTTTGAATTTTGTTTGAAAATTTGGTTTAAAATTATATCACAGAAAAGTCCAAAAATCAACAAAAATTAATTCGGACTTAATGTTTGTTCGGACAGAGACGGTGTAGTGGGAGAGAAACTGGACTTAAAATCGGCTTGGGAACCCGCCTCGGTTGCTAAGCGCGTAACTTTTTTGTGAAGAAAACGGGTTACTCAGCTCTAGTAAACTGACGCTCTGGGGGTGAGGATTTTTCAAATAAAAAGCATCACAAAATTTACTCTCCAAGTGGATGAACGCTGTAGGTTGGGCAACCCTGGAGGGTCGGCGATGCGGTAGGGGAAGGGCGCAGATAATGGCATGGCGGCATTTGGGGTCAAGCACTGTAGGCGAATCGGCGTCAATGGGAGGGTCGTCTTTGTTAGGAAATTTTCGCGCTGAAATGTGCCGAGAGGGGAGGGGTGAAAACCCATACCAACTCACCGATCCCCGCCCTAAGCTGAAAGTCTACATATTTTGTTATATTAGCCAACTCTATTTACAGGCCGTTTTATTGTAAAAATGGGGATGGTATTAGAAACAACAATCACTAACCATGTTTTCTCTGGAAGCGACCACAAATCTTCCCAGACCAGAACTCAGCCAAGGAAATCGGGTCTTAGTCGTCGAAGATGAAGACCTGATTCGGGAAATGCTGGTTCTCGCGTTAGAAGAAGAAGGTTACGAGGTCACAATTGCCGCCGACGGACAAAGCGCCCTGAACTGTTTCTATGGCACAGAGGTTATGCCAGGAGAATTTCCATTCGATCTAATTGTGTTGGATCTGATGCTGCCTCAAGTTAACGGGCTGGATTTGTGTCGGTTATTACGTCATCAAGGAAACCCAGTGCCGATTTTGATTCTTAGTGCTAAAGGCAGTGAAACCGATCGCGTTTTAGGATTGGAAGTCGGAGCAGATGACTATTTGACGAAACCGTTTAGTATGCGCGAGTTAATTGCGCGGTGTCGGGCGTTGCTGCGCCGCCAACGGTTAAACGGTTTGCCAGAGCCACCACTGCTCAAGTTTGGCGAGATTACTTTGTCGCCACAAGAGTGCAGAGTTACCGTGGGCGATCGTCAAGTCAATCTCTCGCCCAAAGAGTTTCGCTTGCTGGAGCTATTTATGAGTTATCCGCGACGGGTGTGGTCCCGGGATCAGTTGCTCGATCGCGTGTGGGGAGCAGATTTTGTTGGGGATAGCAAAACGGTTGACGTCCACATTCGCTGGTTGCGAGAGAAATTAGAACGGGATCCGAGTCAGCCAGAGTACATTATTACCGTCAGGGGGTTTGGCTATCGGTTAGGATAAAAGGTAGCGATTAGCCATCAGCCATTCGCGCACAAGCTCGAGAAATAGGCGATCGGGTCACTATAGCAGAATTTGGCCGATTTCCACTGCCCAGTTTAAGGAAATATCCGCTCGGATTCGATGGCTGAGCCGCATTTGCTTTCAATGATTAAGGAGAAATCAGGCTAGATGGCTTTAGTCGCATTTTTCCTCGGACTTGCCCTAGGGATGGGGTTTTGGCTGGGCGAGCAATTATGGCTCCGCAAACAGTTGCGGCAATTTTTGGGTGGATTGCCAATGGATTCGTTTGGCTTATATATGCCAATGATGTCGCGTCTGCGGCGAGCTATTTCCTTAATCAGACAAGAGCAACAAGAGCTAGAGGTACAACTGCAAACCTGGCATCAATTAGTGCAACTCGCCCCGATTGGATATCTTCAGGTGGATGAAGAAAACCAGCTCTTGTGGTGTAACGAGCAAGCACAACAGCTTTTGCAGATTCAAAAATGGGAACCCCACTCGCCTCGGTTGCTGCTGAAGTTCGTGCGATCCTACGAGTTAGATCAACTGATCGAGACCACTCGTCAGCAACAAAAGCCTCAAATGCGAGAGTGGGTATTTCATCCGGCGTGTCAAAGCGGATCGGATGTGGGGAAAACGCGATCGCTCACCCTGCGCGGACATAGCTGCCCCTTAAATAACGGTCAAGTGGGGGTGTTTTTAGAAAACCGACAACCCTTAGTCAGCCTCGCTCAAAACCGCAACCGCTGGATTTCCGATTTGGCTCACGAACTCAAAACCCCCCTGACTTCAATTCGCTTAGTGGCGGAAGCGTTACAGGGACGTCTGGAGCCTCCTTGGCGTCAGAGAGTGGAGCGTTTGTTTGAGGAAACCAATCGATTGATTCAGCTCGTCCAAGACTGGTTAGAACTCAGCCAAATGGAAGTGGATCCCGGGAACAATCTGGCTTGCAAATCGGTGGAACTCCATGGGTTGATTCAGTCAGTCTGGCAGACCTTAGAACCTTTAGCTCGTCAAAAACAGCTACATCTAGAGTATTCTGGCTCAGATGCGGTATGGATTCAAGCCGACGAATCCCGCATCTACCGCGTATTTCTCAATATCCTCGATAATAGCATTCGCTATACTCCCGATCGCGGCACCATTCAAGCCATCGTCACTTTGCTTTCTGGAGAAGAAACGCCTACGATAGTGGAAGTTGGGGATCGGGCTTGGGTTCAAATCGATATTATAGATTCAGGATCGGGCTTTAGTGATTCGGATCTCCCTTACGTGTTCGATCGCCTTTATCGCGGAGATCCGGCTAGATCTCGGCAAGTTGCTGACTCTAGCGACCGAAAAACCAAGGCTTCTGGGGTGAGTGCCGGTTGTGGTCTGGGGTTGGCGATCGCTGACCAGATCGTTCGCGCTCATGGTGGATCCATCAAAGCCCGAAATCACCCCGAAACCGGCGGCGCTTGGTTGCAAATTAAACTCCCCTCTACTTGATGAACTTCCTGGGCGATCGTTCCCCATTTCTGAGGCTGGAGTTTTCCTAACTGTTTTCGATTTTAACTGTGGCTTTTGGGTGCAGTTGTTTCAATCTGTTGATTTAGTAGATTTATTCTAACTACCGATGGCTTCCATCGCTCGGCTCACTCCTTCGTCCTCCAATTCTAATTCTAGATTGACTCATTTTAAGCGAAAAGTTAAACGCTTAGAGCGGGATATTTTGCGAATGGGTGCCTTAGTGGAACATTCTTTCCGGCTAAGTCACCAAGCTTTGTTTGCCCGAGATTTATCCTCCGTTGAGGCAATTGCTGGAATTGATAAACAAATCGACCGCTTCTATCGCCAAATTGAGGCAGACTGCGTTCTTTTGATGACACTGCAAGCTCCCGCCGCAATGGATTCCCGCTTGCTGGGAGCCTTTATGCAGCTCGTGCGAGACCTAGAGCGCATTGGGGACTACGCGCAAGATATTTCTGAAATTGCGGTTAAACTTTTTCCCTATCCCCCGCATCCTTGTATGCCTCAAATTGAAGAAATGTCCCATCACGCTCAAGCAATGCTCGCTACCAGTCTGGTGGCACTCGCCGATCTCGATGCTGAAGTCGGTCAGCGGGTCAAACAGCTAGACTGTATTGTTGATGATGCCTACCATCATCTCTATGCTACTTTAGCCAATCAGCGAGATGTGAAAGGAGTAGTCGAACCCCTTCTATTATTAGCATTACTGATTCGTCATCTCGAACGAATGGCTGACCATGCTACTAATATCGGCCAACGAGTCGCTTACATTGTAACGGGTCATCGATGAGTGTTTCACTGCCAAAATTTATTCCCCTCTGCTGCAAAAAAGATTGGATAAACCTACAGTTTGACACTGGTGTGTGCCCCTATTTCGATGAGTCGCCAGGGAAAATGTTGGAAGACTTCCTTGGGGGTATCTAATGGTCTGTTTGAGGGGGGAAGGTTTCGCTAAGCCGGAAATTTTTAATTAGCCGCGATCGCGCGTTTTTGTCGGAGGCAAGTTAGACATCAGTCACATATATTTGCGCCAAAAATACGAGCCAATTACTTCCGCTTTATCAATTTATTTATAATAGCAGATGTTCGGCAATAGCGAGCGGTAATTTTTTTCTGCAAGCGATCGGGTTAATCATCATCAAAATAAAATTTAACGCCAATTACGTTCATTTCTTCCCTTGAATTGACGAAAGGATAAAAATAAAGCGTCTTGCCAAACCTCCAAAATTTATGGGAAGATGACTGAGTTTATAAGGACTTAAAGCTCGATGCACCAGCTCCAGGGAAACAGGGAAAATACCTATTTCCACAAAAAAGTCAAATGCATCAATCTGGATAGGCTGGTGATGCAAAGCAGTTTACTTTTTCTAATACAGTAATGCTATTTTATAGGCTCACAAATTGCCTCTCTACAGCTTGAAGCCGAGCTGTAAACAGTGTTCAAACGGCGATCGCCCCCGGGTTGATTCTGGCAAACGCGGAGCAGTTATAACCCAAGCCGGAGCTAAAGAGTCGCTGACAGTGACTTACCGAAAACCATCACCAAAACACTCCTAGGGTGGTATGTGGTTAGAGGAAAGATTTACAATCGCCATTTTAGGTAGCTTACAATGCCTAGTTGTCGGTATAGCAGCCAGCCGGGAAGCCACGGAAACTCTTAACCTGATGATTACCTCATCTTTATCTGGAACCCAAGACTTAACCTATGATAGGATGAGGAAAAAATTGATAAAAAATTAAGTGAAAAAGTTTTAAAATTATGAGTCTGGAAAATCCTCGCTCGGTTGAGCAGCGTGCCGAGGCAGTTTTATGCTAAATTTCATTCAGGCTAAATTTCAGTTTGGGGTGCTGTTAGGGTAGCTTCTCAGGTCTCCGACACCAAGGAGGCGATCGGGAAGCAAGCTCCCACCCCAAAAGCTGAGTTGCACTAATTAGCAAGGTGTGAGGAAAAAATGATGATGTCAAGGGTGTTTTGGCAGACTCTGCAATTCAGTTCGGCAGCCGTGAGTGCGGCATTGCTACTGTCCAACCAAGGAATGGCAACCGAAGTACCCGCCAACTCGGCAGTTTCCGAGTCCCCGTCTGCGGTGGCAAACCAGGAAGAGAATTTGCTACAACAACTCAAGCAATACTCTGGAGATAACCTAGACTACAGCTCAGGCAAGGCAGCACAGGGAACTGTATCAGCTACAGGTTCCCCGGTGGAGTCCAACCCAGCTACAGCAGATCCACCGGGGACTTTACTCCAAGAACTGAACCAGTATTCGCAAGTCAATTTTGATGAAGGCCCCCTAGAGCAAGTAAATTCCGTGACGGATCTGTCTGATGTTGCCCCCACAGACTGGGCATTTCAGGCGCTACGCTCCCTAGCTGAACGTTACCAATGTCTGTTAGGGTACGACGATGGCACCTATCGGGGTAATCGGGCAATGACCCGCTATGAATTTGCTGCCAGCTTGAATGCCTGTTTGCTGCGAATTCAGGAAATCATCGACAGTATAGAGCTACCAGATAATGACTTAAGCGCAATTGAGGCGTTACTCGAGGAATTTGGTGCGGAACTGGCGACCTTGAGGGGGCGAGTGGATGCGATCGAAGTCAGAGTAGCGGAATTAGAAGCCAATCAGTTCTCCACCACGACCAAACTCGGCGGTGACATTTTGTTTGCGATCGCCGATAGCTTTGGCGATGGGGCCACCCAAGGAGATAGAAGTGAATTTGCGTTTGGTAACCGGGTGCGTCTGACAATGGATACCAGCTTCACCGGAGAGGATCGCCTGCGAACTCGGTTACAGAGCGCCAACATGCCTGGGTTCAGACGCGACGTCACCGAAACCAACATGACCCGCTTATCGTTTGATACCGATACGGATAACGCTTTTGAAATTGACGAGATTTATTATCGTTTTCCTTTGGGTGACAGGGTAACGGTACAAATCGACGCGGCGAATGTGGAATTCTACGATGCCCTCGTTAATCCGTATAGCCCCATAGCCAGTAGTAACAGTGGAGCGCTATCCCGGTTTGGACGGTTTAACCCGGTGCTGCGACAAGGGAGTGGTGGCGCTGGTTTGAACATCGATTACCAATTCAGCGATGCGATCGGAGTGAATGTGGGATATATTGCCCCGGATGCAGCAACCCCGACAGCGCGCAACGGACTATTTGACGGTGAATATGCTGCCTTAGCTCAGCTCAACTTCACGCCTACGGATAATATAGGAGTAGGGATTACCTACATTAATTCTTATTATCCCGGTGGATCGGGTCTGGTGGGCAGCACTGGCAGTAGTTTTGCCAATAATCCATTTGGGGGTGTGGCGACTTCCGCCAATACTGTGTCGGCTCAAGGGAGTTTAGGGATTACTGACCAAATCGAATTAGCGGGTTGGTTTGGTTGGGTCAATGCTCAAGCCAAAGAAAGTTCCGGTGGGGTGAGCGATGACGATAATGCCACTATCCTGAACTGGGCCGCAATGGCAGTGGTTAACGATGTGGGCAAAGATGGCAGCTATTTAGCTTTTCTCGTCGGTCAACCGCCGAAAGTGACGGACAATGACTTCGATTTGCGTGAAGATTCCGATACCTCGTTGCATTTCGAGGCTCTGTATCGTTACCGCCTCAGCAGTAATATCGAAATTACTCCGGGCTTTTTCCTGGTTACGAATGCAGAACACAATGAGGAGAACGATACCGTTTGGGTGGGAACGATTCGCACGCGGTTTAAATTCTAGACCCGACCGAGTGCAAATTGGGTTCTAGAACTGGCGTTGGGGAGATCCCCCTCGTCATGGTTCGGTTCGATCGGACTGGAGAATCTGACAAGAGCAGAATATTGGTGAAAAATCTGCTCGCCCACTTGACGAAGACAATCTTAGTGATGCAAAGAGGCGCTCGGAGCCAGCCGAGTGCCTCTTTTTTATTGGTTAGGAGCGGATTTTCATACTCAAGTCGAGCCAGGTAGAGCGAGTAATGGGGGCGCTGGTGGAGATGTAGTCCACGCCGGTTTCGGCTACCGCTCGGATGGTGTCGAGGGTGATGTTTCCGGAGGCTTCTATGAGGATCCGGTTATTGTGCTGACGAATTAATGCCACACCTTGACGCATCCGATCGAGGGGCATGTTATCGAGCATAATAATGTCTGCTCCATGTTTGAGAGCTGTTTCCACATCGGCGAGGGTTTCCGTTTCGACCTCGATGGTTAAGGGGTAGGGAATTTGGGAACGAATCGACGCGATCGCCGCGCCAATCCCCCCTGCAGCGACAATGTGATTGTCTTTGATCATTACAGCGTCATCCAGTCCCATGCGATGATTCCTGGCTCCACCCACTTGAGTGGCGTACTTTTCAAGGAGCCTAAGTCCCGGGGTTGTCTTGCGAGTGTCCACAAGCTGCACCGGGAGATCGGCAATTTTCTCCACATACTGGCGGGTGACAGTGGCAATGCCACTCAGACGCATGACTAAATTAAGGGCAACTCGTTCTCCCATGAGCAGGGTATCAAGTGGGCCTTCTAAGCGAGCGATCGTCTGTCCTTGCTCAGAAAATTCACCTTCCGCAACGGATGGTTCAAACTTGACTTGCGACTCTAACAGATAGAAGACGCGACGAGCGACTTCTAATCCTGCAATGACTCCAGGCTCTTTGACGAGCCACTCGCCGACACCCCAGGGAGCTTCTCCTATATAGAGGCTGCCACTGGTGCGATCGCCGCGACCAATATCTTCTAGCAACCATCCTCGCAGTGTTGGATCCAAAACGATCCAAGGAGGTAAAACCGCTTTTTGACTCATTATGCAAACCGCCTCCACTCAAAACGACTGATTATCACGAGTTTTATTGTCCCTTAAATCCCCACCCTGCAAGGCTTTTAGGCAGAACCGAAAAAAAAATCCAAAATTTTTTCAAAAAAGGGTTGACATTCCCGAATGGGGTTGTTACATTAGTAAAGCGCCTGAAG
>NZ_JAJENT010000534.1:0-3446 GCF_035615515.1 Phormidium sp. CCY1219
CTCCATTTCCCCTGGCTCTCATCCCGACGCTCACCAAGCACGGGTAGAGCGCGGGGCTTCCCGCCGAGAAGCTAAATCTGGCTGGCAAATCCCTGTTGCCCTCAATGGATTCCCTGGGAAGTGTCACCCAGGCGGCATTCTTTGCCGATCCACCGCATGGATCCTTTTGACCCGGGTTCGCAAAAAAAGTGATTGCTCACTCTTGTTTTAAGTTAGTTTACAAACCGGAATCTATTCACATTAAATGCCGATTTTTAAGCCAGATGCAGGGAAAAAGTCTTTTTCAAGCTGGGATGACTTTCTATTAAAACCACTGGCGCGATCGCTCCAATTTGCCTGCTGCTCCACCCCCTGGTTTTTCGCCCACCAAACCACAGATGCAGCCCCCGCAACCCCCCTGGCATTTCCCCGCCCCCAATCTTGCAGGAAAACGAAACCTTCAACTAAGCCAAAAGACGGATTTTGACAGGGATTTTTTACGCTATCATACAGATGAGAGCGGCGATCCCTGATTTTTCGCCATCAATCCTAGTCCGGTAAGGTTTTTTGTTTGCTGGCTGCTATGTGGGGTTTGCCTGCGATCCCGATGCATCTACCCTGAAGGGACAGACTACGATCGAAATCACTAAAGTTCAGAACGAAAGTCACAACCAAACGGAGGTTTAAATCACAATTATTCTCAAAAAAATAACCCATAGTAGAACTATAGGGCTGTCAAAACAAATCGTACTTACACTAGGGGAAAAATGGTAATTCAGGGAAATTTCTACAAACGAACTATTTCAGAAATTTTTTGTGAAATTTGGCGGAGTGGTCGCATTACTTACCTGGAACGCTGGGGGTTGATGTCCGCACTGCTGAAGGATTCTCTGACGCAAGAAGAGATGGATGCCATCAATCGACTGATTCATGCGGTCCGTCGCGGATGGCTGAAAGTCGTTGATTGATCCCGAGGTCGGTTTATCGGTCGGTTCGATCCACCCCGGGTCTGTGCGTCATTTCCACTCATCGAAAATCAGGAGCGATCGCGCCACACACTGCGATCGCCCCTGATTTTCCCATGCTCGTACTCCCCCGCCAATATCAACGCCCCACCCCCCGCAAACAGAAAAATTGAGAATTGAGACGGGAAAAACTCCCAATTCCCAATTCCCAATTCCCAATTCTCAATTCAAGCCCAATCCCGGGTGAAATAGTTTCCCTTACTTGCGGACTTTGCCATTCGGCTGGATTGTCCCGGAAAGATTTGCGCCGCGCAGGTTCACATTCACCACATTCGCTTTTCTCAGGTTGGCGGAACTCAAATCCGCTTGACTGAGATCCGTATCGATCAGGTGCGATTCCATCAGATTCGCCGAACTCAAATTCGCCTCACTCAAGTTCGCCTGAATCAAATAGGCCCCACTGAGATTGGTCAGGCTCAGATCCGCCCCCTGAAAGTTGGCTCCCGTCAATAATTTTTGACTCAAATCCGCCCCACTTAAATCCGATCCACTCAGGTTAATCCCACTTAATTGGGCACCCTTGAGACAGACCTGGGTCAAATCGCTATAGCTCAAATCGGCTTTACTCAGATTCGCTCCCGCCAAGTTGACATCCTGCAATTCTGCTTTGCTCAGAGTTGCCCAGTTCAAAAGCGCCTCGCTCAAGTTCGAGTGGTTGAGATTGGCACCTTTTAAATTCGCTTTTCGCAGATCGGCTCCACTCAGGGAAGCTTGTTTCAGTTTGGCTCGCGTCAAGTTGGCTTCACTGAGGTTCGCTTGGCTCAAATTAGCTTTATTAAGGCTTGCTAACTGGAGATTAGCCTGTTGCAAATCTGAAGCGCTCAAATTAGTGCCAATTAAATAGGTCTGACTCAGATCGCAGTTATTTAATTGCGCGCCACTGAGGTTGGCTCCACTGACATCGGCTTTTGTCAAAATCGCCCCAGAGAGATTCGCCCCACTTAAGTCGGCCCAATTCAAATGAGCGCCGCTCAAATTGGCTCCCGCCAAATTAGCACCGCTGAGATTTGCGCCACTGAGACTTGCTCCACTGAGGTTGGCGCGATGTAAGTTAGCTCCTCTAAGATCGGCTTTGGTAAGGCTGACCCCACTCAGATATGCACCACTGAGATTTGAATCTTTTAAATCGGCTTTGATTAAGCTGAGCCGACTAAAATCTCTCGATCCCCGGGCATATTGCTGTAGAAGTTCCTCTTTACTAAAGCTGAGTCTAGGATCGCTTATGAGATCAGCCGTCATAATAAACTCGCCTTTTTTATAGATCTTTAGCTTTCTTTTAGGATCGTAATAAAAATCCTCTCCCTAGGGAAACCGGATTTTTGCTGAATTACAGTTAAGTTTTGTTACGAAGTTTACTCGGATACAGATTTTTTCACATTTATTTGATTTTGCCAGGGATGGCGGGTCGCCAGATGGAACCCTTACCAACGTTGACCCCATATTTGCATCCGGACTTCGGAACACCTAAGCGTTTATACTCAATCCTACTGTGGATTAAACCACAAAATGGGCGCGATTGATTGCCCCGGCAGGGGGAAGGAGGGAAAAAACCAGGGAACATGTTTTCGACTGCGCTTGTTTCCTGTCGCCCCAGTAATTTTACGGAGTGGCTCGGGATCGGAAGTTCTCTATCAAGGCAGTTGACAAAAATAATTTTTTATGGTAATAAACCAAAAACTGGGTGAATTGCCGTTGGCGAAGCGAAAGAGTATTGTCGGATAATAAACCAAGGCTCAAGCTAGTAAGCTGAAATCATGCGGAGGATAAATCATGGCACTGACACCCTCGACGATGTTGCCCCTGGGAACCCAGGCACCGGCTTTTGAACTCCCGGATGTGGTTTCCGGGGAAAGGATTTCTCTGGAGAGTTTTCGCGATCGCCAGGGACTGCTGGTGATGTTCATTTGCCGACATTGCCCCTTTGTCAAGCACGTGCAAGACGAGCTAGCGGCGATCGGCAAAGACTACTCGAACTCGAACCTGGGAATTGTGGCGATTAGCGCCAATAGCGTGGAAACTCACCCGCAAGACGGTCCGGAAAAGCTCAAAGAAATGGTGCAAGAGGTGGGATTTTCTTTCCCGTTATGTTACGACGAAACCCAGGAGGTGGCGAAGGCATACACCGCTGCTTGCACGCCGGATTTCTTTTTATTCGACGCCGATCGCAAGTTGGTTTATCGCGGTCAATTGGATGATAGCCGTCCGAGCAGCAGCGTGCCGGTGACGGGGAAAGATTTGCGAGGGGCGATCGATGCGGTTTTGGCGGGCAAACCGGTGAGCGAAGCGCAAAAACCGAGCGTTGGCTGCAATATTAAATGGAAGCCAGGGAACGAACCACCCTATTTTGGAGCTGCGTCAACTTCTGCGGTCGCGCATACGCGCAGCTTGGACGACCCAACGTCTAACTAAGAGTTGGCGCTTACCATGCAGCCAAAAACGATA
>NZ_JAJENT010000535.1:0-9645 GCF_035615515.1 Phormidium sp. CCY1219
GTTTCATTATACCCGATGCCCTTTTTTTTGTCAACTGGTGGAGGCAAAAATTTTCCGGCGCAACATAGAAATTTTTGTGGTGGGCGAGGCTCACCCTACGGGGGATGAAGTGAGTTGCTTTGTGCTAAAACTTGCGCCTGCAATCAAAGCAATGCTTAACGACCCTGCCTGCCCCTACGGTTTCATTATACCCGATGCCCTTTTTTTGTCAACTGGTGGAGGCAAAAATTTTCCGGCGCAACCAAGATTAACAGACAATGAGATTTGTGTGGTAGGTATCGCCCACAGCAAGCGGGGATTATTTGAGATAAATTAGCAAATTTAAGCCTGGGATGGTGCGCGAAAGGGTCCAGAGCAAAAGGGTGAGATAGAGAATGCCCAGACTCCACTGATACCATACTAACGTACTAATCAAACCTGGGAGATTTTTGTCGCGCACCCGGATATCGTTAAAGCCAAATTTGAGTAAGTTATTGAGACTAAAATCGTAGTAATTGAGCCAATTCCATCGCCTTTCGCTTAAAATCGGGAGGTAGCGATCGCGGAAAAAAGCAAAGCGGGGGATGATAGGTAAGCGCCCGATCGCCAAGCGTAGCTGACGGATTCCGCCATCCTCGACAAAATAGCTGATTTCGAGGCTATCGATATGGGGGGATTGGCGATAAAAGAACCAGAGCAAAAGCGCGGGAATTGGTAGAAAGAGTATCACCAAACAAGCTAACGTTAAACCGGGGCGATCGCTGGTTCTAAAAATAGCCAGAATGCCGGCACTAGAAAGAAAGCTAAAAATTCCCAGAATCCAAGCGGTTTCGAAGACAGTGGGAATTTGGGGTTGGGGTTGAAAAGGGCGATAGCGATCGACGAACCAAAACAACAATCCAAAGTAAGAGATCGCCATCATTCCGACGCCAAAAACCAGCCAAAAACTGCTACCATAGCAACTGAGTAGCAGCAGCAAGCTGACCCCCAACCAGCGAATAGTGGTTCGCAACCAGCCGGCGAGGGAAAGGGGTTCGCCCGCAATGGCGCGATCGCGGAGTTTAATATAAGTTGCCAAATCGATTTCTTCGATAGTGAGAAGTTCGCTCAGGGTACCAAACAATCGTTCTTGTTGCGCGTTAGCGATCGCCTTGATTTGTGGGGGGGATAGGCCCAACTTGCGTAAGGTTTTGATTGAAGCGCGATTAATATTCACCCCAAAGATGCGCTGAAGTAAGTCTTTTTGCCTTAATTTTTCGCGCATATATTCGATTTGATTGGCGTCAGCAATTTGTTCTTGCTCGCGAAAATTTCGCACCAACTGACGCAACAGGGTTTCGTTTCCTTGTAAGGTAGTGACGGACAGTTTTTTGCCAATTTGTCCCGGATCGCCAGTGATTTCTGAGGTGTCGGATTCAAAACTCAATCCCGCCACCTCGATCCAGGCGTTGCGACTAAATGTAGCGTCACTTAACGCCAAGCGATCGCGAATTCTCGCCCCGCGCAAGTTGACAGGTTTGCTAAACCGCGCTTCGCGAAAACTAGCTAACTTTTCAAACGTCGTTTCCGTTAAAAAGAGAGATTCGGTGAATTTGGCGCGGGAAAAGAGCGCTCTATCTTGCCACTGAGAGCCACTAAAATCCGCATTGTTCTCCCACAGGGTGCGACTGAAGTTTCCCGTACCGCTAACATTAACTTGATTAAAATTTCCAGTAGTTTTAAAGCGACTTTTCTGGAAATTTACCCCTTGCTGGAATAGCACTCGATTAAAGCCGGATTTTTCAAAAAAAATACTGCCACGAAACTCAGCACTATCGGCAAAAATCGAGCTATAAAAAAGCGCCGATTGGCTAAATCGCGCCTCAGAAAAATCGGCATTTTTTTCAAATGTAGCGCCCATTGCTTCCAGGCGATCGAGAAAAAAAGTATTGTTAAAATGAACCGAACCGATAAACCGGGTTTGTACCAATTTTACCGGGGCTTTAAACACTGCAATTTGCACCGATTCTGGGGCGACACCCACCAGCGATCGGGAGAGTTGACTCAGGCGCAATAACCGGGAGCGATCGCGCTGCAATTGTTCTCGTTCTTGTGGGGGAAATAATGGCAATAATGCATCGCCATACAAGGGCGCGCGCAAACCGAGTTCCGTACCAAAAAACTCTCCTTTAATAATCGAATGGGATAAGTCTAGCGCCACTGCGGCACTGGACCGATTCAGTTCAGTTTGTAAGGTTTGATAAAAGCGATCGCGAAATTCCCGATTTTCTGGAGTTAAATCCACGATAAACTCGCGCAGGTCAATGGTGGGAATTCCATCAGATATCCCTGGCGACTCCACCCGTTCTGCTAATCGTTCCACGGTTAAAATCGGCAGTTCTGAATGATTAGACCACTGATTGTCCGACAAACTGGCGGCCAATGTGGGTAGGTTTATCGGGCATAATATTACCACAAATACGGACAAAAGTAAAGCGATTGTAAGTTTTTTAAACATATTCCAGGGATGGCAATGTGCGGAAAATGATTGCAAGAATGGCAGGCGAAAAGCGGGGGTGGGCGCGTTTCCTGTTTGGGGAAAGCGCGCCTGAATTTAGCGGGAATTACTCGCGAATCTGCAAAGCAATTTTACCGAGCATCGAACCCGTTTCTAGTAAATCGTGAGCGGCACTTGCGTCAGCCAGGGGAAAGGTTTTAGAAAGCTGAACTTTGAGCTTATTTTCATCGATTAAGCGAGCGCATTGCTGCAATATTTTTCCTTGGTCTTGCTGTTCGACAATCAGGTTTTGCAGCATGGGGGTAAGCATCAGTTCTAAACCGATTCGCAGGTTTCGCAGTCTGGCAGTTTTCAAGGTACCGTATTCGGGATTTGGCTCTAAAATTGTGACCAAATCGCCATAAATTTTCACCGCAGGACAGGTTTGGAAAAAGGTTTCGCCGCCTACGGTGTCGAATGCCACATCTACGCCTTCGCCGTTAGTCCATTCCATCACCGCTTCTACCACATCTTTTTGCTTGTAGAATATGGGTAAATCGGCACCGAGTTGGCGGACGAAATCGGCTTTTTCCTGGGTACTGACGGTGGTACAAACGTCAGCGCCTTGGAGTTTGGCAAGCTGAATTGCCACATGACCCACGCCACCGGCACCGGCATGAATTAATGCCTTTTGTCCTGCTTGCAAATTGGCGCGATCGTACAATGATTCCCAGGCGGTAATTAACACTAACGGGGCGACTGCAGCTTCGGTAAAATTCAAAGATTTGGGTTTGTGAGCCACAAATCGTTCGTCTACCACTGCATATTCGGCATAGTTTCCGTGGGGACCGCCCACACCGCCATGACAGAAGTACACTTCGTCTCCCACGCGAATGTTTTGCACGTCGGAGGCGATCGCTTCTACCACGCCAGCGCCATCACAGCCTAAAATCATCGGGCTTTTATCCGCATTCATTAGCGGACCGCGCTTGCGGAGTTTGGTATCGATGGGGTTAACGCCCGCCGCATAAAGCCGCACTAAGATATCGCGATTATTTTCCAGTTTTGGATCGGCGACATCTTGCATTTGTAAGACATCTGTACCGCCCGGTTGAGTCATTACCACTGCTTTCATGGTTGCTTTCCTTTGAGGTTGTCTCTACTCATCAAATGGGTTTGGAGAAATCGGCGGGGTGAAATCCTTTACCCACCGACTTAGTTGTTTATCCTACCCGATCGCGCCGATGAAAATCTGCCCCTACAGAATAAATTCCGGAGTTATGCAGCACCTTCACGGGGAGGGAGGGTAACTCGTTGCCCACCCTACAGGGTGTGACGGAAGCTGGCGGTTGTCTGTGGGGAGAAATAAAAAGCACAATTGCGCTGATGTAACGAGTTGATGTGAGGAACTCCTCCCCAGGGGTTAACTTTTTTCTACTCGTTCGATTTCGGGTTCGGTAAGTTGGTACAAACAATAGATAATTTTGTCAATCAGTTTATCCGTAGCGGCGATACGGCTTTTGAGGGGCAATGTTTGGGTTAAACTGGTTTGATAGTCTGCCTGGATTTTTTCGCGGTGCGATCGCGCTTGAATATCCACCGACAATCGCCCTTTGTTTTTCTCTAAAATGGCGAACAATTGTTCTTCGGTTAGGGGCAATTCAGATTTTTGATAGTCGCCCAGATAGTTTCGCAACTGGGTTTTGTTGCTTAAGGTATCGATAGAGGTGCCGATTTCGGCTTCTAAGGTAGCGAGAAAATCTGCTATATTTGCCGAGAGTTGTTCGTTCAGAGTTAGCATTTGTTTGGCGAGGTGGGCGAGCAAGTCGTGAATCACATCGGTGCGGCGATAGCGCAGGTGATGCTGCACGAAGCCCATGATGCAGATATCGTCGCCTTTTCCCAGACAATATTCGGTGGTATCGATTGCTTTTTCGCGGTAGCGATCGCGCTCGGCTGGTGGTGTATTAAACTCAAACTGGTAAATGGGAAAGCGCTGTAAGTAATGGGTTTTGTAGCGAAAGTAATTCCCGCGCAAAGGGGTACCGATTTTCGTCAAAAAGAACCAGAGCAACTTGCTATTTAATAAGGCAATCAGGGTATAAAGATTGAGGGGAATTTCCGGGTGGGGGACAATGGCATAGGTGGTATCGGCATGAATTAAATGGGCATCGAAACTGAGGGTCATGTTGCCATAGTGGCAAATATCCGGGACTAAAATTTTGTCAGCGGCGAAGCGATGGGGATTGCGAGAATTCCAGAGGGCATACCAGGATTCATAGGACATGCGATCGGAACCGCGTTGTTGCAATGTGGCTTGATTTTGCTGTAAATAGCGATAGGCGAGGGGAAATTGTTCTTGTAGTTGTGCTTCGGAATACAAACTGATGCGATCGCCGATAATTTGATAGGGATAGAGGATAAATCGGCGGGGATGAATGCTTCCGAAGCGGTGGATATCTTCTCCTTTCACAAAGGGTTTGAGAATGTTTCGCTCGATTTGAATGGGTTGTTGCAGTTGGGGGGAAAAGACAGCGATCGCCTCGGAAGTTGCTGGGGAAGTTTGCGGGGCGATCGCCTCTAACACGAACACATCGTTTAATCCCGTCACTACACCTTGGTAAATCCCTTCCACGAGTTCGGATAAGGGAATCGTGCAACGGTCTAACTTACTGAAAATATCCTTTTCTGCCACTTGAGTGAAGACCCATGCTTCTGCATTTTGAGAGTGCTTGAATATCATTGTAAACTCCTTCGGTTTAATCTGGTTTAACACGGCTGCAATTTGCCGCACATCTGAATTGACATCTGGTATTTCATAATAGTACAAAATGGGCTGTAAAGAATGCTGAAGGAATATCAAACAAGTGTAGGTAGTGGCATCGGCAAAGACTTGATTGCTGCCAAAGCTGCAAAGGCGGTAGGAAAGGGGTTGATTGCTGATATAGTGGCGGATTCCCTTGCCAAAGTCGGCGGTAGTGAAGTGATGGGGAAGAATCATGCCGACTCTACCGGTGGGGGAAATAAGTTGCGCGGCGAGTTCGAGGAATAATACGGATAAATCGTATTTACCGGTGGCGGCGGTAAAGCGGATTTTATAATAGTTGGCAAGGCGAGAATTGCGGGGGAGATTTTTGGGTGGGCGTTGATAGGGAGGATTGGCGATCGCGGCATCAAATCCGGGGGAATGGCAGCGATTGAAAATGTCGGGAAATTCCGAGAACCAGTTAAACCATTCTACATCTTGACAAAACTTTTGCGCTAATTGTATAATTTGCAGAGTGGGAGGTTTTGACCGTTCGTGCGGAAAAATGCTGAGGAGAGAATTGGCGCAGCGCAAGTGAGAATTGAGACCCTGGAAGGGGGTCGCGAGGGTGCAGAAATGCAGCCACAAGCTGACCTTGGCTAAGTCTACCGCCATCGGGTTTAAATCCACCCCGTAAATGCAGTGTTGGACGATCGCTTGCTTGAGGCGTTGAGTGCGGTGGCGCGCAGAAGGAACGGGGGAGATTTTGGCTGGTTTTCGGGGATAAAAAATCTCGGGTTGCAGGCGATCGAGATGATGTAAAATGGGGTTATCCTCCGGATGCTGCTGGAGCATTTCCATCAGGCGATCGCCGATAAAATCCACTGCTGCGAGTAAAAAAACCCCGCTACCCATTGCCGGATCGCAGACTTTAATATCCAGCAGTAGATTCCATGCTTGCTGCTGAAGGCGATCGCGCTGCTGCTGCAATTGTGCGGTTGTAGTATCGATTTGCGCCCATTGACGAATCAGCTCTTGAAATTGGGCGGCGCGTCGTTCTATAATGGGAGTTAGAGTCTGAGAAACGATATATTGAACGATATAATCCGGAGTGTAATAAGACCCGGTGGCTTTGCGTTTTTTCTTGTCGGGTACCAGATGTACCGTGGCGCGATCGCCGTCTTTGATAATCAAGCGATAGTCCAGGAGTTTTTCATAAATCGACCCCAACAGCGACACGGCGATCGCGTTATAATCGATGGGAGTGTCTTCAATGCGGGTGAGGCTTTTCAAGATCCGTGCAAGTACCGCATTGCTGAGGGAATAGCGGGTGAAAAATTCTCGGGTTGAGGGAGAAATCTCGAACAAGGAACAAGCAGAATGGTGCCCCACAGGGTGAGGAGATGAGATGGGGAAACGCTCAAACAAATGCAGCAGGGTAGAGTAAATGGTGGTGGAATCGAGAGATGGAGGGTCTTCGATAAATTGAGTGAGGAGATGCTGTAACTGCTGCTGAGAAGAAGGCTCTAATAAATTGCGCGAATCAGCAAAGAGCAAACACAGGAGTTTGTAGAGGAATGATACCGTAGCGTCATAAACCGAGCACAGATGAGAAGTGCGGCGAGAAACGCCGGGAGGCGATGCCAGGAAACCCCCAGCGATCGCGGGAAAAATCTCGGATAAAATTCGTTTTTGCAGTAAGGTGTCAATGTCCCGCATGCTGGGTATTGCATTTGAAACAATGCGTTATGCCACCGAGAGATATAGCCAGAGGTGCTCTAAGATTGACGCGATCGCGCCTGATGGGTTCGCACCAGTTTTGGGTAACAATGGAACAAGGCGATCGATGGATTGAGAGAAAGGTTTGATGAGATAATAAAATTATCGAGTTGGGTGCGCTCTAGCAGGGCGAACGCACCCGAGGGAAAGGGAAAAATCGGGATTAAAAGGTTTCCTCACGCCAGAGGGCGATTCCGCCTAATAACCCATTGATATTGGGGATAATTTCGGCATTGGGTGGCAACTCGAAATTGATATTTTCTGCTTCGCCGCCGCCGATGTAGAGGCGATCGTAATTAAACAACTGTTCCATAGAGGCGATCGCCCGTTGCAGTCGCTTATTCCAGCGTTTTTTACCCACAGATTCTAACGCGGCGCGACCTAATTGTTCCTCATAGGTTTGCTTTTTGCGGAAGCGATGGTGGCCCAATTCCAGATTGGGGACCAACTTGCCATCCACAAACAAGGCGCTACCAAATCCAGTGCCCAGGGCGATCGTCAGTTCGATGCCCGTTCCGGAGATTGCGCCTAACCCCTGCACGTCTGCGTCATTGCAGACGCGAACGGGTTTGCCCAACAGATAAGAGAGTTTATCTGCGATCGCGAACGCCTCCCAATCGGAATGCAAATTCACGGCGGTGTAGGTGATGCCGTGACGAACCACACCGGGAAAGCCCACAGAGACGCGGTGAAATTCACCTTGCTGTGCGGCTAAAGAGGCGATCGCCTCCAGAACCGGTTCGGGTTTAGCGGGTTTTGGCGTTTGCACGCGGTTGCGATCGCTAAGCGCCTCGCCGACTTCATTTAAGACAATAGTTTTAATCCCACTCCCGCCAATATCCACGGCGAGGGTAAGGATAGAGTCGTTGGTTTGAGTCATTGCACTACTCATAGGAAAAATTGCACGGAAGAAAATCGCATATTGCAACACCCGTTCCCAGGGAATTCCTGGGAACGAGTTTATCCGCTACTGCCACCAACCGGGAACCGACCGAAGGATAAACCGCTTACATGGTTAGGGATTGAGGTTGGTGTTCGATTAACTGAGCCAAATCTTGTAAAAACGCTGCAGCATGAGCGCCGTAAATAATCCGGTGGTCGCAAGTAATATTCACTGTCACTTGACGACGGACACCCATCATCCCTTCTGGGGTAGCAAACACTTGCGGTTGAAATCCACCGATCGCGAGAATCGAACCTTGTCCCGGAGGCAAGATAGCATCAAAGCTGTCTACCCCATACATGCCCAAATTGGACAAGCTAAAGGTGCCGCTGTTGTACTCGTGGGGTTGCAACTGCTTCAGTCTAGCCCGTTCTACCAAATCCTTCCAGGTGCGAGAGAGGGAGTAAATATCCACGCTATCGGCATTTTGCAGCACTGGGGTAATCAATCCCCCATCGCCCATTGCCACAGCCACGGCGATATTAATTTGCGAGTGATGCTGAATGCCGCCTTCGGTGTAGCTAGCATTGAGCAACGGATGTTTTTGCAAGGTCAGAGCAACCGCTTTTGCCAGCAAAGCGGTCATCGTCACGCCCTTAGATTTAATTTTTTTGTAAAGCGCTTCCAGGTTATCCGTGGGAATGGTATAGCTGACGTGGAAGACAGGAACCTCTAGGGCTGCCACCATATTCCGCACCACGGCATTTTGCAGGGTATTCAATTGCTCCACATCGCCTTTTGGCGCGCCGGAAGCCCCCATTGCAGAAGCGGCGGCGGGTTGTGGCTGGCGCTGGGGTGCGGCGGGGGCGCTGGGTTGCGCTTGGGGTTGCTTTTCTTTGCCTGCGGCGGCTTCCACATCTTCGGCGACGATGCGACCGTGAGGCCCACTGCCTTGTAGCTGACTCAGGTTAACCTGTAATTCCTTGGCCTTCTTTTTCGCGCGCGGCGAAGCGATGGTGCGTCCGTTTTGGCGACTGGGGGTTTGTTGCGTATTCGCTTTGCTGGGTTGTTTTTCTTCTTTTTCTTGTGGGGCAGAGGGTGCCTGGGATTGGGATCCGCTGCTTTGGTCTTTTTGGTTGGCTGCTTGCTGCTTGGCGGTTTCGATTTCCGCTTCGGTTTCTGCCAATAAAGCGATGGTGGATCCGACCGAGGCCACTTCTCCAGATTCCACGAGAATGGTGGCTAGATAGCCCTCATGGAAGGACTCTACATCCATGTCTGCTTTGTCAGACTCCACAACCACCACCGTTTCGCCCTTTTCCACTTTGTCTCCGGGGGATTTTTCCCATGACACGATTTTGCCTTCGGTCATGGTGGAACTCAGGGCAGGCATGAACACTTCGTTAATCATAGGTGGCTTCTTTTGCGACGCTGAAAACTAAAATAGTTAAACTAAGTAATTTTATCACTAAAACTACTCGTCTTCAAAACCGGACTTGAGACTTTCACCTCATCCGGCTCCTCAACAATTTGGCCTTTGTCATAGGTACCGAGGCTACCATCGCTGGTAGTCTTTACATCGTGGCAATGTCTATGGAGAAGTTGGAGGTTTTTGTATTCATCCTTTCCGCCTAGGGTTTCCGGGATGATGTGGTCTACTTCCATAATGTCTTCTTCCCTGAAATATTGTCCGCAATGAGTACATTTCCCTTTTTGTTTCTTCAAGAGCTTCGATACTCTCGTTGGAACACCGGGTTGTTTACCCATTCTTGTACTCCAGTA
>NZ_JAJENT010000536.1:0-337 GCF_035615515.1 Phormidium sp. CCY1219
TGGGTACTGGATGCAGATATTGCAAAATGCTTCGACCGAATTGACCATGAAAAACTTCTCAATAAACTTGATGCCTTTCCGGCAATCCGACGACAAGTCAAGGCATGGCTAAAAGCAGGGGGAATTGACACCGGACAGCTATTCAAAACGGAAGAAGGCACACCGCAAGGAGGGGGAATCAGCCCCTTACTAGCAAATATTGCCCTCCACGGCATGGAAGAAAGCATCAAATCCTTAGCGGTTAAGCTACCAGGAAAAGAAAGCCGTACAAACAAACGCGATGCAATCTCGTTAATCCGTTATGCGGACGACTTCGTTATCCTGCATGAAAACAAGG
>NZ_JAJENT010000537.1:0-3326 GCF_035615515.1 Phormidium sp. CCY1219
CTGGTCTTCTGGTCAGGTGAGCTTGGGAAAATAAAGTCTTACCAAGCCCCTCCCTTTAGGGATGGGGTTCCTGACAACCTTGCAGTTTTGTCAAGTCCTCCATCGGAGACGAGAACGCGGTGGATGCCCGTAGGCTTTTCTATAGCTTAACCATTCAGGGTTCCTAAAGCATCCGTAAAACCAAGAAAGCTTCACCCCAGTGTTTTTACGGGATCTACCCCCCGTAAAAACACGGGAATGCGGAGGTCACAGGGGAGGGGCGGTGGCGATCGCCCCTCGGATCCGTTGAAACTCGAAAATTGAAACCTGGGGCAATTATAAATTGTTAATTGTCAATTGTCAATTTTCTCTACAGAGCAGGTAGTTTACTCTGATAGTGAAATGTTTCATTCGCAGGGAGGTCAGGTATGAGTTTTGATTACGACTTATTCGTAATTGGTGCCGGTTCAGGGGGTCTCGCCGCATCGAAACGGGCGGCGTCTTATGGGGCCAAAGTTGCCATTGCAGAAGGCGACTTAGTGGGGGGCACCTGCGTGATTCGGGGTTGCGTGCCGAAAAAGCTGATGGTGTATGCCTCGCGCTTCTCCCATCTGTATCGAGACGCCGTGGGATACGGGTGGGAGAAAGTCGAACCAAAATTTGAGTGGCAAAAACTGGTAGAGGTGGTGAACAAAGAAGTGCATCGTCTCAGCGAGATTCACATTAAGAACCTGGAAAAAGCAGGCGTAGAGCTGATGCGAGGCAAAGCCAGCTTTGTGGATCCCCACACCCTAGAAATCGACGGACGCAAAATCACGGCGGACAAAATTTTAATTGCCGTGGGGGGACATCCCATCAAGCCCCCAGAAATTGAGGGCATCGAAGCGAGTGTCACCTCCCGGGATATGTTTCACCTGACAGAGTTTCCCAAGCGCCTAGCCGTGCTCGGTGGCGGTTACATTGGAGTGGAATTTGCCGGGATTATGAATGGTTTGGGTTCCGAGGTGACGCAAATTATCCGCCGCGACTCGATTTTAAACGGGTTTGATGACGATATTCGGCGCAACATTCAGGACGGGATGAGCGAAAAGGGCATCAAATTCGCCACCGGTTCGGTGGTGGACAAGATAGAAAAGACCGCAGAAGAGTTGAAGGTGAAGATTTCCGGGGACACCAACGAAACGATCGCCGTGGATGCGATCCTGTGCGCTACCGGTCGCGCCCCGAATTTGGCAGGGTTGAACCTGGAGAATGCCGGGGTTGAGGTGAACAAAGGCGCGATCGCCGTTACCCCGGATAGTAACACCAGTCAACCTCATATCTATGCGGTGGGAGATTGCACGGATCGACTGAATTTAACCCCAGTGGCGATCGGCGAAGGACGCGCCTTTGCCGATACGGTATTCGGTCACCTACCGCGAGCTATATCTTATCGCGGCGTCCCCACTGCCGTGTTTTCCGACCCAGAAGCCGCAACCGTGGGATGCACCGAAGCAGAAGCCTGTCAAAAGCTTGGCGATGACGTGAAAATCTATCGCGCCAAGTTTCGTCCCATGTTCCACAGTCTCACCGGGGCCAGTGACAAGGTGATGGTCAAATTGGTGGTTGACCAAACCACCGATCGCGTGCTCGGCGTTCACATGGTCGGGAAAGATGCGGCTGAAATTATCCAAGGCATGGCGATCGCCGTGAATATGGGCGCAACCAAAAAAGATTTCGATGCCACCATCGGCATTCACCCCAGTACCGCCGAGGAGTTTGTCACCTTACAATAAGCCCATTTTCCCATTCTATTCCTCCCCCCCCTTGCCCGAGGGGTGGGGGTTTCCCCTGCCCCTCACCCCTGGGCTTTCCCATCGCCCATTCTCATCCAAAAGCGATCCCCGAGGCAATTTTTCTTCCCCCTACCGTTTTCTGGCAAATTTTCTCGTTACCAGTGGCACGCAAAACTCTAAAATAGAAACGAGACCGCGTTGCCCCTCCTGTCATGCTAGAACAGCTCCTTTCTTCTCCACGGATCCTTAAGGCTCAATTACTCCAATTTTTACGCCTCCCCCCCAATACGAAGAAAAAAAAAGCAGAACTGGTGAGCCTGCTGCTATCAATTTTTGCCGCCGATCCGTCAGAAAAGGAAAGATTTCTCGAAACGTTTAAGCGGGAATTGGCCGTGGAACCCTACGAGTTAATCGAAATTTTAAAATGTACCAAAACCGAACGCAAGCGCTGGATTAAAGAAGGGAAAATTCCGGTTTTAGAATATCGCTCTTGTCGCAAATCCGGCAAAATCTTGGAATATCCCGTTCACGACAGACGAGTGGTGATGAGTTTGACCCCGGAAGAGATTCAACAATGGCGCGATTCCCACCAAGCGCGGGTAGCTCAAACTCGGAAATCCGCCGCCAAAGCCGCCTCCCACAGTCGCAAGGAAAATCAACAAGCTCGTCAAAATTTTGCGATCGCCTGGGAACAAATTCGCGCCAAATGGCAGGAAACTGGCTCTCCGGAAATCGCCGCTACCCTGGAATTGGCTTACTGGACCGTGTGGGGGTCTCGCTGGGCAAAAGAAAATCAATTAAAGGGCGATCGGGCTATCAAATATGGCTCCACTTATGAAACCAGAAAACATCAATGGTACGCTTTGAAAACTGAAGCGGTGCGATTATTATCCCAAACTCCCTACGCGATTCTCTCTTTTTACCGTCCCCCGGAAGCCGATAAAATTTTCCTGCGCCTGTGCGACGAACATTCCGAAGAAATGCGCGAGTTTGAATGTTTCGATAAATGGGAATTTTTTTATTTGTATTCAAATTTGGTGAAAAAATGTCCCGCCTGTTGGTATAATGAAGAAACGGATTATTATTCCCTTTACGAGTTGGAAGTCAAAACCGCCGAATTCCCCGAATTTACGTTTTCTTTTCATATTCCTTACCCGGTGGGGCAAGCGTTTTGGCCGCTTCCCAATAAGTTACCCCAAATAGAGCGGGCGGAACAAGATGGGATTTTTCGCTTTGGCCGCCCCTTGCTCGATCGCGAAAAAGTTATCCACCGCGAAGGGGATGTCTGGGGGTTTTTACAAGGCGCGATAGCCAATTTTAAAACCCAGTTTGTCTTCCCCAAAAAACCCGATATGGAAGATTAAAATAACTTCCGCAGCCAACCCCAGCGATACAAATTTATCAATTTTGAGCGCAATAAAACACCGATTTTTTTATTGCAAAATTTCCAAAACTATGTTTATGTTTGCGGCACTGATCTCTGCTTCTATAGCACTTATAGCCTTTCTCAGATTGATGTGGTACGTAGCCGAATAGTCATTACCGCGCTTGCACCTCCGAGGTGAAAAATTC
>NZ_JAJENT010000538.1:0-349 GCF_035615515.1 Phormidium sp. CCY1219
CCATCTACTTGTTCCTCGGCAAGATATAGCCCAACGTTTGCATTATCAGTCATCCCCCCAAGGGTTAGACTAAAATCCTTGACTTCGTTAAGAGTGAAGCGGTAGTAATCACTGGAGTCAGCGCTACCTACAAAGTCAGTGAAAGTCTGCGTGCCACTGAGAACTCCCATGTTAAAAACAGGATTCGCTATATCTCCAATGCCAGTGGGGGTAGCAGTCAGTTCTAATCGGTATCTCGTGTCATATCCTGTTGTGCGGTAGGGATAAACTCGAACATAATAAGTCCCTGCACCTAAGCTGCGGCTAATCGATTCGTCTGAATCGCCCCAATTGTCGGAAAATGTTATCC
>NZ_JAJENT010000539.1:0-244 GCF_035615515.1 Phormidium sp. CCY1219
TTATCCATACCCATTACAGGTAGGCAGAAAGCTTCTGACTCAATCTCATCCCAACTAGGACTTGCGCTTACACTTATCACTACTCAGCTTATCGACCTTTTGACTGAGAGTCCTAGTCAGGTTATCTCGTTCCATCATCTGGGGTGTTATGCCGACGCCTCCATCTATCCCCCGAGGTACTTTCGCGAGTCGGTGTCAGTGGTTACTAGACCCCCTGACCTTTCCCTTTGCCCGTTTTGGGCGC
>NZ_JAJENT010000540.1:0-222 GCF_035615515.1 Phormidium sp. CCY1219
TACTCTCATTGGAACACCGGGTTGTTTCCCTATTCTTGTACTCCAGTATTTGAGATTGCCGTCGTATGGGCTGGCCTCGCCTTTGACTTTGACGTGTCTGACAATTGGAGTCTCAGCATGGAGTTGCAATTTGATTGGATTTGACTCCGCTCGTGTTGCAAATACCCAATTTTGATTCCCTATTGTTTGCCAGTATTTCTTGGCTACCCACTTTGCTGTCTT
>NZ_JAJENT010000541.1:0-2801 GCF_035615515.1 Phormidium sp. CCY1219
CGGGAATTAAAATCCCCTACAGGTTTTGCTTGTTCTGTAAGGCTTTTAGTCGGTTTTTAACCGACTTGAGCTATTAGTCTCCCCCGGCAATTTTCTCCTCCTAGTGCAAATTCAAAAAAATAATGGGAAAATTATCCCAATATTTCCACAATTTGCCAGGGTTCCCATGACCTATTGCCTCAGAATCGCCGATATTCCCACCAACGAACGTCCGCGCGAGCGCTTGCTGACCTATGGGCCGAAAAGTCTCGCCACCGCCGAACTGATAGCCATTCTGCTCGGCACCGGTCAAGGATCGGGAAAACTCTCCGCCGTGGGACTCGGGCAATATATCCTGCAAAAACTCAGCGAACATCAGCGCGATCCCCTCGAAGTGCTGCGCGATATCAATCCCCAAGAACTGATGCAAATCCACGGCGTCGGACCGGCAAAAGCCACCAGCATTCTCGCCGCGATCGAACTCGGGAAACGTACCTTTTATTCTCGTCCTCCCGAACGCCAAGAAATCGACAGTCCCGATGCAGCCGCAGCAGCACTCTCCCACGAACTGATGTGGCAAACTCAGGAACGGTTTGCAGTCCTGCTGCTCGATGTGAAAAATCGCCTGATCGGCACTAAAGTAATTACCATCGGTACCGCCACAGAAACCCTCGCTCATCCCCGAGAAATTTTCCGCGAAGTCTTGCGCCAGGGGGCCACCCGCGCCATCATCTCCCACAACCACCCCTCGGGCAGCTTAGAACCCAGTTCCGAAGATATCCAACTCACCCGCCAGTTATTGCAAGCCGCCCAGTTGCTGCAAACCCCCCTGCTGGATCACTTGATTTTGGGCAACGGCGACTATCAGAGCTTGCGCCAAATCACCTCCCTGTGGGACGAATATCCCCAAGGAGACTAGGTTTCAGCCCCCGGTGAATCCCTGTCAAAAAAAATTTGGCAAAACTCTTGTGCATTTTCAGAAAGCTGTGTTATAGTAAGAAATCGTGCGGGCGATTAGCACAGTGGTAGCGCACTTCCTTCACACGGAAGGGGTCACTGGTTCGAATCCAGTATCGCCCATTTTTTTGTCAATAGCTTTGAAAAGCCCCACACCCTCGAAGGGTGTGGGGCTTTTAACTCATATAACTCGCTCCCAGCTCATCCGGGGAACGACCCAGAGTTACCGCCTCCCCCCCCAATAAATCGACAACATAATTTGCACCCTACGCGATTCCAATCCCCCCTTAAACCACCCATCTGCAGCAATTTTGCCCAGGCCGTGCATAAAAAACCCTGCCTCAATCCTTATAACCATAGTGACACACAACCGGGAGAGGATATCTCCAAGGAGTTGGGATTATGGCCACCACCCTAGCATCGGTAGCAGAGTTTCTGGACAATCGCGGATGGCGCTACCACCTGAACGAAGCGCAAAATCAGATAATTACCGACGTTGAGTCGCAACAGATAGACCGCTTTCTGATTGTGATTCAGGTTCAGGAAAACGGGGAATATTTAGCCCTGTTTGCGCCCCAGCTTTTATTTCTCAAAGACCATATCTATAAAGGAGTCGCCTTCCAGACCATGTTAGCCATCGCCTGGGAAAAGAAGCTATTGCGCTGGGAGTATGACCCCAGTGATGGAGAAGTGCGAAGCAGCGTGGATCTGGCGTTGGAAGATGCCCCCCTGAGCGAGAAACAGTTTAATCGCCTGCTGTCGGGGTTGATTCAGTTGACCGAGGAGGGGATAGAACGCTTAAAGACCGTATTAGCCACCGGGAATGACCCGGGACGACAACCGATTGCGGCACAGATAGCGGCGGCGTTGCAGGATATGTTGCCGGCGGAGGCGTTGGCGGAACTGCAGGCAGAACTGCAATACTTACAGGATGAGGAGTGAGCCTCATCACCGGGAACGTTTCACCCCTTCAGATACAGGGGACATTCCACCAACCGGGTTGTGCCGGTACTCTGTGTCTGACGGGATTCGCCTGACAAGGAGAAAGTTATGGCAGTGCAATTGGATCGAATTTGCGAATTTTTAGACCAGGAGGACTGGTCCTATGAAGTTGAACCGGAACAACAGCGCCTCATCGTGACGGTGGAGGGCATGGCTGTGGTCATCCAGATACGCGAAGCCGGGGAATTCGTGAGCTTCTTGGTGCCGCAACTGCTCACCATCAGCGAGAACCATCCCCAGGCGGAAGCGGCGTGGGAAACCTTGCTGCACCTGGGTTGGGAATACAAACTGGCGCGGTGGCAACGAGACCCGGAAGATGGGGAAGTGCGGCTACAGGCAGATTTGCCCTTGGAAAATAGCACCCTGACGGCGCGCCAGTTTTGGCGAACCTTGCGGGGGACGGTGCAAATTGCCCAACAGGGACGGGAACGAGTGCAGCACCGGTTGGAGACGGGGGAAGACATGGACCGGGCCGCCCAGAAACCTGGCATCAATCTGGCTATCGACCCGGAGGGCAACGAGCAGGTGGCTTTTCTGGGAATGCTGTTTGCGAAAATCGTAGAACATCAAGGCAATCCTCAACAGATTTATCCGATTCTGAAAGACAATCTGCATCACTTGAATGCTGCCTTAATTCCCGCCTTAGAACACTATTGGCATCGTTTACAATCTCGGGAAAGCGAAGCGCAAAACCCCCTCATTCCGGCAGTGTTTGTGGAATTTGGCAATCTGATTCAACAATTTCCCCTCGGCAATCAAGCCTTGAATCGGAAAATTGCGATCGCTTGCTACCAAGCCGCCCTCACCGTCTGGACCGGCGAGAGCGCTCCGACTCAGTGGGCAACCACCCAAAACAACCTGGG
>NZ_JAJENT010000542.1:0-264 GCF_035615515.1 Phormidium sp. CCY1219
GAGCAACAGCGAGGGTTACTTCGTTCCGAATGTCGATTGTTCGTGCCTTTAGGACGCCACCATACGCCGGGTTTCTTTTGAGTGTGTGAAAGGTCGAGTAGAGACTCGCCTTCCCTTTATCCTTCACCTTTTGGTTCCAGCGTGTCATTCTAATTTTTCGCTGGTGTGTTGTGTCGACGCTTCGACGTGGCTTCGTATTCCTATCCATGGACACTTGCTCGATGGGGTACCTGCTTAGACTCAGGCTTAACCACCTTTCCTCCC
>NZ_JAJENT010000543.1:0-345 GCF_035615515.1 Phormidium sp. CCY1219
CCCAACCGTTCGCTTCTGACTCAATCCTTTCCTCGCTGGCTTGCGGATGGTTTCCTACTCAGGATATCGACCAAATTCCCTGAGAGCGACAACGAGGGTTACTTCGTTCCGAATGCCGATTGTTTGTGTCCTTAGGATGCCACTTTACGCCGGGTTTCTTTTGAGTGTGTGGAAGGTCGGCAGCCAACTCGCCTTCCCTTTATCCTTCACCTTTTGGTTCCAGCGTGTCAGTCTAATTTTCGCTGGTTTGAAATCTCGACGCTTCAATCGTGGCTTCGTTTTCCTATCCATAGACACTTGCTCAATGGGGTACCTGTTTAGACCCAGGCTTAACCACCTTTCCTC
>NZ_JAJENT010000544.1:0-849 GCF_035615515.1 Phormidium sp. CCY1219
GGGGTCGGGAGTATCTCGGCGATCGCTTCTGGGGTTCGACCCATTCCGATGCGATCGAGGTGTCTGCGGAAAGGTTGGAAAACTTCAAGAATTCGTTGGTTGAGCGCTTCCGACAACCGCAGCAGATCGGAAAATTTCAGGTAAGGCAAGCGTTCCACAATCTCATCGAACGCCACTCCAGAATTCGGAGCCGTCATCACATTCCGCACCAGCTTCGTCAGAGGCAACTCCCCCTCAATATAGGCATTGAGTTCGTCTGCCGTCACTCCTAAAAAATTAAGCATTGCGTCTCGGTTGCGTTTGTAGAGGTTCGTACTTTCTCCCGCCTTCAACCGATGAAAAGCAGTGCGCTGGATCCCTATTCGCTGTGCCAGCGCTGTATCGTTCGGTTCTCCCAAAACTTCACTAAGAAACGCTATTAACTCTGCCAGCCGCATCTGCGGCGTTCCTTGCCTGTTCTTCTGTTCGCTCACCTAGCACTCAGCACTAATGTCGCTACAATTTGTTGGACGAGTTTGGAATTTGTTACATTTCTTTACATAATAGATAGGTTTTTCCCTTGACAAGTTAAATAATTTTGACTAGATTAACGGTATCCCGAAAAATGAGAATGCAATTTTTCGTTAGAGGCAGTAGAACGTAATGCGTTCGTTCTGCCATCAGATCCCTAAATTTCCCATTTCAAACAAAAAAAGGGGATTGCACTCCCCTCAAACCTAAAAAACATTACCCAAATTGTACCATGTCTGAAATTTTTCTCAAGCCTTCCTTCGCAATCGGCACGGGTTCGGTCTCCAATTTCTCTGGTGCCTCCGAGCCACCCCTTGGGTTCCGCTTCAACTACGACTA
>NZ_JAJENT010000545.1:0-2322 GCF_035615515.1 Phormidium sp. CCY1219
TCTTTAGGGACTGTGTTCCTTGCCCCGCTTACGTTTCAGGCATTTACCCTCCACTTTTGCGGGAACGAATCGCACCTGCCAATAATACTATACAGCTTTATTATCCTCTAAAGTTGCCCTTCCCGTTCCAACTTCTGTGCGCTTTGTCTTCCATTTGCGCGATTGACTGGCTCGCCAATCCTTGCACCCCATTGAAATCTGACGCCTCATATTACCATACGTTCCCCCCCTCCTCGGGCAAAAAGCCCCGCCCCCTCGGATGGGTGCGGTGCGTGACCCCCGGATTGGATTGGGTGGATGCTACCGGGGATGGGGTTGGGGGCGTCACGCACCCTACGGTGGGTTGGGGTCTTACCCGATTAATGAGTGGCGCATCCAATCCCAGAGTCTGACCACCAGTTCTTCGACGCGAACCATGAGGCGATCGAGCCAGTGCAACACTACCTCTAATGGGTGCTTGATGTATTCCACCTGTAGCACTTGCGCCTCTATCCAGTTGGGGGCGGAGTCGGACTCTTCGGCGGGCGGTACGGTGACGGTGGGGGTGGTGGCGCGGGTGGCGGGTTGTACGGCGGAAACGGATTCTAGATGTGGCGCTGCGGTTGGTCGGCTACTCGGTTCGGGGGCTTTCCGGGGGCTGGCGGGGGGGGCTAAGGGAAAATCGCTGAGGAATTTGGCGATCGCCCGGGTTCCCCACACCTGGCTCAGGGTAAGCGGGGGTTTCGGGTTCTCGGGGAATTGCTCCTTTTCTAGGCCAGATTTTTCGCGGATGGGGTTGACATTTTGGAATTTTTGTGCTATTGCAGGTCGATTCGCTGTCGGCCCATTCCCGGAAAGGGGGGGCGCGGTTGGCGAGGGGTTGTCTAACTTTGCTCTCGCTTCTGGCCCTAGGGGGTTGCTGGGGTCTTCGCTAAATAAATAGTCGATCGCGGTTTGAATCAAAAGCTGAATTTTCAGCAATGCGCGGGGATTTTCGCTGTCAAGGGATCCGGCGTCGGGGTTGAGATCGGGGTCGGTGACGAGGGCGATCGCCCATTTCTGAATCGTCTGCATCAGGGACTCAGTGCGGTCCGCAAGGGCAATCCCGACGCCGGATCCGGGCGGTAACTCCATCCCTTCTAACCGCGCCACTGCACCATCTACCACCAACAAGGCGGCTTGAATTTGCCGATGAATCCCCTCTGTGTGCGGTTGCGCTTCCTCTACCGGCGCTTGCGGGGGGACTTCGTTCATCCCGCTGGGTTGCAATACTAAGCCGGAATTTTGCCACGCATTTTCGAGGCTATTTAAGGCGCGATCGAGGGAATTCCCCAGTTGCGCAAACCCAAATCCTCCCCTCGGTGGGGCGGGTAATGTTTTCCCGGAACTCTCCCCCGAAAGGGTGGGGGCGGTTTTCTTCGGTTGTTTGAATTGCGGATTGTCTCCGTGACCCCCGGCGGCTAATTCCCACTGAATTCTCGCCTGCAATTGTTCTTGCTGGGCGGGGGTGAGGAGATCGAGAATCTGATTTCCCGGGGTGACGAAGACTAAGCGGCGGGTGTCTAGCTGAGTGGCGATCGCGCGTACCACCACGCTTCCTCCCTGCTTCTCAGTTTCCTGGAGGGCGGTGGCGGATTTTTTCTGCAACCCCCTGGCGCGAGAAACATGCTGCAGCGCCAATTTGCCCGGGGCGGCGATTTTTTCCGCCACGGCGCTCATCCACTGTTTCCATCCTCCCCAACCGGGAAATTTCCCCGAGGCGGGGGTGGAAGTCTCGGGATTGTCCCTGGGTTCGGTTGCGGCGATCGGGGAGACAATCGCCACCGGATCGCCACTGTTTTCCCCTACGGTGGATTCGCGGATTTCTACGGCGCTCAATAGGCGATCGATGGCGCTGTCTACACTGGGGGAAGGGGGTTCTTCTGTGGCTGCGCCACCCAGGTTTTTCCCGCTGTCGTCCCTGGATTGCACGCTTCCTTTCAGTTGCTTCCCGATGAAGCGGGTGGCTTGATACGCCGCATACAGGGGAATCATCGCCAAATGCGCGCCAGAAGCGGCGATCGCTTTGAGCTGCTGCTTCGCTTTCTCCAGATGTTTCGCCACTTGGCGCGATCGCCGATCGAGAAAATTAAATAATTTGCTTTGATATCGCTCGGAAGACATATCTTTTTTATTTTAGATTTGTTTAGGGCCTAGGGTGCGGGTGTCGTAAGAGGCGAGAAACCGACTTTCTTTCCTCAAAATTGACTTATGATAACCTCCGATCCGTTTGGAAACCCCCGTGCTTTAGCCGGGGGAGGAAAAACGAACTTGCGGCTTTAGCCGCCGTCAAAACTATATTGA
>NZ_JAJENT010000546.1:0-459 GCF_035615515.1 Phormidium sp. CCY1219
AAGCCAACGGGGGCAGGATTGAGTCAGAAGCGAAAGGTTGGGGTAATGCCCAACATATGCAGACAGACTCACGACAATTTGGAAGATAAAGTCTGAGTAGTATGGAAATACCCAATACGGTTCATCAAGAGAATACGGTGCGGAAGGAATGGCGCGACATCGACTGGAAAAAGGCTGAACGTCACGTCTACCGCCTACAAAAACGAATTTATCAAGCCGAGTGTCGTGGCGATGTTAAAACAGTTCGCGGACTCCAAAAGATTTTGCTGAAAAGCTGGTCTGCCAAGGTGCTAGCGGTACGACGGGTAACCCAAGACAATCGAGGCAAAAAGACGGCGGGGGTGGATGGGGTGAAATCCTTGTCCCCAAAATCACGTATGAACCTTGCAGGTCAATTGAAACTCGACTCAAAAGCCAGACCTGCCAGACGGGTATGGATACCAAAACCAGGACGAGACG
>NZ_JAJENT010000547.1:0-720 GCF_035615515.1 Phormidium sp. CCY1219
TCGTAGGGCTTAGGCTGGTCAGCTACCTAAAGTCAGGGGCTAGAAGCCCCGTCTCTTTAGAGCGGGGTGCTGACAGTAGCCGCTTGCATAGGATGGATCTGAACTCTACATTTCCTATTGTGTCGGTTTTCGGCTATTATTTCATCGGTGAAATCGCTCTTTTTGACTCCGTATTTTCACGGATTTTTTTCTCCGTGAAAATACGGAGGTATTTTTTCGATTCCAGCAGCCTTTCCATGACGAAGGTTTTGCGGCGCGATGAGTCATTTTGCGGCTTGACAACTAGCTCGAACTATGGTAAAAAAATGGCCAAAATTCTGGCAAATCCGATCGAGGCGCTCCCTGTGGCTGGGGCGATCGCCTTGCTCTTTTTTACGAAAGAAGGACGAGAGTTTGAAAGCTACGTTTTTTAAAACGTAGATGAAAAACGTACGGCGACTTTAGTCGCCTTTAAAAATAAGTCAAAAAGGTTGTCATTTCTTATTTTTTAATGTTATAATTGTATCGTGGAGGTGATAAAGATGTATGGATGCCAACAAGAATTAATTAAAGGGAAAAGGGAAAAGGGAAAATTTTATTATTCACTATTCACTATTCACTATTCACTATTCACTATTCCCTAGTTAATGCCGATATTAATGCTGCATCTAATATCCTCAAAAAAGTAGCGACAACTTTAGGATTTTCTCTTAAAGGAGTTGGTAGAGGCACTTTGATAAT
>NZ_JAJENT010000548.1:0-317 GCF_035615515.1 Phormidium sp. CCY1219
ACATTGGCAGAAAAAACAACCAAAAGTTTGTACAAATTCCCACGGCAAAACTTAAAGAACGAATTAGTCAGTTATGCGAATTGTACGGCATAGAGTTTATTGAAACTGAAGAGTCGTACACTTCACAAGCATCGTTTTTAGATGATGATTTCTTGCCAACTATCGGTGAAAAACCCGAGAGCTGGAAAGCATCAGGCAAACGAATTAAGCGAGGACTCTATCAAACTCAAAACGGTTTGTTAGTTAATGCCGATATTAATGCCGCATCTAATATCCTCAAAAAAGTAGCGACAACTTTAGGATTTTCTCTTAAAGGA
>NZ_JAJENT010000549.1:0-8504 GCF_035615515.1 Phormidium sp. CCY1219
GGAGCCGGATGAGGTGAAAGTCTCAAGTCCGGTTTTGAAGACGAGTAGTTTTGGTGACAGAATTACTTAGTTTAACATTGGCGGAGTAACTTTACATATGCCCAAACTCAAATTAATGGTGGTTGATGACGAACGCGACAACCTGGATTTGCTTTACCGCACCTTTCGACGGGAATTTCAAGTCATCCGCGCGCAAAGTCCTCTGAGTGCCATCGAATTGTTTGACGAACAAGGAGAGGTGGCGGTGATTATTACTGACCAGAGTATGCCAGAGATGACGGGTTTAGAATTATTGAGCAAGGCGAAAGACCGCTTTCCGAATACAATTGGCATTCTTCTAACCGGTTACAGTGAGGATGCCCTGGAAGATGCGGATGACATAAAAAGTAAAGCAAATGTTTTTAAATGCGTCAGCAAACCGTTCGATACTCAGGATCTAAAAGCGATCGTTCAAGAAGCGGCTGAAGTCTATAAAAATAGTTAGTCTAATGGGGAGTAACCCCATGCTTTCGCGTTTAGCTTCTTCAGTGGGTGATGCGGATGATATGGGTGGGGATTGCGCCTTGCTTCGAGATTTGCATTTAGCACAAGATTATTATTTTGTCAAGCATTTGAGGCAAAAAATCGGCTAAATGTTCGGCGATCGCGTTGAGCGAGGTGGTGTTAAAGGCGGCGATCGCCGATGTTCCTCCTTGGGCGACGCTTGCCATTGTGTTGCTACGTCTTGGGGCGAAATTGTCGGAATGCCGATCGCGGTGGCGAGGCGATCGCGTCGGCGCAATCTCAACAATCCGTGACAAGAACGTAACTGGAACTCCCGCAATTCGAGCGAACCGATTCAGCTCCCCGAAAAACCACAAGCAATCGGTGCTAAATTGATTATGCTCATCTGTTCGGGGTGGGAAAAAACCCGAATCCCGCAGCAGCGCAATTCAGTCATGTGTTGAGGAGAAAGGAGAAACCAATGGGTCGCGCTACCAAAGTCGTTTTGGCATATTCCGGTGGAGTGGATACCACGGTGTGCATTCCCTACTTAAAAGAAGAGTGGGGGGTGGAAGAAGTGATTACCCTGGCGGCAGATCTCGGTCAGGGAGAAGAACTCAAGCCTATCCAAGAAAAAGCATTAAAATCCGGTGCGAGTCAGTCCTTAGTGGAAGACGCAACGGAAAGATTTCTCACCGACTATGCGTTTCCCGCTATTCAAGCGAATGCGTTGTACGAAAATCGCTATCCGCTTTCCACGGCCCTCGCTAGACCGCTAATCGCGCAACTGTTGGTGGAGGCGGCGGAAAAATATGGGGCGGATGCTGTGGCGCATGGTTGCACCGGGAAGGGCAACGATCAGGTGCGCTTCGATGTGTCGATCGCGGCACTCAACCCGAATATCAAGGTGCTAGTTCCGGCGCGAGAATGGAACATGAGTCGGGAGGAAACTATTGCGTATGGGGAAAGGTTTGGCATCCCCTCTCCGGTGAAGAAGTCTTCCCCTTACAGTATCGATCGCAATATTTTAGGACGATCCATTGAGGCGGGACCTCTGGAAGACCCTTGGACGGAACCGCCGGAAGAAATCTACCTGATGACGCGGGCGATCGCAAACACCCCGGATGAACCGGAATATGTGGAAATCGGTTTTACCAAAGGCATTCCCACGACCCTGAATGGCAATATGCTCTCGCCTATCGACTTGATCTCGCAGCTCAACGAGATTGTGGGTCGTCACGGGGTGGGCCGCATCGATTTGATGGAAAACCGTTTGGTGGGGATTAAATCCCGGGAAATCTACGAGACGCCGGCGCTGCTGGTCCTTGTTGACGCCCACCGGGATCTCGAAAGCCTCACCCTGACCAAAGATGTGACGCAGTACAAGCGGGGTATCGAACAGACCTACAGCGAGTTGGTGTACAACGGTTTGTGGTACAGTCCGCTGAAATCGGCCCTGGATGCGTTTATCCAACAGACTCAGGAACAAGTCTCTGGCACGATTCGGGTGAAACTGTTCAAGGGTCAGGCAAAGATTGTGGGGCGCAAGTCGGAAAATTCTCTCTATACCCCGGATCTGGCTACTTATGGCGCTGAGGATAAGTTCGACCACAAGGCGGCGGAAGGCTTTATCTACGTTTGGGGTTTGCCCACGCGGATTTGGTCGAAAAAACTCAGAGGCGAGGCATAAGGTGCTTTAAGGGATAAAAAAGGCAAAAGAATCTCCGAACTCTTTTGCCTTTTGCCGCTTTGAGTGGCATACGCGGCTCATTCTTTCAGTTGTTTGGCACTGCTGCGTGCTTCTAACCACGGGAGGACGATAAACCAAACGATTGCGATCGCGAGGGCGAAAATGGCGAATTTGGCAACGCTGGAGACTAACTGCTCTAAGGGGATGAGTTCACCGACAAAGAATGCTAAGCTGACCATCGCGCTGGCCCACAGGGTTGCGCCGGCTGCGTTGCACAATAGAAATTGTCCGTAGGGCATTTCGGCAATTCCGGCTAATGGCCCTGCAAAAATCCGTAGCAAGGCGACAAATCTCCCTAAAAATACGGCCCGGGCGGCATTTTGACTAAATTTATCTTTGACGGCTAGGATTTGTTTTTCGGAAATTTTAAATAGTCGGCCTAGGGCGATCAGGAAGGGCCAGCCCCCTTTTCGCCCGACCCAGTAGCCGCAGTTATCGCCGAGGACGGCACCGGCGATCGCGCTACCGAGGACGAACCAGTAGTTGAGTTCGCCACTGCCGGCGAGAAAGCCGCCAACGAGGGTAATGGTTTCCCCGGGGAGGGGAATCCCGGCGTTTTCTAATGTTATTCCCAGAAAAACTGCCCAATAGCCGTATTGATGCGCGATTTCAGTGATGGTTTCTACAGAGATTAACTCAGACGACATGCAACACAGCCTTGAAATTTTGACGATTCTCTAACATATTGACTTATATTCGGCAATCCTGTCAATGTTTGCGGCTTTGAGGGGGTTGCTTGTTATTAACTGGAAATTAAAAATTTGAAAAAGGTAAGATAGACTACCTCTAGGAATTGAAATCTGTTTGTATAATGTAGCGATTATTGGCCGATCGCGATTGCGGGTGGGGGCAATTCTCCTGGTCGGCGATCGCGATCGCATGGATCTGGCGATCGGGGGCACTCCAGTTTGGGGAAATTGCCGCCATGCTGGAACAGGGAGCATTATTTCAGGTTCACAGCAATAATCGGCTTTGGCCAGTTCGATATAATATCTTTTGAGGTAAAACAAAGATGTCCCAAGAACAAATCACTCAACCGATCGTATTTAGGCCGCAGGATTGTCTTGACGCCGAGACGGGGAAAGCAATCGAAGCAGAAGTGGCGGCGATCGCGGCTCATAGAGAAACGCTGTTTGTCATCGATCTGTCCGAGGTAGACCTGGTAGATAGTGCTGGCTTATTTGCGTTGGTCAGCGCACTGAGAACTGCGAGAGAAAGCGCGAGTCGTTTGGTGATTTGCAATGCCCCACCCCCAGTGCGGTTGATTTTTGAAATTACGCAGCTCGATCGGGTATTGGAGATTTTCGATTCTTATGAAGCGGCGATCGCCACCCCTTCTCGCCAGTCTGCGCCCACCAAGCGGTCTGGGTTGGTGGCTGCCTAATTTCTCCTTACCTCTGTGTGCGAGGTTTTCCGGGTGCGATCGGCTCATTTTCCCCCAATCTAGCCCGGTTCCTGGCATCGGCTCTCTGCCTGAATAAGAAACATCCCACCTCTGCAGCGAGAGAGAGTGACCCAGAGAATTTCCCCAAATATCGCCGGGGGGCGCTCCTCACTTAACCCCCGGCGAGCTTTAGGCTTTAAGTGAGTCGCGGATTGTGAGGTCGAGAATCGGCCTGTGGGTTAAGCAGTACCAGTGGCAGGCGAACAAGTCGGGGACTTGAACGCCGATGCTGGCGAGAGCGGGGGTTGCGGGAAAGGGCCACAGGCGATCGAAGCTGAGGCGGTCTTCCAACAGCCCAAATTGCATCAAATAGGTTGCCGGAGGAGCGGATAGCTCCTGGAGCAATTGGTGGGCAAAGGCATAGAGGGGTTGTCGCCGCGCATCGGGGAAATGCACTGGCTGTAGGTAGGCGGCCCCGGGGGTGGCAGCGGGTGGAAACACCAGGTCGGCGGGGGTTGCGGAGGCTGTGGCTGCGGATGCCGTGGCGATCGCTTCCCCGTAAAGCGGCCCTCTGGCAGTCAGGACGATGGGCAACCAAAAGTTGCCCTCGCCGATGGGATAGTTCCATTTCCTCACCACCTCGGTCTGCAATCCCGCCACATCGGCACAGGTTTGATAGATGTCCCGCCCGGGAAAGTCCAGGGTGGGGGGCACGTTGAGGGTGAGGGGGCAGACTAAGGTATCCGATGCGGAGCCTAAAATTTCACTTAAGTGAGGAGCCGGGTGGATTTCTGGCTCCACATCGGGGTGAGTTTGGCCGATCGCGACTTTGAGTGCGGCTATCATGCGATCGAGGGGGGCAGGGTCGCCCTGAGGACGCTCCTGGACTCCCCAATCCGGCGCGATCGCGATGGCTATCCTACGCATTTCCCAAGGATGGCAAACTGATGTCTCCTCCTTGCGATCCCGACAAGCTTGGCAATTCCAACCGTCCAGAGTGGCGACGGCTTCTTACCGCTAAGCGATAGCTGACGCTTTGCAGTTCGGCGTGAAGCTGGCGGTTTTCCCGTTGCAGCATTTCCACCTTTTCGCGCACTCCTTCCATGCGTTCGGCGAATTTCTGCCGATAAATTTCGGGCAGTTCTTGCACCACTTGCTCGAGCATGCGAGAGCGATCGGTGAGTTCTTGCACGGAATGGCGCAGTTGATAAATCTCTTCATCTCGCTCTTGCAGTTGCTCTTGATAAAATGTCACCTGCTCTTCCACTCCTTGCAGTTGTTCGCGCAAGGAGCGCATCTGCGCGAGGTATTCATCGGGAATATCTTGGGCGACGCCTGGGTTGTTATTCCCTTTGACTAAGCGGAACAACTCTTGCGAAAGCTGTTCGACTAGCCGATCGCGCATTTGCAACTCTTCGCGCAGATGAGACAATTCCTCTTGCGCGGATTGTAGGTTTGGCGTTTCTGCTTGGCTCACGATTCTGACGCGCTCCTTTTTTATATCGGTTTATGTATTTGACCCCGCTTTTGGCGGATCCCGGGCAGCCGCCCTCTCCTCCCCCCAACGGCGCTGCCGTTAATTTACCATTTGCCATCGCCGTTGACACCGCGTTTCTGACTTCTGTCAAGAAATCCTGGTATTTTCTTGGACCGCCGCGATCGCGCTCTCGGCAAAGCGGGCTATCGCTCCCGCTTCTGGCAAAATGTCCGATCCGTCCCTTGAGGTTTCCATACTCTAGGGACAGCACCCTCGAGGTCTTGAGGACAATTGGCTACCCTGAAACTATTTTGGCTCGAACCGTTCGTTTTGTCACGCAAAAGGCTTTCTCAGGCAGGATTCCTCGATAACGGCGGTGCTTTGGGTACCACTCCCCTAGCCCCCTGCTGCCCGCAAATCCTGGCGGCGATCGGCCAGTCTTTACAAAATCTTTCTAAAAAATGTGTCATTAAAAGGATATGATTATCACACCCCTAATGCTGTTGCCAACCGAAAACAGGTAATATAGTTTAGAAGAAGAATAAATTCCTCAGTCTGTCTCCCCCAACCCCGCTTTCCCTCCCGAGGGGTGCCCTTCCACTCAGTCCCCTGGCTGCAGCAGCGATCGTCACCCTCGGCATGTTTGGCGACCCGGTTGGGAGACCGATCGCACCGACTGTGCGGCAGATCACTGCGGCGAAAGAAAAATTCGCTCATACTCAAAAGGGGAGCTACCTACCGGGGTGTTCAGAATGCTTACAACCGTCAACAGTCAACGAGTCAAAAGTGAAAGTTTGGAACTCCTGCGCGAGTACCAAACCACCGCTTCTACCGAAATTCGCAATCAAATCGTCCAACTCAATTTTGGGTTGGTTAGAAAGGAAGTGCATCACTGGATGCAGCAGTGTAGCGAAAGTTATGACGATCTGCTACAAGTAGGATGCTTGGGCTTGATTCGGGCGATCGAACGTTTTGATATGTCCAAAGGACATGCCTTCAGTTCGTTTGCCATTCCTTACATTAGAGGGGAAATTCAACACTATCTGCGCGATAAAAGTCCCTCTGTCCGCATCCCGCGCAATTGGTTGACCTTGCAACGGCAAGCCACTAAGGAAATTCAACGCTTGCAACAACAGCTCAATCGCCAACCCTCTGATGCTGAGGTGGCGGCGGCCCTGGATATTTCTGTCATGCAATGGCAGGAAGTTAAACTCGCCTGTCGCAACCGCGCCCCCCTGAGCTTGGATGCTCCAGTTCAGGATGAAGAGGAAGGCGCAACTTCCCTCGGAGAATTGGTGCCCGATCTGGGCTATCGCAGTTTCCAGTTGGCCCAAGAAGACCGACTTCGCCTGCAACAAGGTCTGGCTAAGTTGGAGGAAGGCACTCGCAAGGTACTCGAATTCGTATTCCTCCAGGATTTGACCCAAAAAGAAACGGCGGAACGCATGGGCATTAGTTCGGTCACCGTTTCTCGTCGCGTTAAAAAGGGATTGACCTCTCTCAAAAAGGTGATGGGAGGCACGCAATAGCTCTAAATTTTATTCTACTCCTGCGACATTTGGAAATTGCCATCATGGGATGAGGCGCGATCGCTGATGAGCTAAAGAACGCGCCTCCTAATTTTTACCCGAAAATTGCTTGTTAGTAATAAGTTATATTAAAAAGCTCGCGCCCCTCGCAACCGACGGATGGAAGTATGGCTTATTTTGGCGAGGCGATCGCCAAGCAGCAGAACCGGAAATGGCGGTGGGGGCGATCGCAAATTCACTCCACAGCGGGGATCCGGTTTCCAGAAGCAGGGATACCCCCTCCTCGGCAATGTATCTCACATAAATCAACCCATCCGATAGGAATCAAGTGACGGGCGGAAAACCCTTTGGGTGGGTATAGATTCCTGATTCGGTCAGCTTTTGGGGAGGAAATAAGTAGCTGTTTTTTGATTTTATCTGCAATGAATATTGACGAGGCGATCGCCCAGTTAGCCGAGAGATTTCAAACCCTCGCCCATCGCGTCAGCGAAAACGCCCTAGAAGCCATCCGACCGCAAATTCGACTGTTAGCCACCCAATTTACCCGCAAACAGGTGCGCGATAAACTACAGCGCAACCACTCCTGTGACCGAGAGACCGAAAACCTGCGCGCCGAGAATTTGCTGCTAGAAGAACTGCTCAAAGAAATAGAAAATTGCTCCAATCGAACCTGTGGCTAAACCGACCGAGGGAACCGCGAAACATCCCATCCACTTCCCGCTTTCCCAGACAATAGCAGACTGGGGTAGAATAGGGGAGTGGGTTTATCGCGCCTATTGCACGCGCCCGAGCATTTCTGCAGGCATTTCCGCGTCATTGAGATCCGCCCCGATTAAATTCGTATCCGACAGATCCGCCGCCGTTAAATCCGCATTGGTGAGATTGGAAAAGGAGAGATTCGCATCGGTTAAATCAACTCCTTGCAAATTCGTATCGGTTAACGTCGCAGTATTTAAAAAGGCATTGGTCAAATCCGCACCTTCTAAATTTGCCCCGGTCAAATCCGCACCTTCGAGGTTCGCATTTTCCAAGTTAGCACCAGCGAGGTCTGCATTTCGCAAATCCGCCCCGATCGCATGTGCGCCGCTGAGGTCAGCACCCACCAAATCGCATCCCGGACAGATATTGGTTTCCAGCAGTTGGCGCACGTGGGCGGGGTTTTCCGCTTTCACCGGCGTGGCGAAAAATAAGGCGATTAAAAGAGCAGCAGTATTTAAAATTGTGGTTTTCATTGCTTTTTCTCCAGTTATGCTATATCTTAATTATCTCGGATATCCCCGAGGCGCGCTGCGATCGCATCGAAGAATCCATGTGATAAATTTCACGCAAACTGGCGATCGGGTTCCTTGCAAAAATCCCAATTTGTGGTAAAATAAGCGAATCTGTCTGATGCCGAGACGAAGGGATGCGGCCACATACAGGAAAGCACAAGGCAGGGATTTTGTCAAGTAGCTGTAGCCAGAGATGGGGGGAAATCGGCGAGGGGAGAAGAAAGGGGATATAATCGATTTGGTGCGATCGCACGGCACGGAAATGACCCAAATCAATCCCACAGAAGGGGAACGGGGAACGGGGAACGGGGAACAGAGGTCATTTTTCTAATTGCTTTTTAATTAATAAGACTAATAATCATTCTACTTTCTTCCGGCAATAAATGTATAATCATTTCTAAAACAAGGGAACGGGGAACGGGGAACGGCGTCAGTATCATTTTAAACTGTTCCCTGTTCCCTATTCCCTATTTCCTCTATTTGAGATAGAAACGGAACATCTCTTCATTTGTGAGACCATACCATAGAGTTCATGTTTAGGGAAAAGATTAGTCAGAAAATAGCATTTTTCTGCAATTTCCATACCTTTTTGCCAAATTCTCAAGTCTTT
>NZ_JAJENT010000550.1:0-82985 GCF_035615515.1 Phormidium sp. CCY1219
GTTACCGCTACGGCTAACCCGGGAGGAGAGAGAAGCAAGCACCATTGACGCACCATTGTTTTGACTCCTAGTTTTTCTGTGGACAGGGGGCAAGAATTCCCCCGCGCCCCCGGGAAATTGATTCCTCGGCGGATAGCTGCCATTTGCTTGAGAATCCCCGGCAAAGATACCGGGGTTTTGATGCCCCGATCGCATGTCCGGGGAATGAACCGAAACCATCGGGTGGGCCAGTGATGTGCCCAACTTCGTGAGGAGGGGGATCCTCGAACTTGGGAACAAGTCTGAAAAGTAGGTTGTTGTGCCGGGACGCGATCGCCTTACCCTGGAGTGGATCCGTAAAACCACGGAGTCCGAATCGCCCGCGAGTGAGCCTTCCATTTGACCCCAGCATGGCACTTGGAAAGAGCCGCCCTGGTTCGGTAAATGTCCGGAGTCCGGCGCAATTTTTCTCCACTATACTTGCCCTTTCAGCCAACGTCAATACCATTTGACTTCTGTTAAAAAATTTTTTCAAACCGATGACATTTCCTTAGGAGTGTGGTAAGTTAGGTGATAACTGGGTTTCCCTGGGAACTCCAGGCGATCGCTGTTGGCAATCTAGACTAAACCCCCTTAAAAGTTCTTCCATCAAACAAACCAATGGGTAACATTAAACGTCGTCACTTTCTCCAAGGAGCGGGGGCCGCCCTCGCCGCCTTGGGATGGGACCACATCGGGATTCAGCGTCAAGGGTTGAGTTACGCAAAAGTGTTAGCGCAGGATACGCCGCGCAAGCTAGCTTTACTGGTGGGTATCAATGACTATTCCGCTGCAAATATTACCCCATTGCGGGGCTGCATGACAGACGTTCACTTACAGCGAGAATTGTTAATCCATCGGTTTGGTTTTCATCCACAAGATATTGTTTCAGTAACCGATGATACGGAAATCAAACCCACTCGGGCTGGCATTCTCGAAGCGGTAGAAAACCATTTAATCAAACAAGCAAAACCCGGAGATGTGGTGGTGTTTCATTTCTCCGGACATGGTTCGCAAGTGGTGAATCCATACAATCGGTCCGGGAATGTCCGAGAAAAGCTAAATAGCACCTTTGTGCCCAGCGATCGCACCAGTCAGGTCAACAACCAACAGCCCACGGTTTCCGATATCATGGGAGCTACATTATTCCTGTGGATGTCAGCGATAAATACAGAGCAAATAACCACCGTATTAGATAGCTGTCATTCCGGAGGCGGGAAACGGGGAAACTTAACGATTCGCGCGTTACAAGGAGGCGAATATCCCAGTGAAGAAGAAATCGCCTATCATCAGCAGTGGATTTCGCAATTGGAACTATCTCGAGACACATTTATTCAGGCAAGAGAGCGCGGCGTAGCGAAAGGGGTCGTTATCGCATCGGCTGGGGCGCATCAACTGGCAGCAGATGCACCGTTTGACGGATTTTTTGCCGGGGCATTTACGTATTTGCTCACCCAATATTTGTGGCAGCACACCGGCGATCGCGCGGTAAAAACCGTGTTAGCAAATGTAGCCCGTAGCACTACCCGTCTCTCTTCTACGCAACAAATTCCGGAAATGGAAGTCAAACCGGGAAGCAATCATGGCGATCGCCCCAGTTATTTCCTCGAAGCTCAATCATTACCCGCCGAAGCGGTGATTAATTCCGTAGAAGGCGACGATCGCTTCCAATTGTGGTTGGGAGGCATCGATCCGCACTCATTTGCTGCCTTCGATCGCACTGCGGTATTTGCAGTAGCCGAAGGGTCGGGAGAGGTACAAATCGAATCGCGCCAGGGATTATTCGCACGCGCCAAAGCGATCGCACCTTCCCCAAATTTGCAACCCGGCACCCTGTTACAGGAAAAAATCAGAGCGATTCCGGCCAACCTCACATTAAAAATTGGCTTGGATGAGTCCTTGGGCGAAGACAGGGAAACCGCAAAGGCGGCGATCGCCCAACTGGACCGCATCGAACCCCTGGCTTTAGGTCAAACCCAAGTGCATTATATTTTCGGACGGATGACCGAGGCATTGCAAGCACAATTGCAGCAATCGGGGGTAGCCGAAATTCCCCCGGTGGGCAGTGTGGGATTATACGGTGCCGGTTTAGACGCGATTCCCGGTTCCTTTGGCGAGGCGGGAGAACCCGTCGCCGAAGCTTGCGATCGCCTAAAGGCGAAGTTTCGCGCCTTGTTAGCCGCGCGAATTGTCAAATTAACCTTAAATGCCGAATCCTCTCGATTGAACGTCTCCGCTGCCCTGAAAGTGGTGCAAGGCACCCAGACGGAATTTGCCGCCACTGCCTTTACGCCGCGCAGCCTCCGCAATCTATCACAAAGTGAGAAAACGGCAGCTAACCCCCCTTCCGGCACCATTGCCACCGTGGCAGGCATCCCCCAACTGCCCATCGGCACCCAGGTTCAATGCGAAATCGCCAATGGAGAAAATCGAGACTTATACGTTACATTGTTAGTGGTGACGACTACTGGGGAATTAGTGGTGGTGTTTCCGAATAGTTGGACCGCCGGCATTGATGCAGCGATCGTGAAAGCAGGAGAGACGCGCACCATCCCAGACCGCGATCGCGATGCCTTTCAGCTCACAGTAGGCGGTCCCGGGGGCAGTGCAGAAGTGTTAGCGATCGCCACCTTAGCGCCATTACGAGACTCCCTGCAACAACTGCAAGCGATCGCTGCCGCCAGAGGCACCCGCGAAGGCGCTTTAGTCCTCGAAGAAGAATCGGTAAACGCCGTAGATGGACTGCTGACGGATCTCGATCGCGCCGTTCGCAGCACCCGCAACCTCGAAGAAGAATCGGTAAACGCCGTAGATGGACTGCTGACGGATCTCGATCTCGCCGTTCGCAGCACCCGCAACCTCATCGCCTCCTTCGACCCGCGATCGCGCGTTGCCGGAACCGAACAACTAGCCTCCCTGTCGATTACCTACGCAGTGGTTTAACAGTGGTGTCGTGCAACCCATGTTAACATCAACAGGACTGACGCACCACCTTCACCGGTAGGGTGGGCAAGTTTTTGCCCACCCTACAAATAGCTAAATACTACCTCTTACCTTCCTAACTGCCCATGATTTCATCCCGTTGGTCGATCGGACTTGCCACCCTCCTGTGCCTGACCCTTCCCCTGGGAGAGGTGCGGGCAAATCCCAGCACCTCCGAGACAAATATTTGTCCCCCGAGTTTGGGTTCCCCCGCCCTCGATCGCGTGCAAATCCATACCATAGCCCAGGGCGAAACCCTCGAGGCGATCGCGCAACAGTACAACCTCAAACCCGCCACCATCATTGGCATGAATCCCATCCTGCAAACGGGACAATTCCCCGTGGGCACTCAGATTCGCATTCCCCCGTTTGATGGCATAGAAGTCAGAGTAGAACCGGGACAAACCTGGAGTGACTTAGCAGCCATTTACCAAGTGCCAGGGGCAGCAATTTTCGACAATAACGGCTGTTTGCTCTCGCCGCCGGAAGTCGTCTTCATCCCCGGCGTCATGTGGTCCGAGGATGGTTCTAGCGGGGGTCGGATCCCGGTTGCGCCGGCGGGCAGTCAGTCTCCGACCCCGGAAATCGAAGGCTATCCCTTAGCGGTTCGCGGAGAAATGATTTTAGGGTATGGCAACACCCGCCAGGAACCCCAGACGGGACAACTGACCTTTCACAGCGGGATTGATTTCAAAGCGCCGATTGGCACTGCAGTATTGGCAACCGATGATGGGGTAGTTGCCTTTGCCGGCGATCGCGGGGCCTATGGCAATCTAGTAGTTATCAACCATGCCAACGGCAAACAAACCCGCTACGCCCATCTGGGCATTTTAACCGTAATGACGGGAGAGCAAGTGCAGCGCGCTCAGCAAATTGGCACCCTGGGATACTCCGGAAATCCCGACAGCAACGAACCGCATTTGCACTTTGAAGTGCGATCGTCTACCCAGGAAGGATGGGTCGCACAAAATCCCGAACCCTATTTGCGATCGCAAATCCTCACACCGTGAATCCCCCAACTCGGCAAAATATAAAAACAGGAGAGGGTAAAGTGCCAAGGCGAAACCATCCGCTTTCACCTGGGCACGCTTCTCCCTTCTCCTGCATCATGTGCCGATAAAAAGGCCGATTTCAATTAAGTTTCAGCCATTTCCTTTTTCGGTTCTGAGGGGAAGAGTTCCTCTTCCGGCAGACCCAGAATGTTCCCGTACATTTTGACGTATTCTTTCGCCGAGTTCACCCAGCTAAAGTTTTGCGCCATGCCGCGCTGTTGCAATTGTTCCCAGCGGTCTTTGAAACGATAGCCTTCCCAAGCGCGCACCATGCAGGTGTACAAATCTAACGGTTCATAGCGATCGAAACAGTACCCGGTACCGCTTTCGTTCATCGGGTCGTGATGAGACACCGTATCCACCAGACCTCCCGTGCGGCGCACGATCGGTACGCATCCATAGCGCATGGCCAGCATTTGGCTGATACCGCAAGGCTCAAAGCGACTGGGCATCAAGAAAGCATCGCTGCCGGCATAGATGCGGCGGGCGAGAGAGTCGTTATAGAGTAAATACGTGGCCATGCGACCCGGGTAACGAGTTGCCAGTTGCCACATTTGGGTTTCGTAGTAGCGATCGCCGGTCCCGAGCAAAATGAACTGAGCATCTGTATAAGCCAAAAAGCGATCGAGGATCTGCAACGTAATATCCAAACCCTTTTGTTCCACTAACCGCGTTACCATGCCGACTAAAAAGGCACCCTTATTCACCTCCAAACCGACTTCTTCTTGTAACGCAATTTTGTTGGCTTCCCGTTTATCCAGGGACTTGGCCGCGAAATTTTGCGCCAGACGGTTATCTGTTTCCGGATTATAGGAATCGAGATCGATGCCATTGACAATTCCCACTAATTTTTCACTGATAAACGACATCAACCCTTCCAGGGTTTCGCCGTAATTAGCGGTTTGAATTTGTTTGGAATAGGTAGGAGAAACGGTATTGACGCGATCGGCGTATTGCACCGCCGCCGCCATTGTGTTGTGACCCTGCATGTACCAGGGGCACCAGGTCATCTGTTCCAAACGCCAACGCCACGGCCCTTGATAGGCCAAATTGTGAATGGTGAATACCGTGCTAATATCGGGAGATTGGTGCATCCACACCGGAATCATCCCCGTGTGCCAGTCATGGCAATGGATAATCTCCGGTTTCCAATAGTTCCAGGCAAATTCTGCCGCACCATTGGCAAATAAGGTGAAGCGCCAGTCTTCATCCTCTCCGGCATAGATGCGGCGCGGGAGAAACGAGGGATGGCCAAACAGGTACAAGGGCACTTCGGTTCCAGGTAGCATGGTTTCGTAAATGTCGAAACTCTGGAACATCGCATATCCCTGCCAAATAGGGTCGCTCGGCACTTCCATTTTGTCAGGTAAGAAACCATAGTAAGGCATGAAGATGCGGACGTCATGCCCCATCTGTCGCAGCACTTTTGGCAGTGCGCCGACTACATCACCCATTCCGCCAACTTTTGCAATTGGAGCCGCTTCTGCGGCGACAAATAGAATTCGCATCTTGTTTTCAGCGTTCCCTGAAATCTTCACGTACCGCCATCATAACTGGAGGGGTGACATGACGAGCGCGATCGCCGCTTTGAATCTGGGGCAATGCAACCTCGGTACCGACGGTCCCAACCCGTGGCGATGCCGCATAATTTTAGGGACAAGGCATTATTGCCTTGTCCCGAGAAGATTTGCGATCGCCGGTTGATAAAGTTGGGATTCGATCGCCCATTAATTCTATGTTGTCCGATTAATGAGGGGTTTTGAGCAAATCCACCACTTCTTGCAACAGGGCGATCGCCTGTTCGAGTTTGCCTGCAATCTCTACCTGCGGTGCCCGCGACACCTCCCGGATGGGGGGTGCTTCGGCGACGGATTCGAGGCTCAATTGCTCGATGCAATGCAACAAATCGCGATCGCGACGCAACCATCCTTGCAAAAATATCTCTTGGCTGGGATTGGCTTTCACTCGCTGCTGGCGATATGCCATTCGCCCATGACAATATCGCTTCGCCGTTTCCAGATTGTTCTGTTTTGCCAACGCCGCTTGGGTTTGCGGCCCAAAGTCCCCATCCACGGTGACGCCAAGGGCTTCTTGCAAAAACTCAATGCTGCCTCTAACGTGAAAATTTACCGCCGTATCGAATTGAACCACGCTTAAGGGCAAGCACATGACCTCGGCGTGGCAACGCTGCCAATAATAGCGGTAATAAATGTCTTCCAGTTCGCTTTCGGTCATTTGGCTGACGAACTGTTCCGGTAAGCCTTGGTGGCGGCGATAGGTATCGTAGGTGGCTTGACTAATTCCGCGATCGACCTTTCCGGCGAGGTCTTCTGGGTGTCCGCTTCCTCCTTCCCATTTGAGGGTGAATTGCAGGGCGGTTTTAAATGGATCCACTGAATGGGTCATAATCGAAATTTGGACTTGCAATTTGCAATGGTGGTAGAGACGCGAAATCTCGCGTCTCTATTCCCAAAATTCAGCGGATGTGGAGGCTGACCCGCAAAACCACCCAAATCGCTTCCTCTACAGCGATCGCTTTTCCCGATCCGGGCAAACCGATTTGGGGGGCGCGCCGAACCAACCCAGAATTAACTGCGCTGGATTTGCTCGAAGATTTCGTCGAGAATTTCTTGGGCACCCATTTCCCGCAATTTCTCCGCCAGTTGGATCCCTAGGTGTTGGGCTTGGTCTGGGGTGCCGCTGATGGCGTCTTTAATTAGTCGCTTGCCATCGAGACTGGCGACCATGCCGGTTAAGGTCAGCCGATCGCCTTCAATTTTGGTATTTACTCCAATTGGCACTTGACAACCGCCTTCAAGTGTGTTAAGAAACGCCCGCTCGGCATAGCAGCGTTGCGCGGTTTCCCGGTGTTCGAGGGCTTTGAGCAGGTCGAGGATTTCCGCATCGTCGGTCCGACACTCAATCCCTAGGGCACCTTGCCCCACGGCATGCAGGGAAATTTCCGGGGGAATGACTTGGTGAATGCGATCGCTCATTCCCAGTCTGGTTAACCCGGCGACGGCTAAAACAATCGCATCGTACTGTCCTTCGTCTAGTTTCGCCAGTCTCGTATTCAAGTTGCCCCGGATATCTTTAAATTCTAAATGGGGGAAGTGATACCGAAGCTGGGCCAGTCGTCGCAGGGAGGAGGTTCCTACCACCGATCCCGGCGATAGGGTCTCGAGCTGTTTGTCTTTGTGCTTCTCATGCACCACTAGGGCATCCGCCGGATTCTCCCGTTCGGTGACGCATCCTAACATTAATCCTTCGGGTAGGTTGGTGGGCAGGTCTTTCAGGGAATGCACCGCTAAGTCGGTTTCGTGCTGCAGCATTCCCACTTCCAGCTCTTTGGTAAATAGCCCTTTATCCCCAATTTTGGCTAAGGCAACATCGAGGATTTTGTCGCCTTGCGTACTCATGGTGTGGACTTCAAAGCGGCGATCGGGAAAATGCTTTTGCAGTTGCTCTTGCACCCAGTGGGTCTGCACTAGGGCGAGTTGGCTTTTGCGTGAACCAATGCGAACGGTGCGCGGCGGGCTGGAAACGGTTGAGGTCATAATGATGTCGCGTGGTTTATGCTGATAGGTTAACCATGTCTAGACTACCGCAGGGGGAACTCAATTCTCTCTTTTGGCCGATCGCTTTTCCTCAACAAAAGGGCGATCGCTCCTCTCCTCCTTCCCCGGTTTCGCGATCGCTCTGGGCTATCCTCCTAACACTCCGCCTCTGCTGCTGTGTCCTGTTTCCCTCTACCCCCCCCATCTCTCCCTCCCTTTCTTTTCCTGTGGCTTCATCTGTTGTGACAATCGGCGATCGCTATGGCTGGCATGGCCTTTTTCTTCCTCTTCCTTTCCCTCAACTCCTAAAGAAATATGCATCTAGATAGAGTGAATTATTCTGCAGGTTCGCTACAATAGTCCCCAAGATAGACTCAAGGTAAAATTTAACCAAGTCGGTATTTTTTAACCCCTCTCAAATCCAGCTACCCCTATCTTTTCAGCTTTTCGGGTGGCTGCTTTTTAAATCAAATATTCTTTTAGGGTAAAATATTCTATCACCGGATAGATAATTTAACTGACTATTTCCTGTATCATAACTAACTAAAGCAGCAACTTTTTGCACTGAACTCTATAAACAATCATTTTATTTCTCCGATTCAAACCCCCCATTTAATCGGATTTTCAGGAAATCACCCCATCTAAAAGAAGAGGAGAAAATGGATATTTAAGAGTGCAAATATATACGGAGATAGATATCATTCTGGAAAAATATGAGCTAGATTAACACTAGCCGAAAAACGCAGGAGAAGGAGAGGAGAAAAATTATTATGCGAAGAATAGCTATCATCGGTTCTAGCGGCTCTGGAAAATCTACCCTAGGTCGGCAGCTTTCCGATCTATTAAATGTGGATCTGATTCACTTCGATCGTCTGTGCTGGAAACCCGATTGGGTGCCCACCAGTAACGCCGAACGACAACAACAGTTAGATCGTTATTTGCAAAAAGAACGTTGGATTATTGAAGGCGACGGCGATCGCGCGAATCCGAATCTTATCTACGATCGCCGTTTTGCCCATGCAGATACCATCGTCTGGTTGGATTTTCCCCGCCATACTTGTTTCTGGCAAATTGTCCAAAAATACTTGAACGATTCCGGCGATCGCCAGGATCTACCCGCCGGATGTCAGCCCAATATTTTCCACAAAGGTTTTCTTAACTTTCTCAAGCAGCTGTGGAACTATCCCCAACGCGATCGTCAGATAGTTGGTGAAAAAATCCAGCGTTATTGGCCAGAAAAACGAGTGTTTATTCTCCGCAGACCCACAGAAGTGAAAGACTTTATCCACGCGATCGCCCGCGTTAATTTTCTATCTACGTCGGCAGTGTCCCCCAAGGTTTCCAAAACAAAGCCTACAATCTCTAAGCTAATTAGCATCCCCGCCACTAGCTAATTTTCTTCAATCGCATTGATGTAAGCAACTCCTTGTCCGCTCATCGTTTAGAACAATTAACTCCACTTTAATTAGGTCAAAACCACCTGTAGCTTACTTTCTCCAAGTTAGGGAATCGAATTGCTCGATAAAAAGCAATTTTCGGCTAACTTGGAAAATTTTAATGGCAGAAAAATTATCGGTAAAAATTATCAGCAATTATGCAAAATAATTTGCAGGTTTTAACTCGTTAACTCGTTCCCAGGCTCCCGCCTGGGAACGAGTTAACGAGGCTCCGCGTCCGCCCAATAATTGAGAATGGAGAATTGGCATCCTTGCGCCGGAGGGAGGGTGGATCGATCGCGATGGGCGGGGGGGTGAAAAAGCGATCGGCTGTTGACAGGAGGATTGACCTCAGTTTGAACCCTCCACCCTACAATATTCTAGTTGTGTCAAATTGAGGTGCGGAGGAAACGAACGTGGATTATCGCGAACTGGTGGATCGCTACAACCAAGGAGAGAGAGACTTTCGGGGCGTGGATCTCGAAGGAGGGGACTTGGTGGAAATCACCCTCTATAGAGCGATGCTGAATAATGCATGCTTGAGGAAAGTCTATATGGGGCGGGCGGATCTGCGCGCCGTAGATCTGCGAAATGCGGACCTGAGTGGGGCGCAGATGAATGGAGCCTCGTTGGTGGGTGCAGACTTACGAGGAGCCAATCTCAGTGGGGCTTCTCTACGAGAGGCAGATTTGTACCGGGTGAACTTGAGTAATGCCAATCTCAGTGGGGCAGATTTGCATGAGGCAGATTTGCGCGAAACCTCTTTGCAGCAAGCGAATTTGCACGAAGCGGTGATCAGTGAAGCAGATTTGCGACAGTCTTCTTTGAGTGGGGCGAACCTCAAGGGTGCCGATTTGCGCGAAAGCAATCTTTATCAAGCCTCTTTCTATCAAGCTTGCTTGCACGAAGCGGATCTGCGCGATACGATTTTGACCTATTGCAACCTGCATGGTGCCACGATGCCCGATGGCACGATCCATGAGTAGTTAATTGCGCCTCGGATTGGCTCACAAGTGCGATCGCGCGATCGCACTTTCCGCCCTAGGGCGCGCTGTGGGGGGTCGATCCCGAGGCGATCGCCACCCTAGCCAATCCCCAGGGTCTATTCGATTAGGCTTCGGGTTCCTTTCCTGGCTGGAATTCTATCAGTTTTACATCGATTTCCGAGACGGTGCCGTGATGCAGGTATTGATAGCGACTCATGCCCACACCGGGAATAAAGTCTACCACTACGCGATCGGGGGCGGTGCGATAGGTGAACCGATATTGCGTTTTACTTCCGGAGGCGATTCTCTTGGCTTTTAATCCCACGAGTTCCTGTTGTTCCACATTCCAGCGATACGCACCATCTAAGCGCGTTAGCTGTGATGTCGGCCCAAACACTTGTCCGTCACGTAGGGGCGATTCGAGAAATAGTTCCGATTCTTCCAGTAAGTTGGCTAGGAAATCTCCCTCATCTTTCAGGCGCGTCAGTACCTCTGGAACGCGATCTCCCATCACTAAATAATACTTCCCCGGGTTCACTTCCACGATTAGATAATCCCCCCGCTGTTTGCCTTCCCTATACCACACTAAATCCGCCGGATGTCCTTTAATAACCGCTACGTTCAAATGTCCGCGTTGAAAGTTCTCGATGACTTCCATTCTCCAGGTTATCTTTTTTTCCTCGAGGTCTGCGGAGTTTTCTTCGGTCCATTTCGTCACGCCTTCGTAGAGCCAATAGGTGCCCTCGGACAGGGGCAATGCTATTTTATTGGCGGCAGTTTCTTGTGCCACAATTGTCTCTTTTGGCAACTGGATTGCCACCCGAACGCCTGACAAAATTACGGCGATGGTAATTACTGTAATAAACCACTGATGTTTCATTTTTGTAAAACTTAAAATCAAAAAATCACAGATGGGGAACGAATCGAACAAAAATTTATCCACAAGGTGGCGTCGGTCATTTATCCTCCCGGAATGACCCTCCCTCCGGACAAGATGAGGCCAATATAAACCGCTATTCGTTCTGCTAAAATTATTAGATAAATTATGAATCCTTGCTCATCGTTTTCTCCAGGACAATTCCCGGAATGAGGGGGCAATTCCTAAATTGCCCCGAACTCGGAAAGGCGATCGCGCGATCGCCTTAGCAGAGTGGTTAAGCGGCGGTTAATTCAGAGGCGGTTTCTTCAGTTTCCTCCATGTCTGTAGGTGCCCCATCGCGCACCAAGGAAGCTTGCGGTTTGCCTTGCATGAAACTACCTACCATCGCTAACATGGCATTCACTTTGCGCTCGCGCCACCGATCCACTACGCGATCGACTTCAGGCGGTGATAAGCGTCGCTGCAGCGCTTCGTACAAATACGCCGCATGACCGATTTCATCGTTGGCGATCGCGAGCATTCCTTTCTTCAAATTCGCACTGTGCGCCTCGTCTTCGGGCAACGCATTTGCCATTGATGCAAAATCTCGACTGGCATCCCGTTCCAAAATATAGGTGCTGCCCATAAATACAATCCAATCTATCGCTTCGGGTTTCAATTGCGCCGATTCATATCCCTCAAAAAATGCCGCAAAAAACGGACTGCGCCGATCGGATTTTTTCCCGTCTTTCTCGCTTTTGTTTTTCCGCATACTCTGGATATCGATCGCTTGTTTGTTAAGCTGTTTGAGCGCATGAGCGAAAATTTGACCGTGCCGCCGTTCGTCCGCTGCATGGCGATCGAGTTTCTCGGCTAACCATTCATCTCCCTCTTTTGCCGCTCTGTCTCTCAATGCTTCCAGAAAAGGCACCGATCCAGATTCGGCTAATTGAAACCCAGCAAGGGTATTGGGTCGCGTCAGCGGATCGCGAATGTTTCGCGCAGTAATATAAGCAACTGCACCGGAACTGACAAGATGGAGTACGTGAGTCCAGACGTTCATGGGCAATACTTTTCTAGATGAGTTGGGTCTATTCTGGTGATTTTAATGCATTTTTCTTGATTCGGTTTGATGGGTCTGATACATTTCGCCAAAATTTATGCCCTTGAAGGGCAATCAGCGGGATTAAGCGATCGCCCCGTTAAACCTCGCGGGTTAATTATTAAGCCCAACTCCACTTCCGGTTGCCCGATTCTTGCTTTCTCGTTTCGCCTTGGCTGATTTTTTCAGCCAAATAAACTCGCGGGCCAATCGCCAATTTATGGGAAAAATGGCAGGGAATCCCCCAGGGGCGATGGCGCAATGGCGCAGTTGCGATCGCGCAGTGTGAAAATAAATCCCCCCTCCACGGACGAAGAGCGGATAAAATTAAACTAACCATAGCGCCTGAATGGTGAAAATCTGCTTCGCCCGAAAGGTGACTTTGGCGGCTAATCCCAAATCTGTTAGTTGCAACAGAAGGATAAATAATGAAACTTAAACTCCTAGCGCCAGCAGCGGTGCTGACTACTTTTTGCTTTGCCATGCCGACAAGTGCGGAAAACGTGCAACAGATTCAACAGTTGCTCTCTACCAAGGAATGTGGCGGATGCGATTTGAGTAACGCCGGGTTGGTGAGGGCCAATCTCTCCAACGCCCAACTGGGTGAGGCAAATTTGATGCGGGCCAATCTCAGTCGCGCCCAACTGATGGGGGCGGATCTGCGCGGGGCGGATCTGCGCGGGGCGTCTTTGTTTGGGGCAAATTTGATGGGGGCGGATCTCAGCGGGGCGGATCTGCGCGGGGCGGATCTGCGCGAAGCGTATTTAGTGGATGTGAATTTGACTGATGCCCAAATTGAGGGGGCAAATTTGCAAGATGCGATCGGTACTCCCGCTACTGTCATGGATGTGGCAGATGTTTATAACTGGGGCGTCAGAGCAGCACAGCAGAAAAATTTGGACGAAGCGATCGCCTATTTTAACCAAGCTTTAAGCCTGGATCCGGAATTCGCACCCGCCTATCTGGCACGCAGCATTGTCCGCGCCCAAAAATCCGATCTCCCAGGGGCGCGCGGCGATGCAGAAATTGCCTTAGAACTGTTTGCGATTCAAAATAATCCCCAAGCGTTTGAAGCGACTCAACAATTAATCGCTCAAATCGATGCGGCTCAAAATCCCGACTCTGGTAACAATGGCGGCGGCGGTTTTATGCGATTCGTCGGCTCGATGGGGGCGCTGCTCCTGCGCTTGATGTTATGATTCCCCTCTTGGCAATTGAATTGGCATGGGAGTTCGAGTGTTAAGCGCAAAGGGGGGCGCACCCCTGGGGACTCGCGCCCCCTCCCCGCGCTCTTCACGCCAGTTGCGATCGCGATCGCCGAGTGTTTGGGCAAATATCACATGTCGGTTGCGATCGCGATCGCTTCCTCTGCGCCCTATATCGGGGATTCTACAGATATAGAATTTTAATCCTCTGGGTACTTTCAGGGATGGTGAGGGGCGATGTTAGAAAAACTCATTTTATCGGCAACAATTACCTTTGTCCTTAATTTCTTTGTCAGCACGAATCAACCCCCCGGACCCGGGATGCATCAGGGGGTCGAACTCCCGCAACCGGAATCGGCGATCGCGCGTTTCCAAAAATAATCCATTTTGTTGAAATTTCTGTTAACTGGTTCCCCCCCATGAGCGGGGAACCAGTTCAATGAAAACCTGCCAATTATTTTTCCTAAGTGATTACCAGTTGATTTTAACACAAAAACCCAAGCGTTTCAAGAGTGGCGCAGAGCATTTCCGAGAAATTTTTCCGCGCTGATTGCATTGATTCCGCAGGGGGAACGGAAACGGCTCTTCGCCACTGTTGTGGATGAGTAAAATTAAGTAGCAATTGGTTCTTTTTTGGTTTCTTCACTAATAATCGATTGCGGGACGCGAGAGGCAATTGGCATTCGCCAGCCGGTCCCGAAAGCGCGATCGGTGACTTTTAATCCCGGCGGGGCTTGTCGCCGTTTAAACTCGGCCCGGTTGAGGAGTTTGACGATTTTTTGTACCACGGCGGGTTCATGTCCGGCGGCGACAATTTCAGCCAGAGATTGATGTTTGTGAATCAAGCGATCGAGGATGTCATCGAGAATCTCGTAAGAGGGCAGAGAATCTTGGTCTACTTGACCCGGTTTGAGTTCGGCACTCGGGGGTTTAGTGAGGACACTTTCGGGGATAATAGTTTCGCCGGGATGGCGGGTATTGAGCCAGCGACAGAGGGCATAAACCTGGGTTTTGGGAACATCGGCGATCGCGGCTAAACCGCCACTCATATCCCCATACAAGGTGGAATATCCCACCGCCATTTCTGATTTATTCCCCGTGGAAATCAGCATATGTCCGAACTTATTGGAAATCGCCATTAATAAATTGCCCCGGATGCGCGCTTGCAGGTTTTCTTCAGTAACATCGTTAGGCAATCCTGCGAACAAATCCCCTAGGGTGCGATCGTAGGTGTCCATCAACTCGCCGATGGGTAAAGTATGGGTTTGAATGCCCAAGTTTTTGGCCAATTCTAATGCATCGTCGATAGATTGCGATGACGTATGGGGAGAAGGCATCAAAATGCCGAGTACCTTGTCTTTCCCTAAAGCAGCAGTGGCGATCGCCGCCACCAGAGAAGAATCAATCCCGCCACTTAATCCCATCACCGCTTTATCGAACCCACATTTGCAGGTATAATCCCGCACCCCCAACACCAGCGCCGACCAGATTTCTTCTTCTTGATTCAACACCGGATGTATCGGTTGGGTTTCGATTGGCTGTAAATCGCGCGTTTGTTCGTTCAGTTCCACCATGACAAAATCGGTGTCAAATGATGCCGCGCGCATCACCACTTCCCCAGACCGATTTAATGCCACGCTGTACCCATCAAAAATCAAGTCATCATTGCCCCCCACTTGGTTGACATAAATCACGGCTTTTTGATAGCGTAGGGCAACGTGACGGAGCATTTCTTCTCTGAGGTTTTGTTTGCCCACGGTGTAGGGAGAGGCGGACAAGTTGAAAATCAAATCCACGCCTTCTTCGGCAAGGTCGGAAATCGGATTGCAGGAGTAATGTCTTTTCCCCCAAAAGCGATCGTCATTCCACAAGTCTTCGCAAATTGTGACGCCAATGCGAATCGGATTGGTTTTCTCTTCCGAACCGTCCTCATCCAGAATATCCGTCAGGGAAAAAAAGTTGCTCAACGAGGCAGAATCAAAATAGCGATTTTCGTCAAATACATCGTAGGTAGGCAACAAGCGTTTGTGAAAAAAATGTTTGATTTTGCCGTTTTTTAGGAAGGCGATGCTATTATATAATGGCTTGCCCCCGGTGGTGTCGGCAAGGGCATTGACCTGTACCGTTCCCACTAAAACCGGCAGTTCGCTGGGTAATTGTTCTGCTAGTTTTTTTAACTGGATGACCATTGCTTCGATAAAACTCGGTCGCAACAGTAAATCTCTGGGGGGATAGCCACAAAGGGATAGTTCGGGGGTGAGCATCAGGTGCGCGCCTGCATCGGCAGCTTGTTTGGCCGCTGCAAGGATTTTTTCTGAGTTTCCCAGCAGGTCTCCGATGGTGGGATTGAGTTGCGCGATCGCAATTTTCATCAGGTTTTCTCCTATAAATATAAGGGTAAATGGAACGGAATTTATCTTCAGTTAGCCCGGGTCAAATAAACACTAGCGGTTTATCTTTTAAAGGGGCAAAGGCTTCAGCATCGAAGCGATAGAGAGTGGCGGGACGTCCTGCGCCGCGCGAAACTTTCAGCCCCGTATCGGCCAAAAACCCCAGTTTGAGAATTCTCGCCCGAAAATTAGAATAATCGGAGAAATTTTCGCCTAAAACTGTAGTATAAAGCTGATAAAGGTCGCTTAAGGTAAACACTTCTGGCAAGACTTCAAAGGCAACGGGACTGTATTCGAGCTTGTTTCGCAGTCGTTGATGACCGTATTTTAAGATTTCGTTGTGGTCGAATGCCAGTTGCGGCACTTCATCGAGAGGATACCAGGCAATTCCGCGCACGCCGCAACTGATTAATTGCGCTTCCTCAAATCGGACTAAGGCAAAATAACTCACCGACAAATAGCGACAGGGAGGAGATTCGCTGAATTCGCGCGGGTCGCGACCTGGGCCGCCGAAGGTGTACAATTGCTCTAAATAGAGATTGTTGGCTTGGATTTTTTCCGATAAAATCCGATAGGCTGCTTGTTCGAGAGATTCGCCTTGACGAACCAGGGTTCCGGGCAAACACCACTGTCCCAAAAAGGGTTCGTTTTCGCGCATGACTAACAAAACCAGCAACCGATTTTGGGCTGGATCGACGGAAAAAATCGCGTTATCGACTCCCACTTTAAAATCCAAAGGGAGGCTCAAAGACGCTGACATTGGTTTAACCGGCGTCCTGATAGGCGTAGAGATGTTCTTGGTTGATATAATTTTCCACGGGCGGGGGAACGGCTTCTTTGGTTTTGGTTTGGCGATAGGCGGTGGAGGAGACATCGGGAACCTCGAGAGGGGCGATCGCCACCTGCGCGCCCATGTCTTTCAGGGTTTGCAAGGCGTCTGGGGAAATCTCCGCACCAGGACGGGGCACCACCAGCAGTTGCACTTGTTGTAATAAAGTTTCCACGTTATACCACTGGGGTAACTGTTCGATCAAGTCGGAACCAATGACCAGGTGCAGTTCAGCATCGGGCCATTTTTGCCGCGCCACTTTCACGGTTTCTAGAGTTCTCGGATGACTCAATTCGGGATAAAAGTTGATATTCTCGGATTGGGAGACGCTTTCTCCCACCAACAACCGCAACATCTGCGATCGATGGTCCAGGGGGGTCTGATGAGATTTAAAGGGATTGTCCGAGGTCCAAACCGCCACGCGATCGAAGTGTTGGGAGAGCCATTTAATAATCACTTGGTGCGCTTTGGTCGGCGGATCGGCACTGGTTCCAAATAAAGCAATTGAAGTCATAGGATAGGTACGGGGTTGATTGCAGCAGAATTGAAAGTGTCAGGTGGATAAGGGATAATCGCTCATCCACCGGGGTTTACAAGAGGTTATATTTCTCTTGGGTTTTTTGGGTGAGCGCTTGCAAGGACTCGGAAATCTCTACCGGTGGTGGGGTGGGGTCGTCCAATTGGCGGGCGCTGTCGGGGAGAGAGGCAACGGTGTTTTGCGTGCGATCGCCGATCGCTTCGAGGGTGTCGGGAGAATGCACCGGTTTGCCTTTTCGGTAGAGCAGTTGCAACATGGGCGTTTCTCCGGGTTGCGGTTCCTCACTTGCCAATCCCAAGCGATCGCCCACCTGTTTCCCGCCTTCATAGCGGCGAAAAATTTGCTTGCGCCCCGGATAGGTGACTTTACCGCTGGATTTTTTCATCACGGGCATCCCGTCGATTTCGACGATTTTATACACCCCATTGACGGGGGAACCCGTGACCAATTTCGTGCCCACGCCATAGCCGTCTATCGGGCAATTTTCGGCTTTCAATTTGGCAATTTCCCACTCATCTAAATCGCCACTGACAAAGATGCGCGCGTCGGGAAGCAGTTCTTTCACCTGTTTGGAGAGTTTGGCCAAATCCCCGGAATCTATGCGGACGCCGGCCACTTCCATATCGCCGTCTAGGAGGCGATCGGCTAGCTGGCGGGCCGCTTCTACGGTATCGTAGGTATCGATCAGCAACGGCGCGCCGGGAAAGTAGTGGTGAAAGGCACGAAATGCCTGCATCTCGCTGCCTTCGGTGGCGGTGAGCGCCATCACCAGGGAATGGGCCATCGTCCCGGAGGGTTTGCGCCCTAGTTTGAGCGCCGCGAGAACGTTGGAGGTGGAATTCATGCCGCCGGCGATCGCCGATCGCGCCCCCCACATGGAGCCTTGGGGGCTAAAGGCGCGACGGGTGCCAAATTCTAGGATGGTGGCGGATGGTCCGGCGACATCGCGGATCCGGGCGGCGCGGGTGCCCACTAAGGTTTGGTAGTTTAAGGTGTTGAGTAGGTAGGTTTCTACTACCTGCGCCTGCCAAAACGGGGCCTCTACGCGCAAGAGGGGTTCGTTGGGGAAAACGGCGGTTCCTTCCGGTAGCGCCCAGACGTCCCCGGTGAAGCGCGCATTTTCTAGGGTAGACCAAAATTTGTCCGAGACTTTGGCAAAAATGCCGGTGGATTGCAAGCTGCTAATCTGCTCTGGGGTGAATCGGAAGTTGTGCAGATACTCGAATGCCTGGGCTAGTCCCATTGCGATTAAGTAGCCAAAGTTTTTGGGGAGCTTGCGGACGAATAGCTCGAAACTAGCGGGGCGATCGTCGAGTCCTTCGCCACAGTAGCACGCCGCCATTGTCAGCTCGTAAAGATCGCTTAAGAGGCTATAATCCTCTGGGGCGATCGTTAGGGATCCCTCCCCCGGGGGAGAAGCGGGTCGAGATCCGCGATTGTCTGATTCGGTGGCGGTTGCCATCTGCCTGGGTCCTCCTGCGATCGGTTTGTCTAATTATAGTAGCAATTACTAAAATTTGTCAGGGATTTCCAGATTATTTTTGGGAATTTGCGGCTCGAAACCCTGAAAAATCGCTTTGGTTAAATCTGTAACAGCTTCGCCGAGGATTTTATTTTGGTGAATTTCATTAAAAAGACCGAGGGAGATTCTGTCTCTCGGGGGATCGGATTGCCGGTGGGGGATGCTACGGATCGCGAGTGAGGCGGATGTCGGTATTGGGTGAAATCCCGAACCGCATACCCTCGGGAAACCGGATTGAAGCGATCGCGGATAATGTTAAAATAATCTATAGTTGTGCAGGCTGATTCCAGGTAAACGGTTGTAACGAAAAATTACTAACCTTAACGCAATTACCGCTGAAGCTTCCCCAAATGTTGCGCGAAATATTACGAAATTATAAGTTCTAATACAAAAGATTGCAAACTCCCCCCAAAGCTCTCCCCATGCTTTAATGTAAAAAGTAACGAGGTCTAATACCTTTCCTCTTAATTCTTGTTTTCAAAGTAGCTGAATGTTAGGAGCTTAACCATGAATATTTCCAAAATGTTTTCCGATGTTATGCAATATGTGTCCGAAGCCTTTGCTCGGATCTTTAGTCCCAGCGACGATATCTATCCCATGAGTGGCGTACAACCCTTTGAAGGCGACCCCTACAAAGACTCTCAATGGGCGGACTAATTCTAGCAAACCATTAATTGTGGCAAGCGTTAAAATACCTAAGTCAACCCCATCCAACCCGCGTTTGGATGGGGTTGGCTTTTGGATCGAAAATGGCAAAATTTAAACTTTATTTAACAAATGGGCCAGTTCCTAACTGAAAAATATCCGCTCTAACAAAAAGCAAAGCGCTGCAGTACCGAGGGGAACGGTCAGATTATCGATGCCGATTTTCGACACCGCTTCGAGTCCGGTAGCGAACAAAGCAACGGCAACAGATAACACCCAGATCGGCCAGAGATTGCCTTGGACGAGGGTAAGAATCAGTACCGTTACGGCATAGCTGACCGATGCCATTGTTAGCGACCCTTCCCAACTCTTTTTTTCCCCCCATAATCGATAGGGATGCTTGCCAAAACGCTGCCCCACTAAAGCGGCGCATCCATCCCCATAGGCCATGATTAATATGCCGATCGCCGCATAGTAGGGTTTGTCTAGGGGCCAGAACCACGCCACTAAGATGCCAATACTGATGGCATAAAAAAAGGTGCCCAGACTTTTGCGCCCCACGCTGTTGATACCGGGGAAGAGGGGATATTTGTAGGACAACAAAGCGATCGCCCCGGCGGCGATCGAGGCGACAATTGCCACCCAGGCGGGAATATCCAACCACCACGCCAGCAAAATCACGTTTCCGGTTCCGATATGAACCACCTTGCGAACCAGTTCCGAGTCGGTGTCGGTAAACTTATGCAGTCCTTCTGCCGTGAGAAAAATGACCGCCATCCAAAGGGCAACGGCTGCGCTATGTAGCCACAAATTCTCTGCAAATTCTAAGTGAAATAGGGAAGTAAGCACGGAAGTGATTTAACTCGCCATTAACAATACTTCCTATCACTGTATGGGATAATGGTGTCCTCGGCGATACTCCCAGGCCGATTTTCTGGAAATGCAGGGGCTTTCCCCGGTGGATAGCAGGGGTAGGGGGGCAACGAGTTGCCCACCGGTTATTGTCTGTTGGAAGTTAAAATTCAAATAGAATGCACGGGAGATTTATGAAAGCAGTGTTAATCGGGTTGATTCGCGGCTACCGCCTGCTGATTTCACCCCTGTTTCCCCCCGCTTGTCGGTTTCGGCCCACTTGTTCGGAATATGCCCTGGAAGCGATCGCGCGATTTGGCCCCCTGCGGGGCAGTTGGTTGGCGATCCGCCGCATTTTGCGCTGTCACCCGTTGCACCCAGGCGGATACGATCCGGTACCATTCCCCAGGGAGGAGATATCGAACCGGATCGAAAAAAAGGATTCAATTGATTGAGAATAAAAGAGTTTTGCTGAAATTTTGGCCGCCAATTATCTGGGGCGAGACCCCCCAAGGGCGATCCTCGCGCGATCGGCGAGTTGTAAACAAGGAGGAATTGGGCAAGGGACTCCCCTAGTCCAGAAGTTTGACCCGACCGCGTTTGGCGCTGTAAATCAGTCTGTTAATGATGTCGAGATGTTCGTCGTTTAAGGGAGAGTTTAAAAGTGCCGCCCGCAGTTGGGTGCGATCGGCGATCGTCATCTGACCCGAACACAAAATATCACCAAAGCGTTCTTCAATGGTGTCTTGGCATCTATTTTCCAGAGCTTTCATGGTTACGAATGGGTTTTAGTCAAATCATTCTCTCAATTCTCCGGGATTTTACGGAATTTGGGTGCGATCGCGGTTCGGGTTTCCATGTGACAATCATCGGCTCATTTAGTGACCTAAATCATTGACAAAAAAATTCCACAAGTTAAGGCAATCCCGCGATGGGAATAAATTCTCGTCAAAAAAAATAATCCCCAAGAGGGCAAGCTTCCCTCGGTTCCGACCTTTCATCTGAGAAGGAGGAAATAATTCGGATCCCTAGGGCACTCCTTTGGATGTCTCGTTCTACCGTTTTTAAACAATAATCCGGCAGGCAAATCTAAAATTTTTATTAAAAAAAACCCAATCCCGTTCGGGATTGGGAACTTAGCAATTGTCTAGAGAGTCTTAAAAATTCTTACAGGTCGTACATCCGAGCTTCAGAAGCATCCGGATGCTCCTCGCAGTAGCGTTCAAATGCGGTTTTCGGTAGTTTTTCTCTGCGGTGTGCCGAGGCAGAAAGTAATTCTTCTACGATATCCCATGCGACGGCACTCTCGCGAGATTCGACACCTTTTGCTTCGGAAATCGCACGCGCTTCGGCGATCGCTGCTTCGATTTGTTCATCCAGAGTGGGTGTAGGGCGTTCTCGAACCGGAACTGCAAATGGGGTGCTTCCCCGATTTACTCTAGCTTGCTTTTGTGGAGCTGTTAACGCTGGAGCCATAATTGTCGTACCTCCTATAAAAGATTCCCCGCCAGTTGGATTCTTCAGATTTGGGGAAGGGTTAAAAAGTCAATGACTTTTAAACCCGATGTCTTTATTTTAACGCGCCTGACCGACGGTTGGGGTGTCAATAACCGTAAAGCTTTTTTGCCAAACGTTATGAAGTATGAAGTTATGGAAATTTTTACAACGTAATCGGCGATTCCACATAAATGGTGGGGTCTTGCATGGTAAAATCGATACCGAAGGCTTTTAACTTTTTAGACATCGTATTGTTGGCTAATTCCAGCAATCGCTTCCGAAGTTCGATGGAATTTTCACTGGAGCCTAAAATGAAAAACGTCACCCTTGCCTGAGTGGTAACTTTTTCAAAGCCCTCTGAGTTGCGTTTCAGGAAATTATCGTTAAAGGCAATTTTGGTACTACCCGGATCGATGCCGTACACAGAGTTGGTGCTTTCTTTAATCGTCTGTTGCACCAAGGCATGTTCCCGTTCTTCCAGCAACCGATAGAAATCCAGATAAAGCAACACCATCACCTTCTTCGCCCGGGTGAGATTTTCGATTTCCATGCTGATTAAGGTGGAGTTGGGGACGATAAACAAGGTGCTTTTAGCAGAAGTGCGGATTTTAGTAGACCGCAAACCGATAGACTCCACCCGCCCCAACTCGCCATTCTGGAGGCGAATATAATCGCCGGGAACGAAGGGGCGATCTAAGTACAAGACGATGGTACTGAGAAGCTGCTCTAAAATCTTTTGCGCGGCGAAAGCAACGGCTAAACCGCCAATCCCCAAGCTAGCCATTAACCCAATTAAGTTAATCTGCAAGCTATTGGCATAGACGAGGGCAGCAAAAAAGCCGATAATCACATTCACCAAGGTTTCGATAACTAAGAGAAATTCATCTCCCGATCGCCCCCAGCGGCGAAGCAAGTCAATCCCATAGATGCGGACGACTTGGCGAAAAATGCGCGAAATCAGCCACGCCACGCTCACAATTACCCCTAAGTTAACAAACGGGGTCAGAAATTGGTACAAACTGGGGTAATCCCGCAGCCATACCAAAGATAAGGAAATCAGCAAAAAGGTGCCTGCCAATCTAAACGGTTGTTGCAGGGGTTCGATAAAATTATCGTAAATCGTCGTCACCTGCTGCGGCGAAACCCGGTGAATAATGATGCGGACGATGCTGGGGGTATAGCGCCCGATCGCCAAGGAACCGAGTAAGAAAATCAGAAAAATGACGTAGTTGGGCAGATCCGAGTCGTACAAAACATTGTAAAAGTTGCGGATGATACTGGTAAATTCTGACATATTCATCGACAAGGTTAGATAGTAATGGGCGAATCGACATAAATGGTGGGTTCTTCCATATCAAACCCAATCCCGTAGTCGCGCAATCGCTGGGTAATGTTTTGATTGGCTAAATCGAGCAGTTGACGGCGCAATTCCATCGACACTTCCCCAGAACCGAGAATAAAAAAGGTAATTTGCGCTTGAGTGCGCGCGTCGCTGCCGGCGAAGGTGCGATCGCGAAAGGAAACATCGGTATTGCGCGAGTCGATGCCAAAGATATCGTTGGTACTTTCTACAATTACTTGGCGAATCAATGCCCGTTCTTCATTGGGAACGATCCGGTAAAAGTTCAGGTAGGCGATCGCCATGACTTTTTTCGCCCCGGTAAAGTTTTCGATGGTGGTTTGGGTGAGGGCATTATTCGGCACCACAATTACCGTTCCTTTTCCAGAAGAGCGAATTTTGGTCGATCGCAACCCGATGGACTCCACCCGCCCAAAGGTGCCATCGGGCAAGCCGATATAGTCATCCACACCAAAGGGGCGATCGATATAAAGCACGATTCCGCCTAACAGTTGTTCCAAGGTTTTTTGCGCTGCAAATGCCACTGCCAATCCGCCAATCCCCAAACTGGCAAAAATTCCCAAAATATTGATTTTATGGGTTTGGGCAAAAATGACAAAGGCGATTAAAATAATCAGAAAATTAACCAGCCATTTGGCTAAAATCAAAAACTCGCTGTTGGTTTTTCGTCCTTTTTTCAGGGCGGCATCCAACACATACAGGTCGAAAAACTGTTTGAACAACTGAGAGGTCAACCAGGTGACACCAATGGCGGCGGATAAACTCAGGGGAATTTCGATCGCATCGGACCAGCGATCGGCGGGGTTGGGAATAATCAGCCACGCAATATCCGTAATACTCAGGGCAATCACCACCCCGATTAACGCCCGATAAGGATCCACAATTTGCTGATAAATTTCGACGGTTTTCGGCGCAGCGAATAACTTAATCAGCGGTTGAATCAGTTTCGGGATGAAATAGCCGGCAAGAAAGGCAACAACGCCCGCGCATCCGAGAAATAAAAACTGGACGCTTCGATCGATAAAGACGGCTTCGGGAAAATAATCAAGCATGGTAAATCTCCATCGCATTCTCCACAGAGAACCCCTGACGGGCAGAGGGCCTCAACGCATAAAAAACCCTGCCTCGCGCAAAGCATTGGCAACGGCAATCTCGTTGGGGGGTTCTCTGCTTTAGCGGTTGTCCATTGTTATTGTGCCATGAAAGGGGGACGCGCGATCGCCAAATCCGCGAATCGACCGCTCATCAAACGCCTTTCTCGTGCTGACGCGCACTATACAATTGCCTCAAAACGCTTCGCCAACCAGGGTAAATGCCGCCCAATCTCTCGGATCGGGATGCTGTTGCATGGTGTCTAACATCGCCGATCGCAATGCAGAGGCTTTATCGGGAGTGTCTTGTAAGACGCGGTAAAAGGCACGCATCAAATCGGCGGTGGGGGCATCGGGGACGAACCACAGGGACACCACCACGCTGGGAACCCCGGCGGAAATAAACGATCGCGACAGTCCAATTACCCCATCCCCGGTAATTTTACCTCTGCCGGTGTTGCAAGCACTCAGCACCACTAACGAGGCGTTCAAGTTCATGGACAGGATTTCGTCGGAGGTGAGCAATCCGTCTTCCTGGGGGTCTGGCGTGAGTGCCAGAGCACCGGGAACCCCCAATCCGAGGTGTTTGAGTTCGTCTAGCAATCCGTGGGTGGCTAAATGAATAATATCTGCCCCGGACATCTGCTGTGCGATCGCGGATTCGGTAGCCGTCTCGCCGATTATCGGCGCAATATCGAGCAAAGACGAGATGGCGATCGCTTCTTCTTCCGCCCCCGGTAATGGACTCAGAGGCGTGGGCTGTTCTCCCAAGTTTATCGGAATGCTGGGCATTTTCGGATTTCCTACCACCAAAACCGATGCGGATTTTAACGGATTTTCCCCCTTTTCTCGGGTAAGTTCCCGGGCGACTTTATGGGTTAAATCAAGTACCTGAATCGACGGTGCAGTGAGAATGGTATGCTGTTCGATTAAATACCGCCCCGCTTCATCTTGCAACGCGGGAAAGGGCACTAAAAATAGAGAGCCTTGCGGAATGAAAATCACCCGCGCTTCTGGATTTTCTGGCAATAAATCCACAATCGGCTCGATTAATAATTGATAGCTTTGCTGCAATCTGGCGTTTTTGCTTCGCCCTAGGGGTTTTTCGGAATTCCCCGATCCATCTTTCACCTCGTCGCGGGTGTTTCCTACCCACTCGGAAAGTGCCGCCTGGGACGGATTTACTCCCCGACTTCTGCCAGTGGCGGCGGCAATTCGGGTACGGGATGCGGCATCTTCTAGGTCGAGTTCTAAGCCTTCCATTGTAATGGTGCGAAAGGCTATTTTTCCGTTGGGAGGAATCACCCAACACCACAGTTGATTCTCGCCGATCGCGTATTCCACTAAGGTGGCATTTTGTTGGGCGGCAATTTGCTTGATTTTCTTGATGCTGAGGGGGTCGGGGGGTTGAAATTCTTCTGGGTTGGCGGCGAGTCTGGAGGCGAGAAGTTCCACAAATGCCCGCGCCCGACTTCGTTCGGCAATTTCTAAGGCAAATTCGATGTTTTGTTCTTCGATGAGGATTTGTTGTAGCAGCCGATAGGTTTCGGTTTGGCTGTCGAATAGGGAAACTTTGTTGGCATCGCTCAATCCCGGTTTGAGGGATTCTAATACTTCGATCGCGGCGAATAGGTTTTCAATTGCTCTTTCCTTGTTTCCCGATTTTAACAGGGTTTCTCCCATGTGGGACAAGGTGATTTTTTCTCCCCAGCGATCGCCAATGTCTCGTTGGATTTCTAAGGCTTGCTGATAGGCATCTAGGGCGTCTCGATATCGGTTGAGGTCGGTGTATGCTTTACCTATGTCGCTGAGGGCATAGGCTTCTTCTCTTCGGTTGCCAATTTGACGGGCGATCTCCAGTTGTTCCTGATGAAGTTCTAGGGCGCGATTGGAGAGTCCTAATGCAGAGTAGGAAACTCCCAATCCACCCAGCGAAAAGGCAACGCCTGCGGGATAGTCTAGGGTTTTTCTGATGTCTAATGCTTGGTGATGAAAGGAGATCGCATCTAAGTTTTTGCCTAAATAATAAGAGGCCCATCCCATTCCGCCCAGACAAAAGGCTGACCCGGTGGCTCCCTCGATGTCTTGGAAAATTTTTAGGGCTTTTTCATACTCGGCGATCGCGCGATCGTATTCCCCGAGGGAAAAGAATGCCCACCCCAATGCATACAAGGAATACGCTTCGCCGTTGGGGTCTTCGGTTTCGGTTTGCAGGGTCAGCGCTGCGCGATGAAATTCCATCCCGGTTTGATAGTGGCCTAGGTAATAATGCGCCCAGCCTAAATTGCTCAGGGTACTGGCTTCCCCGGCGCGATCGCCGAGTTCCCGATACACCTTTAACGCGGATCGCAACAGTTCGATCGCGGCTTCGTATTTACTCGCCCCGATTTTTTCTTGCGCTTGTTGCAATAATTTATCCGCTGATTCTTGTTTCGCCGTTTCCGCCGTTTCCGCCACGGTTGGAGTGGCCAAAATGCTTTCCTGGGGCGGGAAAAATGCCGCGATCGGTGTCCCTCTGCCATTCACCCACAGGGCAACCAGAAAGGATAAAATTACACCCGTGATGAAGCCTCTTTTATGCCGTCTCATGGTCTGCTTCTGCCTCCGCCAGACCTTCGCATTATAGCAAAAATTTTGCCGATTATTTTATTTTTTACAAAATTTTACCCCAAGAGCTTTTCTGGCAATGCAGGAGGAGAGGTTCAAAATTAATTTGCATTGAGCTTGCAGTTTATACTTCTAGACGAGGCAGCAAAGTAGGTATTTTTCGGCACTTAAAACAAGCGGGGTAAAATAAACTCTGTGACCTGGTTCATCCAATGTAAAACATCTGCTTCGGCGGCGGATTCTGGGGGGGTGACGGCAAACAGCAGATAGTATTTTTCGCCGCTGTCGGTTTGGAGAAAGCTGCTATCAATATAGGTGTTGGAAAATAAAGCCACTCCGCATTTACTGAGCATTCTGCCGGATTGATGGGCGTATTTGCGTTCCACTTGGCTCAAAAATCGACAGTAATTATCGGCATAGTTAAATCCTTCTTCTTTGGGGGTGTGAGACATCACCTCGCGCAACCACTGTCGGTCGGATTCGGTGAGGCGGAAACGCTCTTCGGGGGAAAAATACTCCGGTTGCACCAGGCGAACTAACACCTCTAAAATGTCGCTGGCACTCGCACAATTGCCCGGTTGTTTGTCTCTTTCCCAACAGCTAAATTGAGTAACCACAGGTTGGGCATCCTGACGAATTAGGGTTTGATTGTCGCGAATTTCAAACGGGGGCGAATCCACTAAGGTACCGCGATCGAGCATCAATCGCGTGATGGTCAACTGTCGCAAGTTTTTCGCCTGCAAACTGCGGTTGAGTTGTTCGAATCCCAACCATAATATCAGTCGGTTGGTGGATTCATTGTCGGAAATTACCAGCATTTTTCGCAGGTCTTCTGCGATGGAATACCATTCACGTTTGCCGACAATTCGATATTCGGCATCCCGTTGGATGTCCAGGCGATTCAGTTTTTCTAGCACTAAGGCGGCGATCGCCACTTTTACCGTGGAAGCAGGGGGAAAAAATCCTTCGTCGCCAGGGTCTACCATGCCGTTTTGATTGCGATCGCCATAGATGGCATGATGGGCGTAATAGCGAAATTCAGCCGGATTTTGCGTTTCGTCTACTTTCAAAAATAACGCTTTGCCTTGCCATTGTTCCATCTGCGTTAAGTAATTTCCTTGTTGCAAAATATCGCCTAATGTGGTAAGGTCTGACGTCAAGCGACGCGACAGAGAAGTGTCGGGCAAGGTTCGATTGACCACCGCTTCCCTCTGGCGCGCTTTTGGGGTAAGTCTGGGCCTGGATTCCGCCGATATGCAAGCGCTGGAAATGGCGATGGGAAGCAAGAAAGCGATCGCAAATCGGAGAGGGGCAAAAAGCCAATTTAATTTGATTTGGGGCGCGAGTTTGGGGGCCATTATATCGCGGGGGAAAACAACGGTCGAAACAGCAGTGAATTTAAACCGAGCGATCGGGTTTATTCCGGGATGCTGAGGTCTTCTCTATGATAATAGAAAAGGCGATCGCATTTCTCTCGCATCGGCCAGGTTTTCTCCAATCAATCCTCCGCAGCGAATCGGGCGATCGCCGGGGTGGGTTGTCATTAGAAATGCGATCGCCTCCTTGATTGCTTAGCTTTCTGTTTCTGGGTTGAGGAGTTGCTGGAATTGCGCCACCGATGGAATTGCGATCGCCTGTCGATGAAGCTGTTTGAGCAAATCGATGTCTTCAATCTGATTCACAGAAGCCACCACTTCTGCTGGCACCTCGGCAAACCGAATTTGCAAAATTTCCAGCACATCCTCGCGGCGGGTTTGGAGAGTTCCTTGTTGACGGCCCTCTTCACGTCCTTGTTGACGGCCCTCTTCACGTCCTTGCTCAATTCCCTCCTCTTTTGCCATTTCTTCTATCTGACTCATAAAAGGCATTTCTCTTTCCTCCCGATAACGAATGATTTCGGTTTTTAATTCTTGTTCGAGTGACGTGGGTAGAGTCATCATGCGGTCGATAAACCGGAAGAGATTCACCACTTCCTCTCGATTATAACCCCGTTCAAACAGGGAGCGGATGAGGGTCCACTTCCACTGTTTTCGTTCCGCCATTTTGCCCGTGGTAGCTAGGGTTTTTAAATGCGCCCTCACCATCAGAGCAAAGGGGTTATCATCTGATTCTAACTCCTGCCACCGACTTTCATAGTCTAGCAGTTTGGCGATCGGGAATTTGAACTTGAACTCATACCCATCCAGGGTGTATAAAATTTCACAAGGTCGCCACGAGGGGTTATTGTCCCCTAAAACGCCCAAGCTGACGACCCATCGGTTATATCGATCCAAGGCACGGTAATTGTACCGATAGATGCGATCGGTAAAATCGCGATCGTACTGACTTTGCACTTCTACGTGAATCAGAATCCAGAGGGGGTCTCCCGCCCTCAGTTTGACTTCAAACAATTTATCGGGAAACTTGGTACCACGCTTGGATTTGCGCCCCAGTTCCATCAGTTCCTTGTCTAGAGAACGATAGGGTTGACTCCAGTCGATTTCGCGATGAAGGTTGGGAAAAAAGAAAAGGAGGAATTGTTCAAAATAGATAGAGAGGGCTTCTTTCCAAGGGCCATCGTAGTCTGCTTTGATTTCTTCACTGCTCATAATAATTGATTTTAAATGGTGGTATTGAATTCTACTACATCAGAGGGGTTTAGTTCAAGCCATCGTTAATAAGTATCTACAATTCTGTAGTGCGCGCCACCTGATGGGTGGAGGCTTTCAAATGTCAGGGGAATCGGTTAATCACCACCGACGGTGAATTGCATTCTCCAATTTCACGCCAGCGATCGCATTTATCTCGCACCTGGTGGGTTATGCTGAAAAGAATGACTTTGATGCAGACCCTATGACTTTCGCTGAAACCTCCCAAACTCCAGAGTCCAATCCGTTTTTAACCCTCAACTACGAACCCGCCCTGGAATCCTTGGGCGACGATTACTACGATCGCGTCCCGGCGGCGGAATTTCCCTTGCACGTTCTGCGCTGGCGCAATGACGAAGTGCTGCCCAAACTGGGATTAGACCCCAATGCGGTCGCCGACGACGACTTTATCGAAGCCTTCGGGCACTTTCGCGCAGTGCGACCTTTTCTCGCACTGCGCTACCACGGGTATCAGTTTGGCGAATACAACCCGCAATTAGGGGATGGGCGCGGTTTTCTGTACGGACAAGTGCGCGGAACTGATGGCAAACTCTACGATTTCGGCACCAAAGGAAGCGGAACCACCCCCTATTCCCGAACGGCGGACGGACGCTTGACGCTCAAAGGCGGAGTGCGCGAAGTGCTGGCGGGGGAAATGCTGCACCGCATGGGGGTGCGAACCTCTCGCTGTCTCAGTTTAATCGAAACCGGGCAACAATTGTGGCGCGGGGACGAACCTTCCCCCACTCGTTCTTCCGTGATGGTCCGCTTCAGCGAGTCTCACATCCGGTTTGGCACCTTTGAACGGTTGCATTATTTGGGTCGCAAGGATTTGATTAAAAAGCTGCTCGATTTTGTCATCGAACAGTATTATCCCCGGGTGCGATCGGCAGTTTCTCCACCGATTCCGCCGTTAACTCGCACGGAAACCACCCATCCGGAGGAAAAATATATCCGCTTCTATCACGAATTGGTGCAACGGGTGGCGAAGTTAACAGCCCAATGGATGGCGGCGGGTTTTTGTCATGCCGTCTTGAATACGGATAATATGTCGATTACCGGGGAAAGTTTCGACTACGGCCCCTATGCCTTTATCCCCACTTACGACCCGAAGTTTACCGCTGCCTATTTTGATTATTTCGGTCGCTACAGATACGGCAATCAGCCAACCATTTGCCGCTGGAATCTGCAAATGTTGCAGGTGCCCTTAAAGGCGGTTATTGACCAACATGAAATGGAAGCGGCGTTAGAGCATTTTTACGAGTATTACAATCACTATTATCGGCGAGTGATGCTGGCGAAGTTGGGTTTCGGGAAACAAGATGTGCCGGAAGAACCGGGGACGGAATTGGTCAAGTTGACCATTCAGCTTTTGAGCGAGTCGCAAGTTATTTATCCGGAGTTTTTCTGGCAGGTAAGGAAGCAGTTTTCTCGCCAGTGGTGGGAAGATGCCAGCAAAATTTTACCCGAAATGGAAGGGTCGGAACTGTTGCATCAATGGCGGGAATTATACGCTCATTTGCTACAGTTCGTGTCTACCGACAGTCTGGAAGACATGCAAAATCGCATGGCGCGATACAATCCAGAAACGGTGATATTGAGGCCGGAAATTGAAGCAATTTGGGAACCAATTGTGGTGGATGATAATTGGCAGCCGTTTTACGAGTTGTTAAAGCGGATAAAAGCTTAATTGACCTGGCCTACTTAATAGCAGATTCCGTAGGGTGGGCACTGCCCACCGAGCAATTTTCATTCAAAGCGAGGGTGCCTAGCAGGCACCCTTTCGTATCATTCCCGATCGCGTTCGATATCGCGAATCACCTTTTCCAAATACCATTGTTCGCCCATTGCCGGATGTTCTTCTCGGGCACTTTGCAGCAGTCGTTCGGCGAGTTCCCAATATCCGCCCACGAGTCGCAGCAGTCGCTTTCGCAGGAACTCTTGAGTCGGCGCGGGGGTGGCTTGGGGCGTGATAGATTGAATTTGTTTCAGACTCTCCATCGCTTGATTGTAGTTTTGCCAATCTTCACGATCGCAATAAATTTTCGCCGCCGTTTGATAATCCTCAATCGCCGCCTGCATCTCCTCTAATTTAGAATAAGCGAGCGCCCGATTAAAATACGCATCGGGACTGTCTTCGTTGATTTCTAAAGCATAATTGTAATCGTCCAGCGCCCCGAGATGATTCCCCATTGACCGATAGATGTTTCCTCGGATAACATACAAACTGGCATCTTCCGGATTCAATTCCAAGGCGCGATTCAAGTCAGCGATCGCCCCGTGATTGTCCGCAAGTTTTAAGCGTACTTGTCCGCGATGCCGATACGCCAGTGCATCTTTGGAATTCAATTTTATCGCTTGATTTAAGTCAGCGATCGCCCCTTGCAATTCCCCTTGTTTGCCCCGAATCATCCCGCGATGCCGATAGGCGATCGCATCTTGCGGATCTACGTCTAAAATCCAGTTTAAATCCTCGATAGCAGCGCGATACTCACCTTTCTCCGCTTTTTGCAAAATATCCACAAAAAATTCCTTCGGATCGCGCAAGGGTAAATTCTGCCGAGGTTCGGCGTTCACTGGCGGTGGCGCTGGGGGTTGAAGCTGTTTGATTTTATCGAGACACTGGCGACATTTTTCCGAATCTTGTCGTTCGAGATACAGTTCCGCCGCTCTTTTAAAATTGCCGATCGCCATTTCCGTATCTCCCATTTTCCGCCGAATACTACCGCGCAAATTGTACGCCGAAGCATAATCCGGGTTTAGATCGATCGCGCGATCGGCATCTTGCAGTGCCTCTGGCAATTCCCCCGCTGCTAAGCGCGCTAAACTGCGGGAAAAATAGGCAGAGATTGCATCCGCATCCCGTTCGATGGCGTGGGTATAATCTGCGATCGCCCCGGAGAAATCTCCCGCGTCAAACCGCGCCAAACCGCGCTGATAAAACGCTTTGCCAAAAGAGGGATTTTGCTCTATGGCTTGGGTAAACGCCGCGATCGCCCCCTGATAGTCTTTCTGGCGCGCTTTTTCCAATCCTCGCTCGTAAAATTCTTCCTCTTCCATTGCCCAATTCGCCGCTTTTTTCGGCGCTCCTTGATAGTCAACCCGATAATTTTAGCTCGCTTTCCCGATTTAGTGCGCCAGGTCGTCAATTGGAATTTAAGCAATGCCCAGCCGAAGCTTTTAGATATTAAGTATAAACCATTGCGGGGTGGGCAGTTCCAGAACAGATGCGCGATCGCCCCCTCTGAGAGTGGCGAGGCCCATCCTACCATCTGCAATTATTTTTGCCCGAGTACATATAAAAATCAAACCTTTACCAATGGCACCCCATCTCTTACAATACATTCCATCTATCAAACCGCGAGGGACAGTAAATCCTATGCTCGATCGCCCCTATACCACCGTAGTGCTCGCCATGAGTGCCGATGGCAAAATTTCCGATGCCCAGCGATCGCCCACCTTATTCGGGTCTGCCAACGATAAAGCGCACTTGGAACGACAAGTGGCGGCGGCGGATGCCGTGTTAGGCGGGGCCGGGAGTCTGCGCGTCGGGGGAACCGCAATGCGCGTCCGAGATTCGCAACTGATACAACACCGTCTTGACAACGGCAAACCCGCACAACCGATGCAGATTATCGCCTCTGCCAGCGGTAACATCGACCCCACCCTGCCATTTTTCCGGCAACCCATTCCCCGCTGGTTGCTCACCACCGCCACAGGCGCTCAACCCTGGCAGAACCAACCGGGATTTGAGAAAATTCTGATTTGCCACACTCACGCCGGCGCGATCGCCTGGGAAAGCGCATTGCAACAGATTGCCCAGGCGGGAATCGAACACTTAGCGGTACTCGGCGGCGGTCAATTGGTGGGATCGTTGGTAGCGGCGGGGGCGATCGACGAACTTTGGCTCACGGTTTGCCCCCTGCTAATTGGCGGAACCCAGGCCCCCACCCCGGTAGACGGAAGCGGATTTCCCCTCCAGATGGCGACGCGCTTGGAATTGTTAGAGGTCACACCGATAGAACAAGAGCTATTTTTGCACTATCGAGTGAGAAAAGACTGACAATTGACAATTGATAATATTAAAATTGCCAATTGTCGATTGTCAAGAATTTATGCAAGAATTCCGGAGATTGCATTACCCTAAAATTTGAACGCTCTACCCTCAACGTTTGGTAATGGTGGAAAAGCATAAGCCTCAAGTTTCGGTTGTCTGGATTAACAAAATCGCTGAAGTGCCCCAGTCGGAGTGGGATGCCCTGGCGCTGCCGTTGAAAACGCCATTTTTTGAATGGGATTGGTTGCACAATATGGAGAGTTCGGGGAGTGCCACCGCAAAAACGGGGTGGTTGCCGAATCACTTAACTGTGTGGCGAGACGGGCAGTTAATTGCGGCGGCCCCCATGTACTTGAAAGGGCATTCGCGGGGTGAATTTGTATTCGACCATCAGTGGGCCGATTTAGCCTATCGATTGGGAATCGAGTATTATCCCAAATTGCTGGGCATGAGTCCAGTTACGCCGGTGACGGGATATCGATTTTTAATTGCCCCGGGAGAAGATGAGGAAGAAATCACCGGGTTGATGATTCACGCGATCGATGAATTTTGCGATCGCAACCAAATTTCCTGCTGTAACTTTCTATATGTCGATCCGGAATGGCGATCGCTCATGGAACGCTTGGGTTATATCAGTTGGCTGCATCACAGTTATATCTGGCAAAACAAAGGCTTCAACACCTTTGACGATTATCTCGCCGTCTTTAACGCCAATCAGCGCCGCAACATCAAACGGGAACGCAAAGCAGTTGCCAAAGCCGGTATCGAAGTCAAAGCCCTGCACGGCGATGAAATTGCTCATGCATTGTTTCCCCGGATGTATCAATTTTATAGCGACCACTGCGATCGCTTCGGTTGGTGGGGCAGCAAATACCTAACCAAGCGTTTTTTCGAACAACTCTACCATAACTATCGCCATCGCATCGTACTCGTCGCCGCCTACGAAGAAGGCATGGATGCGAGACATCCGGTGGCCATGTCCTTTTGCGTCACCAAAGGCGATCGGCTTTACGGACGGTATTGGGGCTGCAATTACGACATTGACTGCCTGCACTTCGATGCCTGTTATTATACTCCGATTGAATGGGGAATCGCACATGAGATTCAAACCTTTGACCCCGGTGCAGGGGGACAGCACAAAAAACGTCGCGGCTTTCCCGCTACCCCAAATCACAGCCTGCACCGCTTCTATCATCAGCGCCTCAGTCAAATCCTGCGCCCTTATCTCAAGGAAGTTAACCTGATGGAACAAAGACAAATCGAAGCAATCAACGAAGGTGTGCCGTTCAAACAAACCATGCCCGAATTGAAAATGTAACTTTTACTCACTTTTGCCACTCGTTCCCAGCACGTGCTGGGAACGAGTCATTCGTCCCCGTAGGCGGACTTAACCTGCTAAGGGACGATTTCAATCCCCCGCGTTTTATTAGGATTGAGCGGCGGACTCGCAACATTCCCACGGTTGACCGACAGCGACGCGAGGTAAGCGATGTTTGAAGCCGCAGAGAATTTCCCAGGAAATGGTTCCTAAAGTTTCCGCCCAATCATCGGCGGAAATGCTATATTTGCCATCGTCGCCCAAGAGCGTCACCACTTCACCGGGTTCGAGATCCGGGAATCGGCTCACATCAATCATCATTTGATCCATCGTAATCGCGCCGATTTGTCGCACTTTGTGGCCTCGGAGGAGAACCTGCATTCGGTCCGAGAGGTTGCGCGGTACGCCGTCAGCGTAACCGATCCCGATGACAGCGATTCGCAGATCGCGATCGGCCATAAACCGATGTCCGTAGCTGACCCCGGTGCCGGCGGAGATGTCCTTCACGTGAGTTACTCTCGCTTTGACTTGCAGTGCGGGTTTCAAATCCACTCGCGATCGCAAATGGAGGGCTGGATACAATCCATAAAGTCCCAATCCCACCCGCACCATATCGTAATGCAATGCGCGATCGCTCAAAGTCGCCGCAGAATTGGCTAAATGCAGGCGCGGTAGCTCAATGCCCGCCCCTTGTATCAGCGCAATCGCACGTTCAAACCGTTCTTGTTGCAAGTGCATCATCGTCGGATCCGGACTATCCGCCGTGGCCAAATGAGAATAAACGCTCGCCAATTGCAAATGGGGCAACCGATGCACCAACTGTACGAATTGCGCCGCCGCTTGCCAAGGTGCCCCCAACCGGGACATGCCCGTATCCAGCTTTACGTGAACCGGAAGCGACAGATCCGCAGCGCTCAAGCTTTCCGAGAATACCAGTGCTTGCTTGGGAGTACACAGAGTCGGTTGCAAGCGCCAGCGTACCATTGCGCGAAGCTGTTCGGGGGTATAGGTTGCACCGAGAACCTGCACCGGCGCGGTAATTCCCGCTTCTCGCAGTTCGATGCCCTCGGGAATTGTGGCCACACCAAGCCATTGGGCACCTGCTTTTAAGGCGGTTTGCGCCACCGTCACCGCCCCGTGACCGTATGCATCGGCTTTAATCACCGCCATCAAGTCGGTATGGGGGGATAACAAATGCTTGATAGCGCGGATATTGTGGCCGATCGCCCCGAAATCCACCTCCACCCACGCGCGATCGCGCCGCATTGACGAAATACTCTGGCTTTCTTCCCAGCTCAGCATGTCCACTCACTCCTCAACAGTCTGATTCAATTTCAATTAAGCACTATAAACCCATGCCTCACTCCGGATTTTTCAATTCCCGAAAGCGATCGGCAGGAGTTTCCCCCCATCAGCCTGCGATCGTACCACAGGGCAATGCTCTCTCCATCCCGGGAGAAAAATCCGCACAGCCGGAAAATCTACCCCTCCGACAGCGGATTCACTGGCTTCCCCCCGGATTCCCCACTCCAAAAAAATTAACGATCGAAAATCAATAATCGAGAACTGCTCAGCCGGATATTCAGACAACCGGACCACACTCCCTCCCGGGGGGTTTCCCTCATTTCCACCGCAAACCCTAACCGGGCGCTAGCATCTGCAACACAGTTCGAGTCCCACACTGCGGCTCAAATTGCAGTAGCATAAAAACAGCGATCGCGAGTTTTTTCCATTATCTGGCGAGAAGCTCTTGATTTCAATGCGATGGACGAACAGAAGGATCAATGATGACAGGTTTCAATACCAGCAATCGGTTAATTGCCCTGTTTTGCGTGTTATTTGCAATTTTGGTAGGATTGTTAGGGATTTTACTCTGGCAAGAGAGCCGATTTCCAGAGCCATCGGAAATGGATTGGGTTCAAAATGCTGTGGAAATTAGTGACATTCACGAACCAATTCAACCCATTCCCCAACACCTGGACTTGAATCCCGATAAAATTGCCTTGGGAGAAAAATTATTTCAAGAGCCACGGTTATCCAAAACTAATACTATTGCTTGCATAAGCTGCCACAATTTAAAGACCGGGGGAACTGATGGGCGGACTCACCGACGGCAGATAAATGGAGAAACCGTAAAGTTAAATACCCTAACCGTTTTTAATAGTGGATTTAACTATAAAATGAACTGGTATGGAAAATTTGACAGTTTAGAAGCACAACTAGATGAAGCGATAAGCAATCCCAATGGCATGGATTCGAGTTGGTCGGAAGTTCTAAAGACACTTGGAGAATTGCCCGATTACCTACAGGAGTTTCAGGAAGTATATGCCGATGGGATGACTCAGGCAAATGTGAAAGATGCGATCGCCACCTTCGAGCGATCGCTCTACACCCCCAATGCTCGTTTTGACCGCTTCTTATTGGGGGAAGAAAATGCCATCAGCGAGGAAGAAAAAGCCGGATATCAGCTTTTTAAAGACTATGGGTGCGTGAGCTGCCATCAGGGAAAAAACGTCGGCGGTAACTTATTTCAAAAGTTTGGGATTATCGGCAATTACTTCGCCGATCGCGGGCAAATCACCCGCACCAACTTCGGACGCTTTAACCTCACGGGGAACCCGGACGATTGCTATGTATTTAGGGTACCCAGTTTGCGAAACATCACCCTAAGAAGCCCTTACTTTCACGATGGATCTGCCCCGACCCTAGAAGCCGCCATTGCCGTAATGGCACAATATCAATTAGGACGTCAGTTATCCGCCGAACAAATCCAGCGGATCGTTCAGTTTCTAGAGACCTTAACTGGCGAATATCGAGACCAACCGTTATGAACTTTTTTCGACTTCGAGAACTCGCGATCGCCGTATTAGCGGTGATTGTATTTGGCTTTTTGTGGATTAATTCCCAAGCTATAAATTATCGAGAACATGAATATTTCAACCAGAGTTTGCGGCAATATAAAGAAATCAATGCCATTATCGACCGCGAAATATTTGAAATTCGCTATGGAATTTTAACCTACTACGATCCAATTAATCAGAATATCAAAAATTTGAAATCATTGCAACAGCAATTAAAGCAAGCCCCCAGCTTCATTCAGGGGCAGCAACGGGAAAAACTCAATGAAGTCCTGGAGGCAAACGCTAGACTCATCCAGGAAAAAGAAACCTTAATCGAGCAATTCAAATCCCGCAATGCCGTTCTCAACAATTCCCTGATTTATTTTCCCACCTTAGCCACAGAACTCGCGCAAAAAGCAGCCGCCGTTCCCCGAGGTCAGAAGTTGGCCGATCGTCTCAACCAATTATTGCGCGAGGTGTTAATTTATAACCTGAATTCCCGAGAAAATCTCGCGCCCAAAATCGAGGCAGAATTGGAAACATTATTGCAGATAAAGCGTGAGAGCAAGACTCAGGTAAAACCGCGCGAGATTGAGTTTGCGATCGCCTACGTGCGAACCATTTTAACCCACAAGCCGCAGGTGGATGAATTAATCGAGCGCTTAGTATCCCTGCCGATTTGGGAAAGCAGCGAAGACCTGTACAAAATCTACGATCGCTACTATGAAGAAGCCTTAAAAACCGCCAATATTTATCGCGTGGTTCTGTATTTATTTTCCTTGAGCGCTATTGGTGGCACTGCGGCCTATATTATCATCAAACTGAATAACTCCGCGATCGCCTTAAATAGCGCCAAAGAAAAACTGCAAGATGCCTTCAAAGCTACCCGAGAAGCCGAAGCCAAATATCGCACCATTTTTGAAAACGTCACCGAAGGCATATTCCAAACCAGTCGCGACGGAAAATTCCTCAGTGCCAACCCCGCACTCGCCCGGATTTTAGGGTATGATTCTCCCGAAGAAGCGATCGAGCTGATTGGCAACATCGGAAAACAACTTTACGTAGAAGCCTCTCGACGCCAAGACTTCATCGACTTAATCGAAAAATCCCACCTCGTCGCTGATTTTGAATCCCAAGTGTACTGCAAAGATGGCAGCATCATTTGGATTTGCGAAAACACCCGCGCCGTGTACGATAGCAACAACGAGTTTCTCTATTACGAAGGTACCCTGCAAGATATTACCGTTCGCAAACTTACCCTAGAAGCCCTGCGGTATCAACAAGAACAAACCGAAAAACTGCTGCTCAATATTTTACCCGAACCGATTGCAGAACGGTTAAAACGCCAAGAAGGCGCGATCGCCGATAGCTTCAACGAAGTCACCGTAGTATTTGCCGACATCGTAGGATTTACCGAAATCTCCTCTCAAATTTCTCCCAAGGAACTGGTTCAAGAACTCAACATTATTTTTTCGGGATTCGACCAACTCAGCGAGAAACACGGATTAGAAAAAATCAAAACCATTGGCGATGCTTATATGGTGGTCGCCGGACTCCCCCACCCGCGAGTCGATGGGGCCGAAGCCGCCGCCGAAATGGCCCTCGACATGCAGGAGAAAATTCGCCGACTCAGTAGCGCCACTTGTCAACCCTTCTCCATCCGCATCGGGATGCACACCGGCCCAGTTGTCGCCGGGGTGATTGGCATCAAAAAGTTTAGTTACGATCTGTGGGGAGATACCGTCAATACCGCCAGTCGCATGGAGTCCCAAGGAATTTCTGGGTGCATTCAAGTCACCACAGAAACTTACGAGCGATTAAAGCATAAATACCTATTTGAAGAGCGCGGATTTATCAAAGTCAAAGGCAAAGGCATGATGAAAACCTATTTGCTTCTCGAACGAAAGCTATGCCCATATTCAGTGTAAACGATAAACTAGCAAGAGTTGCACTGGAGCAACGCAATTGAGAATCGCGCCATTACATTCCACGAAACCGGTAAAACGCACTGCAACAACCCTTTGACTTGATTGGGGTGCTTCTACTAAAACTCCATCCAATTCCAGGTGATTTCCTTGGGAAACTGGTTCAGTTTAGTGCCAAAAGGAACCTCGGGGTAGGGATATCATCTAAAACATTCAGGTATCTAAATTAATAATAAGTAAACCTAAAAATACCCATGAAACAAAGATGTGTTACGGTAAAAAATTTGCTAAAATCTCGCTTGTCCCGGCAGATTACCCGGTGGGTATTTGTTAGCATTGTGGTGGTCGAAGCGATTATTTTGCTGCCTTCAGTTTACCGACGCGAGCGAGAAATAGTCCAGCATTTAGAAGAAGTTGGACTCGCATCGGTTGCTCCCCTCGTGCGTTTATGTGGTTCCCAAGTTACCCAAGAGAGAATTCGCCAAGTAGCCAAGCAACTGATGCTAGATTCGGTGGTGAAAGGCGGAGTGGTTTATATGGCAGACGGGCAACGCTTGGGAAGCTTTGGGGAAACCCCAGTGTTGAGATTTGCCGATTTAATGGGCAGTCCCGAGATGCGCTATCGGACGCCGGATGGCAACCGACATGAATTAGCCATGTCCACCCAGGAATTTGGAAATGATTACATTTTAATCGTGCGTTTGGATTCCTCCGACGTCAAATGGCAACTGAAAGCCTTTGTGGCCAGAATTGCCGGGTTAGTGTTGATTATTTGCGTTTTCGTAACCGTTGCCACCATGATAACCCTGGGAATTATCGTCATCGATCCGATTTTAAAATTGCGTCAAGCGCTGATTGCTGTGGGGGAAGCGCCGGGGGAGGATAATGGGAATTTAGCCTGTTATTCCCTTGGGGTAAAGCGTCAGGATGAGTTAGGGGAAGTGATGCTGACATTTAACGATATGCGGCATCAAATTTCGAGTTATGTCAGGCAGATTAAAGAGCGCGAAAAGCAACTGGAAAATCTGGTGATGGAGTTAGGAGTGGCGCGCGATCGCGCCGAAAAATTGCTGCTGAATATTTTACCCGACCCGATCGCCGAGCAGTTAAAACAGGGAGTGTATCCGATCGCCGAAAGTTTTGGTCAAGCCACCGTTTTATTTGCCGATCTGGTGGGCTTTACCGAACTTGCCGGCCACACCCCAGCGGTGAAACTGGTAGAATTACTCAACGAAATATTTTCCGCCTTCGACCAGTTGGCCGATAAGCATGGATTAGAGAAAATTAAAACCATTGGCGATGCCTATATGGTGGTTGGGGGGATTCCCACCCCCAGACCCGATCATGCCGAAGCGATCGCGCAAATGGCCCTAGACATGCAGCAAGAAGTGCGCCGCCTCGCCGCCCTTAAAAGCGAAGCACTCAGCATCCGAATTGGCATCCACACCGGGCCAGTGATTGCCGGCGTGATTGGCATCAAAAAATTTATTTACGATTTGTGGGGGGATACGGTCAATATTGCCTCCCGCATGGAGTCCCACGGAATCGCCGGCTGCATTCAAGTCTCCGAAACCACCTACCACCGACTGCAGCAACAGTTTCGCTTCCAGTCGCGCGGCCCGATCGCCATCAAGGGAAAAGGCAAGATGCAAACCTACCTGCTGATCGAGACACTCAACCCCACCCCCGACGAGACCCCCACCCACACCAAACCCAGCACTCGCGGTACATTAGAGCGTTTGGGAATTCTCAAACCCGCCTTAGACGAAGAGGATTTGACCAATTAAATCCAGATGAGCTAACACAGGACAAAAAACCTGTGTTAACATCTTTGACAACATTCTTTTTCTCAAAATTGAAAAGCAATGGGCAAGGTTCTAGTCCTTAATGCCTCCTACGAACCGCTCAACATTACGAGCTGGCGGAGGGCAATCGTATTGTTGCTTAAAGGCAAAGCCGAGCAAGTCGAACATAACGGCAGGATGATTTATGCCGAATTTCCACTGCCAACGGTCATCCGACTGAGGCATTACGTTCGCGTGCCGTACAAAGAAATCCCACTCACCAGGAGGAATATCCTACACCGGGACGGGCACAGTTGTCAATACTGCGGCTGTACCGGAGAAGATTTAACCCTGGATCACGTGATTCCGCGATCGCGCGGGGGAGGAGACACCTGGGAAAACCTAGTCAGCGCCTGCGTCCGCTGCAATGTCAAAAAAGGAAACCGCACCCCAGACGAAAGTAAAATGCCATTGATGAAAAATCCGCGTCGGCCATACAGTAGTCTTTATTTTGAAGTGACCAAACACCTCAAAACTGGCTCCCACAACGAGTGGCAAAAATACGTGATCGGAATTTGAACCCCAAGTCGTTGCAAGAACGGCTTGGGGTTTTTTCCAATCTGTTTGTGGCGATCGCTCCCCCTTGCCGCTCTCGCGTTATTGTTGAAATGTGTTGGCGCAGCTCCAGACGGTATTTGCCTGGGGGGGGCTGGCGCTGTTGTCGCTCGCCGATTGAGGGGAAAAATTTAGTGGGAGAATCGAACAACGAACGAGCCGAAATTGCCATTAACGAACAGGGGAAGCACAACTCAGCCGACGAGGCGTTCAGATGGCTTGACGAAGTAGCGATCGCCCAAGCAGACGCCCTGCGAACCACCTTAGAGCAGCACGTAGGCGATCGGCACTTGGTCGTTCTCCAGGATTTCCCGGATCCAGACGCCATGTCCTGTGCGTGGACCTACAAATTAATCGCCGCTCAATACGGCATTGAATGCGATATCGTCTACGCCGGGGCACTCAGTCACCAAGAAAACATCGCCTTGGTCAAACTCGCCGGGGTGCCGGTGCAGCGCTGGTCGATGGATACCGCAAAAACCAAAGATTTCACCGCCTACAACGGCTGCGTCTTAATCGACAACCAAGGCACCACCAGCCAGCTTTTATCCACCATAAAATCGGCGCAAATCCCCTTTACCGTGGTCATCGACCATCATAAGTTGCAAGAAGACTTGCACCCCGAATTTGCCGATATTCGTCCCCACATTCGCGCCACAGCCACGATTTTTACCCAGTATCTGATGGCGCAATTACTGCGGATCGATCCGAACAACGAAGACCACATCAAATGCCTCACCGCCCTGATGCATGGGTTGCGCGCCGATACCAACCAACTGCGACAAGCGCGGGAAGAGGATTTTCTCGCCGCCGCCTATTTGAGTCGCTATTACGACCCGCAACTGCTCAGTTCCGTGCTGCAAGCCACCCGCTCTAAACGAGTGATGGACGTCATCGAGCGATCGCTAAAAAATCGCATGATCCTCAATAACTTCTGCATCGCCGGCGTAGGCTACCTCCGCTACGACGATCGCGACGCCATTCCCCAAGCCGCCGATTTTCTGGTCACGGAAGAAAACGTTCATACCGCCGTGGTATATGGCATCGTCCACGATGAGGACGAAGACTTAGAACTGGTCACCGGATCCCTCAGAAGCAACAAAATCACCCTCGACCCGGATGAATTCATCAAAGAAGCATTCGGCAAAGACGCCCAAGGACGCTACTTTGGCGGCGGGCGCTCTCAAGCCGGCGGCTTTGAAATTCCGATGGGATTCCTCTCCGGAACCAACGAAAGCAAAGAATATGCCCGCATGAAGTGGGAAGTCTTCGATATCCAAATCAAGCAAAAGTTACTCAAATTGGTCAGTCCCAAAGATAACCCGATCGAAACCGAGTGATAGCACCCACAAAACCCCGCACCCTAGAAGGGTGGAGGTTCGCGCAAAAAGCCCGCCGACGCGGGCTAATTTCATGCCTACTGTTGCCCGGGAGTCATCCCGGGGCCAATTAACCCGATCGCCGAGAAAAGCGTTGGCGGACGCGCTCTACAAAAATATCCACTTCCGGCAATTTTAACTGAGTGGCGCATAAGGCAAAAACGCCCAACCCGCCAAATCCGGCCACACTCAGTTGCACGAATTGGATCGGCAAGCCCACCGGCGCGATGAGTTGTTCGCAACCGTGAAGAATGCCCCATCCCGCGAAACCGGCGAGGACGCTAGCCCCACTCAGCAAGGCCACCGGCTGACTCCAGGCTAACAAAGGCAACCCATGCAGCTTGCGATGGAGCAGCACCAACAGCGTCACCATCGAGATAATATTGACCCCCACGGTGGCCAACACCAAACCGGGGGCACCAAATGCATTGACTAACAGAAAATCCAGCAAGGCGTTGAGGAAAATATTCACCACGCTGACGCGAAAGGGGGTCTCGCCATCGCCCAAGGCATAAAACACCCGCACCAGCACGTCCCGTCCCAGGTAAACGAACATGCCCACGCCATACGCCATCAACATGGGCGCGACAAATGCGGAGGCGGCGGGGTCGAATGCGCCGCGTTCGTACACCACCCGCACGATCGCCACGGCTAAGGTAATCATTAATGCCCCCAAGGGCAACATGGTCAGGGCGGTGAGGATCAATCCCTGACGAATGCGCTGTTTGAGTTCGGGCCAATCCTGGGGGTCGGCTAAGCGGGAAAAGACCGGCAGTAAGGGGACTAAGAGCATGTTGGAGATAATGCCCAAGGGGGTCTGAACTAATAAGCCGGCATATCCCAAGGCGGCGGCGGCTTGCGGGATGTAGGAGGCGAAAAACAAGTCGGTGTAGACGTTGATTTGCAGCATCCCGGAAGACAGGGTAGCCGGTCCCATGACTTTCATCACGTCTTTGACCCCAGGGCGATTGAATTCAAACCGCAGGCGCAAGGTGCCTAAGCCGCTGCGCCACTGGGCGAAGACTTGGGCCAACCACTGCAATAGTGCGCCGGCAAGGGTTCCGCCGGCTAAGACCATACCGCCGATGGTGGCATATTGGGGAAGGCTGACATTGCTGCCCACTTGCACGACGAAGATGCCTAATGCGCCAATCACGGCGACGCTGGAAAATAAGGGGCTGATGGAGGGAAGCCAGTATTGGTCGGCGGCGTTTAGGGTGCCAAACCCAATGCCAATTAAGCCGGCAAGGACGGCGAGCGGAGCCATGATCCGAAATTGCCGGATGGCGATCGCTTGGGTCAGTTGCAGGGTTTGGAATTTTTCTGGATCGATTCCCTCGGCGGCTGCTTCGGCGGCGCTGATGTCCAGTCCCGGGGCCACTACGCTCATCAGGGGGTCGGCAAAGATGACTAAAATTACGGTGACGATCAGCAGTAAGCTCCCGACAAGGGTGGTGATGGTTTCCACCAGGGGGGCGGCTTCTTCCGCTTTGCGTTTGGCTAAAACGCTGACAATGGCGCTGTGGAACGGTCCGTTGATACCGCCGAGTAAGATGAGCAAAAAGCCGGGAATTACGTAGGCGTAGTTGTAGGCATCGAAGGCTGGCCCTACGCCAAAGGCTGCCGCGATCGCTTGTTGCCGCACTAAGCCAAAGACTTTGCTAATTAAGGTGGCGATCGCCACAATTCCCGCAATTCCGGCTAGGGAACGAGTCCGTTTTTGTTTTTCAGACACAAATCTTTACAAATCGTGACAGTGCTTCAATTTATTTAACCCCGAAATGGCTAATTGTAAACCTCTCGGGGGTTGCCTGCTGATACTGCTGCGTCCCCTCATCTTCAGGATTTACAATTAACATTCGAGTCAGGGGGTCGGTTTGATTTTTTCCCTCAGTAATCTACTCCCACTGTTGGTAGGTATTTTCTTCGTTTTTCGGCAATTTTCTGCAATCCTCGCGCAGTTGTAGCAAAGTATGATAAACTTAAAGATTGCCAAAATGATTCCTGTATCTTTCTTCGATGACCGACTTTATTTACCGCTATCCTTCGTTACAATCTGGCCGATTAATCAAACGCTACAAGCGGTTTTTGGCCGATATAGAATTGGAAACTGGCGAAACCATTACCGCCCATTGTGCCAATCCCGGAAAAATGCGGGGATTATCGGAACCGGGATACCGCGTCATGGTGTCGCGCAGTGACAATCCCAAGCGAAAATTGCCCTATAGTTTGGAATTAGTGGAGGCGCAGGATAACGAACCGACTTGGGTGGGGGTGAATACGAATTTGCCCAATCAAGCGATTAAATTGGCTTTAGAAGCGCGATCGCTTCCCGGATTGGGGGAGTACGATTCCATTTCCCCGGAAGTGGTGTACGGGCGGGATAAAAAAAGCCGGGTAGATTTTTTGTTAAATAAAAATGGAGAAAATCCGCCGATTTATGTAGAAGTGAAAAACGTAACTTGGGCGGAAGGGAGAAAGGCGTTATTTCCCGATGCGGTGACAACGCGCGGACAAAAGCACTTGCTTGAATTAGTAGATGTGGTGTTAGGAAATCAGGGGAGAGCCGTGGCATTATTTTTTATTGGTCGCAGTGATTGCGATATATTTGCCCCGGGAGATAGTGCCGATCCCGAATATGGGAAATTGTTGCGTCACGCGATGAATCAAGGATTGGAAATTTTGCCTTGTCGGTTTGAATTGACGCCGGAAGGGATTCGGTATTTGGGGTTAGCCAAACTGGAGATGTGAAAAAAATGGCTACGGCGATCGCGCGGTGGAATGCATCGGCGATCGCCGATGAGCCGCTATAAATGCTCGATTTCAAGAGCAATAGCAACCTCGGGAAGCTTATGCCAGTCCCACTAGCTTGGCGCTGAGATCCCAAAGACGCTCGGCTTTTTCATCATCCCGTGCTTGGGAAGAGACTTTTTGCACGAAGGACTTGCCATTTTTCTTTTGGCGATTGCCCCAACTCCAATAGGAACCAGATTGCTTGTATTCCGGATCGGCAACCACTGCCGCTACCCGTTCGCCGGCTAACTCTTGAGACACATATCCCCCAGTGACGTACTTTTGGAACAGGGGGAAAATTTTCTGAAACAGAGGATAGTGGTTGCGGAATAGGGGCGTATCGGCAACGCATCCGGGGTAAAGGGAAGTGAAGACGATGCCGGTGGAGTCGTGATAGCGCCGATGCAGTTCTCGCATCGTCAGCACGTTGCACACCTTGCTATCTTTGTAGGCTTTCACCGATTCAAAGCTTTTGCCGTCAATCATGGTGACGGGATCTTTGAAGCCAGCTTCCAACCCTTCGAGATTGCCCAAATCCGGACGCGGCGGAATCTTGCCGCCCAATTCTTCCGGATTGTGGGTGACGGTTCCCAAGATCACCATTCTCGGATCTGGAGACGAGGAGCGTTTCATATCCTCTAGCATCACATTACACAGGAGAAAGTGCCCCAAGTGATTCGTCGCAACGCTGAGTTCGTATCCTTCTGGCGATCGCAACGGTTCTTTCAGCAAAGGCATATAGATTGCCGCATTGCAAACCAAGGCATCGAGGGGTCTGCCGCTGGCTCGGAATTCGTTGATAAACCGTCGCACGCTATCGAGAGACGCCAGGTCGATATGCATAATGGTGTAGCTGTCGGCAGGCATTTCGACCGCTTCAGCCGCTTTTTTTGCCTTTTCTAAGTTCCGACAAGCCATCACCACATGCCAGTCTCCTCGTTTGGCAAAGGCTTTGGCTGCATATAAGCCAACCCCCGAGGAGGCACCCGTAATCACCACCGTTGACTTGCGATCTTGTCCCATGCTGTTCAGATTCAGTTGATTGCCGTTGACTGTATTGAGGATTTTACAACACTTAGACCCTGACGGATTAGCTCTGTCATAAAACCTAACACTATAGCCGCTTAAAATCTTCGATGCCTTGTGGCATCAGGGATTCAACTATTCTGGAGCGGATAAGTAATGATACTTAATCCGCAGTTACCTTCCCGGTGGCGGTGGCGGGTGGTGGGTTGAACTGACCCGCGTTTATCGGCTCAATTTGTCATCATTGCCTATCTCTCGATCGCGGGGTTTTCCCTGCCGAAGTTCGCCACAATTGCCGCGTCATGTTTGGCAGACAAACGCCCTGAAAAGCAAGGGTGAAACCATCATCAACCCAGGACTATCCCCTCACTCATTCCTGAACGGTGGAGCAGCAGGGAACCGTCATCACCTGCTGCTCCACGGATGCAGACTGATTCTATGGGTGGGCAAGTCCCTGCTAAGGCAGGTTGGTTCGGCGGTTATCAGAATCGGCGGGGATTAGAAATCCTCGTCGTCATCATAGTCATTGCCCATGCTTCTGGCACCATTGGCGGCATCCTGTTTGGAACCGAGCAGATCTAGGCGATCGACTTTGATCACCGGCTTCGATCGCTGGGCACCGGTGGACCGATCTTGCCAATAATCAAACTTCAAAGAACCCGTGATGCCAATTAAGCTGCCTTTACGGACGTAGTTTCCCGCCACTTCCGCAGTTTTCCCCCACATTTCTAAATTGAACCAGTCCGGTTTATCGCTATTGCGACTGGGACGATTTACGGCTAACGTTACATTACAAACCACGCTACCAGACTCGAAATATTTAACTTCGGGGTCAATCCCCGCACGACCGACTAAAGTCACAACATTGAGCGTCATATTGCTCCTTCCTTATCCAACAAATTAACTCCCCAATTATAAACCATTTCTCCCTATCATATCAAGCAATTATTGTTTTTTACTTTGATTTACCCCAGGAATATGACCCGGATTGTTGGGGGTGCAATTAACCGTTAATTTGCACCCCACAAAAATCAATCCCACTCCCCGCAATATTTTTTAAATTTTGGGGATGAATATTGCAGAATTTTTGACTAAAAAGCACAGAAAATTGAGATGTATTGCAAGAAAGGTTAATTGAACCTAACTATAAATCAAAAAATGACCAAAAGAGGGGAAATCGGTTTCATAGAGAAAGGAACGCAAAAATGCTTGAAGTATGATGTGATTATTTTACCATGAATTTGACGAAAAAATCATCCAGCGGATGAATGAATGAAGGGAGGCGATCGCTGTAGCGGAGGCGAAGTGCGGGAGCGAAATTGCTTGGCATTAGCCTAAATGTCACCATTCAATGGAGTTTGGGAGTTGCTTGCGGGTAATCGAAAGGATTTCCGCAGTAGAAAATAACTGAAAATCCAGGGAGAGTCAGGAAAGCGCGGGCGGGCATTGGTTCAATTGGGCGGGGATAAAGATTCGTACAGTAAAATTGACTGCCGCAAACAGAAAACCTCCAGAGGATTTTGCCCCACTCTCGCGGCGCAAAATCGAGCTGAGGTGGGAGGCATTGATTTGATAGTCAATCATCAACCTGCCGCAACGGTCAAGGGGGCAAGAGAGTCATTGCATGAGGCGAGGATAAGCGCGCCCCACCCCAGTTAGTAGCGCATCTATTGGCTGTAGGCATATCAGTTACCACAACCTTTTCCAGAGAAAGCACGCCCTCGGGAGTTAACACCAAGCCATTGTAGTTTTGGCGATCGGCGATCGCCTCCCAGAAAATAGAAAATGCCCCCTTCAGGGGGGACATCAGAGAAAAGAAAAAAGGGAATAGATAAGCTTTCAGCCAAGAAGCAAAGCCGCATCATTAATAAACCCAATCGATAAACCAACAGCGCAATCCACCTGAGCGAGGTAAAGTATGAGTTTAGGGTGAAAATTCCCGCATTTTGAGGCGTAACCTTTGCATATTTAGGCAGAAGGGAGAAGCTAGAGGGCGGATTTCGCCGCAGATACTCGGCAATCGCTTGCAAGCAGAAGCTGCTAATCTTAGGCCAGATTTGAGATAGGAGGGGATTTTCTCCGGATCCGGCGCAGACTCAGAAGGAATATTTGGCACTCTCCCGGCTTCATGTGGGAAAAAAAATCCCGCCTGACTAGACTCAGGAGAGAAAACATACTAGAATCCACCACGAGAACAAATTCTGTTACATTATAGTCGCACAGCATCACGTTTTGGGGGCGTAGAAACCAGTGGGTCTTTTCAATCGCTTTTCCCTATCCCGGGATATGGGTATCGATCTCGGGACGGCGAACACGCTAGTTTATGTATCCGGTAAAGGGATAGTTCTTCAAGAACCCTCAGTCGTTGCCATCGATAAAGAGGAAAAGATACCTCTGGCAGTAGGAGAGGATGCCAAAAAAATGCTAGGTAGGACGCCGGGAAATGTCATTGCCCTGCGCCCCCTTCGGGATGGCGTCATTGCCGACTTCGACACTGCCGAATTGATGCTCAAGCATTTTATCCGGCGAGTGCATGAAGGTAGCGCCTTAGTATCCCCTAGGATCGTGATTGGGATTCCATCCGGCGTCACGGGGGTAGAACGGCGCGCGGTGATGGACGCAGCCACCCAAGCAGGAGCCAGAGACGTTTACTTAATTGACGAACCAGTAGCGGCGGCGATCGGAGCCGGATTGCCGGTTGCAGAACCCACCGGGAATTTAATCATCGATATTGGGGGCGGCACTACGGAAGTAGCGGTTTTGAGCTTGCAAGGCACGGTTCTGAGCGAATCCGTGCGGGTAGCAGGGGACGAACTGAATGATGCCATCACCCAGTACATGAAAAAAGTTCACAACCTGGTGATTGGGGAACGGACCGCAGAGGAAATCAAAATTCAGATTGGCTCGGCGTATCCCACCCACGATGATGATGATGCCACAATGGAAGTGCGCGGCTTGCATCTACTGTCGGGTTTACCGCGAACCGTGACCATCAAAGGGCCAGAGATTCGCGAAAGTATGGCCGAACCCCTGGCGGTAATTGTGGAAGCGGTAAAACGGACCCTGGAGCGCACCCCTCCGGAATTGGCGGCGGATATTATCGACCGAGGAATTATGCTCGCCGGCGGTGGCGCTTTGTTGAAAGGTCTCGATACCCTGATCGGGCACGAAAGCGGCATCGTTACCCATGTGGCGGCGGATCCGCTAAGCTGTGTGGTCCTCGGAACCGGTCGGGTTTTGGAGAACTTCAAGCAGCTCGAACGAGTATTCAGCGGTCGTTCTCGGAGTAGTATGTAGGACCTGCCAACCGAAGAGCTTCCCTACGTACAATCGCCTCGCGAATACTGAAGTCAGCTAAAAATTTTAATGTACACATTGCGTCGCTGGTGGGATCGGCATGGTTTACAAGTTGCATTGGTGGGGTTAGCCATCACTGCAGCTTTGGTGGTTCGGCAAACCCAAGGGTCAGTGGTGTTTGAAATTTACCAGAGACTCTCTCGTCCTTTTCAGTCGAGTCCCACTCAACAAGAGCAACTCACCCATGCCCGAACCCGCGAACTCGAACAAAAAGTTCAAGAATTAGAAGCCCAAAACCAACGGCTCAAAGAGGTAGTGGGCTATGTTTCGGCAAATAAAAAAGAAGGTATTGTCGCGCCAGTTGTCGGGCGCAGTGCAGATCACTGGTGGCAACAGGTGACTATCGGTCGAGGAAGCAAACACGGCATCAAAAAGGATTTTATCGTCACCGGTCCGGGAGGCTTGGTGGGACGCATCATCAGCGTCACTCCCCATACCAGCAAGGTGCTACTGATCGGGGATCCGAGTTTCCGCGTGGGGGTGACGATCGCTCGCTCTCGGCAAATGGGGGTGATGCGAGGCAAGGCGGCAAATCGCGCGGTAATGGAATTTTTTGATAAAGTGCCAGAGGTTCGTCAGGGAGATGTGGTCTCTACTTCCTCTTTCTCTCAGATGTTTCCCTCCGGGTTGCCCGTGGGTCGCGTGGAATCGGTGAATTTGAATAAAAGTCCGGCACCGGAAGCTGTGATCGAGCTGTCTGCACCGATAAGCGCTCTGGAGTGGGTGGTGGTTTACCCTCACGAAAAGGCTGCTAACGATGGGTCGGAAGGTCAATCTAATTAGGAAGGCAGATGAGAAACGATCGCTTTACTGCCTCGGGTAGGAATTCCACAAATCTTAAACTTCTCAATGCCGCTATCTTGGTTGGCTCTGTCGCTCTGTGTTTGTTGCTGATGCCGACTCGCTTTCCGGGAACGGAACTGTTGGGCGTCTCCCCAAATTGGTTGCTGATTTGGGTGGTGGCTTGGAGTCTGAAGCGTACTCCCTCTCAGGGGGCGCTTGCTGGCGTTATCTTGGGCTTACTTCAAGATGGCATGAGTTCGGGCGCACCGACTCATGTGTTCAGTTTGGCTCTGGTTGGCTATCTCACCGCTCGCTTGCAAAAACAACGCTACCTGCAAGAAGATTTTATCTCGGTGGCGTTAATTGTATTTGGCATGTCGATTGTGGCGGATACGGTGCGCGCTTTGCAATTTACTGTGATGAGCGATCGCAGTCTCGAAGAAATCTGGATGCTTCATCAACCCCTGGCTCTCTCATCGGCAATCCTCAGCAGCCTTTGGGCACCCACGATTTCTTTTCCGCTCAATCGCTGGTGGCAACGCATGGAGCGCCTGGAACAATCTTAAATCTACTCTCTCTCCCTCTCCTATCCCGTGGCTTCTCGCTCTAGCAGCAAGGTCACGGGACCATCATTCTCTATCCCCACTTGCATCATCGCCCCAAATTCCCCTGTTTCCACTTTTAAGCCGCTTTCTCGCAACTTTTCGACAAATTTCTCGTAAAGCAGGTTGGCTTTGTCTGGAGGCGCAGAACGGTCGTAGGAAGGACGCCGCCCTTTTCGACAATCGCCATAAAGCGTAAACTGACTGACGACGAGCAGCTCTGCGTTGATGTCTTGCACTGAGAGTTCCGCGCGATCGCTTTGCTTTTCTGGATCGGGAAATACCCGCAATTCTAAGCACTTTCTCGCCATCCAATCCAGTTCCGCCTCCGTGTCGTTCTGCCCAATCCCCACCAATAAATTCAGTCCTTTGCCAATTTTTCCCACCACTTTTCCATCAATGGTGACTTGAGAGGATCGCACTCGCTGGATTATGACTCGCATTTTTTCGTTCTATCTTGAAAAGGGTCAATCTGCTAAGGGTTTCGCTTCTTAATTTACAATAAACTCCGCCCTAAAACCACTATTTTTACCGAAAAATTCTCAAAGCAGTTACTCTAATTCGCGCCGCACCCCGGATTTCCTCCCCCTACCCAAAACAAATTTGGCGTTGTAAAATTTCTGGTTCCCAGGTGGAGCCTGGAAACCCCCTTCGGAGGCTCTACCTCCTAATTTACCCAAGCATTAAATAGATTCAAAAACAGCCGATCGCTCTTTTACAATTGCGGTTGATTGTTACTCTTTAAATTGGCGTTTTTATCTCGTTTTAATAAAGGCAAATTGCTAACCTCTCACGGTGATGACAAGGCAGTGCCATGTTCCTTTGTTAGAGAGGCAGCATTATGTTTGAGCCGGAGATTATTAGCCGTAAAAAAGGCGGTTGTGGGTGTGACCAGCAGCGGCTGCCGGTCACCGATGAAGCTTCACAGAATTAATTTACTTGCCAAATCCTTTGCCGCGATTGGTGGAAGGCAAACAAAGGCATTTTTCAAGCTGCGATCGCAAGGTTTCGCTCTCTAAATTCTGACCGATGAGAACCAGTTGGGTCTTGGGCTGACCTTTCCATTCGTCATCATCGATAGAAAATCGCTTGCCGCTGAGGTGGAAAATATGACGGCGATCGCTTTCGTCAAACCACAAAATTCCCTTAGCTCGAAACACACTTGCCGGCAACTGATTGTCTAAGAAATACTGGAATTTCCGAATCGATAGCGGGCGATCGCTCTCGAAAGAAATCGACGTAAATCCATCAATAGCCAGGTGATCCGAGTGATGATGGTGGTGATGATGCTCGTGGTCATGCTCGCCATCGCACTCGGCATGGTCGTGATGATGGTCGTGATGATGCTCGTGATGATGGTCGTGATGATGGTCGTGATGATGCTCGTGATGATGCTCGTGATGATGGTCCTGTTCTGCTGCCGATTCTTGGCCATTAAAATACTTGCCCGAATCGAACAAACCCACACTCAAAATCAACGGTAGCGGCACTTGCGATCGCTCGGTGCGTAAAACTCTCGCATCAGCTTTAATATCGCGGATCTTGCATTCCAACAAATCCACATCCGCCTCATCTACCAGATCCACCTTATTGAGTAAAATAATATCCCCATAGGCAATCTGACTGTAAGCCGCTTGAGAATTAAACAAATCCAAGCTGTAATTTTCCGAATCAACCAGGGTAACGATCGAATCCAGGCGAGTTAAATCGCGCAGTTCCGTTCCCAAGAATGTCAGCGCCACGGGCAAGGGATCCGCTACACCGGTGGTTTCCACCACCAAATAATCGACCTTATCCTCGCGCTCCAAAACTTTGTACACTGCATCGAGCAAATCATTGTTAATCGTGCAACAAATACACCCATTGCTCAATTCCACCATATCATCGCCAGTGGAGACGATCAGCTCGTTGTCGATGCCGACTTCGCCAAACTCGTTCACCAGTACCGCTATCTTGAGTCCCTGCTGGTTGGACAGGATATGGTTCAGAAGGGTAGTTTTGCCACTGCCGAGAAAGCCGGTAATAATCGTTACCGGCAAGCCGTGTTTGGGTGCCTCCATTGCCGGAGACTCTGCGGAAGAAGTTGCTGTTGTCTGCATGGCGTTGCTATCAAAACTCTCAGAAACTCGAACTGACGGCTCAGATCCAAATCTCAGCCTCGTCCAGTTTGATTTTAAACGAAATCTTGCATTTGTCTCCTGGCAAATTGCCAGTTAACAATTGATTACTTCTCTTAACTGCTTGTAGGGAGCAAAACTTCTTCACTGTGGCAATCTCGCCGGTGGGCACTGCCAACCTTACTCCCGACTTACCGAATCGATAGAGTAGGTACGGCCCACCTTAAACCTACATTAATGGTGTTGAGTTTTGGAGAATTCCCACCCTCCTCAGGATTGACACTGCAGCGAACAGTGCCCACATCCCTGCTATGTCGAAAGTAAAATTGTGGGGAAAGACAATGCAACGTCAGTTTGACCCTCTTCAGGCAAAAATCCCCCCTTAATTGCGAGCTTGATTGAGATTAGTCGGTTCTTGCTAACCCAGTGGTTCCGGGGTCAGGCATGGAATGTACTCAACGCCTTACGGCATCAGAGGTTAGGCAAGCTCGAACTTCATCTTGCCATCCCTCAATTCCTTTCGTGCTCAACGCCTTACGGCATCAGAGGTTAGGCAAGGAGCAAACTTTCTTTGAGTTCGTCCATCGTGAGCGATGTGCTCAACGCCTTACGGCATCAGAGGTTAGGCAAGAATTAGAATCTGGCCGCTGGTTCCGGTTTTGTAAATCGCTCGTGCTCAACGCCTTACGGCATCAGAGGTTAGGCAAGCTTCTGTGGTTAGTTTATAAAATGTTGTGGTAGTGTGCTCAACGCCTTACGGCATCAGAGGTTAGGCAAGATCGTCCCATCGGCACGTTAAACTCGCCTTTAGAAGTGCTCAACGCCTTACGGCATCAGAGGTTAGGCAAGCCAAACCCATGCTGCCAGAGATAGCATTGCGATTCAGTGCTCAACGCCTTACGGCATCAGAGGTTAGGCAAGAACGCCTTGCGATCGCCGGATGGACATCAGAACGGAATGTGCTCAACGCCTTACGGCATCAGAGGTTAGGCAAGTGTAATCGTTACGGGGCGGGTACTTTGATTTTTTTGGGTGTGCTCAACGCCTTACGGCATCAGAGGTTAGGCAAGTGAACTGCTTGGGGGACTCTTTCAGCCATAAGGTCGTGCTCAACGCCTTACGGCATCAGAGGTTAGGCAAGGATTCCGCCGAGGATTTTGACAATAATTTTCAGAAGTGCTCAACGCCTTACGGCATCAGAGGTTAGGCAAGATTTTATGTCCCCGCTATTCTTCGAGATGGCGATGCGTGCTCAACGCCTTACGGCATCAGAGGTTAGGCAAGGTGGTTTCTCTTAATCGGGTAAATAAAATCCCCTGTCGTGCTCAACGCCTTACGGCATCAGAGGTTAGGCAAGATATAGAGGCGAATCCACCGCAGCAGCAACTTCCATTGTGCTCAACGCCTTACGGCATCAGAGGTTAGGCAAGCCCTGGCAATCGTGGGCGGTGCGATCGCGCTACTCTTCGTGCTCAACGCCTTACGGCATCAGAGGTTAGGCAAGTTTAGCGAGGTTATATCCGAGTTCTCTGAAGTCAATATGTGCTCAACGCCTTACGGCATCAGAGGTTAGGCAAGTGGGTTTCAGCCAATGATCGCTAACCTCCCAAAACTGTGCTCAACGCCTTACGGCATCAGAGGTTAGGCAAGGATTGAATAATTCCACCCAAATCAATTGAGGGCATTAGTGCTCAACGCCTTACGGCATCAGAGGTTAGGCAAGTTACTGTGAGTGGAAGTATCACCAGATACTCCATGTGCTCAACGCCTTACGGCATCAGAGGTTAGGCAAGACCCTACAACAACAATAATATGTCCCGAGCGAGTAAACGTGCTCAACGCCTTACGGCATCAGAGGTTAGGCAAGCGGGTCGTCGCCCTCAAGAGAACGATACTTTGACAGAGGTGCTCAACGCCTTACGGCATCAGAGGTTAGGCAAGGTTGCACCGCATAACTATTATTTCGCTGCTTTTTAGGGTGCTCAACGCCTTACGGCATCAGAGGTTAGGCAAGGGCAAGATTGGTGGAAGTGATTCCGGGGTGGGAGAAGTGCTCAACGCCTTACGGCATCAGAGGTTAGGCAAGACCTAATTTGATGTTTTGTTTTTCCTCTGTTGAAGTGCTCAACGCCTTACGGCATCAGAGGTTAGGCAAGTGTTTGCCCCCTCAAATCCACCAAAGCGGTACTCAGTGCTCAACGCCTTACGGCATCAGAGGTTAGGCAAGTTTTCAGGTCTTAGTGCTTTTAGTTTAGCAATTGTTTGTGCTCAACGCCTTACGGCATCAGAGGTTAGGCAAGAAGACAAAGTCATACTCTGCAATCTAGGATTGATTTGTGCTCAACGCCTTACGGCATCAGAGGTTAGGCAAGCCCGTAGGACAGGCTTTGAAGATTCCCGATGTATTGTGCTCAACGCCTTACGGCATCAGAGGTTAGGCAAGTCGGTGGAAAGGTCTTGACAAGCCTCAAACAAATGGTGCTCAACGCCTTACGGCATCAGAGGTTAGGCAAGGTTACAGAGGAACTTGCGGCGTTAGGAACTAAAGACGTGCTCAACGCCTTACGGCATCAGAGGTTAGGCAAGAGAATCAGGAATATTTGCTAATTCTCCCCAGTCGATGTGCTCAACGCCTTACGGCATCAGAGGTTAGGCAAGTCTTTAAGAGGCAAATAGCGTTCATTGTTAAGAGAGTGCTCAACGCCTTACGGCATCAGAGGTTAGGCAAGTCCCTATTGACCGTATCGCCGTCATCGCGTGTAGTGGTGCTCAACGCCTTACGGCATCAGAGGTTAGGCAAGACCGAAGCAATCGCGGCAGGGCTTCAGCGTGCTTCCATCGTGCTCAACGCCTTACGGCATCAGAGGTTAGGCAAGCGTGTAAGCGGTCTGCCCTTTTCTGCCCCTTACTTGTGCTCAACGCCTTACGGCATCAGAGGTTAGGCAAGATTAGGCGAATGAATTGCGGATGCAGCTGCAGAGAGTGCTCAACGCCTTACGGCATCAGAGGTTAGGCAAGCTTAGTAAAAGCAGAAAAACAATTTTCGTCTTCATTGGTGCTCAACGCCTTACGGCATCAGAGGTTAGGCAAGGGTGCGAGGAACAAGGACTTCCGCGACGGCGGAAGTAGTGCTCAACGCCTTACGGCATCAGAGGTTAGGCAAGTGGCGATTTGTTCGATTTGCTCGATTCGGTCGATAGTGTGCTCAACGCCTTACGGCATCAGAGGTTAGGCAAGTGCTGGTATTGGAGCTTATACGCAAAAACGATACCGTATGTGCTCAACGCCTTACGGCATCAGAGGTTAGGCAAGTGTAAGGGTTTCAGGCTTTTTTGGGGAAACCTAAATTGTGCTCAACGCCTTACGGCATCAGAGGTTAGGCAAGCCTATAGCGGCAAAAACTGTGACGCCTACGCGGTGTGCTCAACGCCTTACGGCATCAGAGGTTAGGCAAGTACAGACGGTCGCTCGGGTTTTCGGGTTTAAGTATTGGTGCTCAACGCCTTACGGCATCAGAGGTTAGGCAAGACTTTTAATTTCAAAGTAGACCTTAACACACCCAAAGTGCTCAACGCCTTACGGCATCAGAGGTTAGGCAAGTCGGTATTTTGGCGCAATTTGCGCCGTCTCCCGGGTGCTCAACGCCTTACGGCATCAGAGGTTAGGCAAGCTTCGCTAGGCCGTAACCCAATTCTCTAAAATTCATGTGCTCAACGCCTTACGGCATCAGAGGTTAGGCAAGCTTGTTTTACAAAAAACGGTCAATGCCGCGTCTAGTGCTCAACGCCTTACGGCATCAGAGGTTAGGCAAGTTTACCACGCGGCGCAAACTTCCGGTCGATTGTAGTTGTGCTCAACGCCTTACGGCATCAGAGGTTAGGCAAGTTGCTTTGATAAGTAAGGATTCTTCCAAGGATTATTCGTGCTCAACGCCTTACGGCATCAGAGGTTAGGCAAGATTCTAGCGTTCGATGGTTAGCGCCTGACGAATTTCTGTGCTCAACGCCTTACGGCATCAGAGGTTAGGCAAGGGCGCAAGCCACATCCCTTTCCAATAAACCGCTCTGAACCAATTTTACAAGCACCTGTGGTAAAACGCAATCAAGTTGACCCAATTGCCACAAAACCCTCTCAATCCTCCTCCTTCAAACCCTGACTCTATCTCCATTCTAGCAAAAATCAAGCACCTGCGCCACCCCTGAATCGCCCCAAATCCCAACCCCGGGAAGATTTCCGGCTGTGAACCAGCAGCTTGCGCCTTCACAGCCGGAGGTGCTTGCATTACAGAATCCGATGGGACTCCTCCTGCACCGGCCAGGATCCGGGACGGTTATAAGCGGCAATTCCCCGCACGCACTGGTTCGACAGGCGAATCAGCAGCAAATCGTCCTCCGCCGCCAACACCTTCTCCAACTCCCAGCGCAACTTCTCCCGCCCCCGTTGGTTCAACCAACAGCGAAACATCGAATATTGGATCCGTTCGCCGTACCCTTGCAGCAACTTGTAGGCTTTGCGCCAGCGCTTCGGATCCCGAATGTCATAACAAACCAAATACCAATTCTGTGCTTCACTCATCTTCCCACCTCAGCGCAACACCAATTGACCGAACAAACCGCCTTCGCCGCACCACTCTTTCTCCAGCAGGCGCACTTCCAACTCCAAGAGGCGACGATAAGTCAACGAATACCCCGTCACCGGATGCTTCCAGGTTTCTTCCTTGCGGCGTTCGTACAAATTCACCAACTTGCGACGTCCCGCATCGCTCAACCACACCTGTTCCCCGCGCACCTCGAAGTCTTCGCGCACTTCCCAGTGACCGCGATTCACCGACCCCATCACCGGCATATCCACCAAAGGCACGCGAAAAATCTCCATCAAATCCAACGCCAACGGTGGTGCCTGAGTGCGCGGTTGGTGGTAAAATCCCAATGCTGGTTCCAACCCCACCGCCAGGATGGCATTCATCACATCTTTCAGCAGCAAGGCATAACCAAAACTCAGCAAACAATTAAACCGATCCTTCGGCGGACGACGGTTGCGCCCCACAAACCGCATTTCCGCAGGCACGTCCGGCAATATGGCACAAGGCAAGGCCCCAAAATAAAGCGCCGCCAGATTCCCCTCCAATCCCAACAGGGTTTCCAGGGAATTCGCTTGGGGAATCTGCTTGAGTACCTTCTTCATCTGCGCGATCGCATCGTTCAATTTAGCCGAGGGTTGCTTTAACCCCCGCTTCCCCCGCATCAAAAACTTGCGCTGCCCCTCGGCGCGACAGCGCACCAACTGGCGCGCCAACTGTAGGCAAAACGCCCCATCGCTCAAGGCCCCATACTGGCGAATTCGCCGTTGGATGCTGCCCCGCCTGGTCTCGAAACTGCCCACATAGCGCCCACCGCCGGAAATAAAATGCACCCCAATCCCCTGATAGGCGCAAAAATGCAGCGCTTGGGTGGACACCTGGGAAAAACTGTGCAGCACCAGTTGCCCCACCTGCTGCGCCGCCAGGGTTTCCACCGGTTGACCCCGGCGGGCAATCTTCAGTTGTTCCCCGGTGCGCCCTACAGCAGTGCCCGGTTCTAGCACGTGAATCACCTGCCGGTCGTCGTCTTGGGGGAATAACCGCATGGGTTGCCACTCCCGGTTGTGGGCCAGTCGCGCCTCCTCGGGCAAACATACCGGTGCGAGAGAACAGCGGGCGCACAGACGCTCATTTTCCGTCACCGGGGGACGCTGGGTAGACCCCCGCAGCATCCGCGCCCGTTGCACCGCCTCGCGCACCGCCTCGCGCCCCGCCTCATCTAGGGGCACCCGCACCAGCACGTTATCCGCGTGATAGCGAATCCGCCCCTCAGTCACGGGAAGTCCCAAGGCAGATTCGATGAGACAGGCATAGGCAAGCACTTGCAGGCGATCGCTCTCCCAGGCGATCGGTTGTTTGCGCTCATCCCGCTTGCTGCGCCCCCGCTTGTGCTCGTAAGGAATGGTCGCTCCATCTCGCGTGCGAAGCGCATCCACACATCCGCGCAATCCCAATTCCGCCGATTCGAGAAACAATTCTTCCCAAGTTTCATCCTCCTGTTTTTCCAATTCCGCGTGCAGTCTTCGCCCCGCAAAAACTGCGGCATTTTGGGTGTAGAGTTCTTCCACTTCTTCGAGATAGAAAAGGCGGGGACAGTAGGCAAGGGCGTGCAGCGCAGAAACGCGAATCGTGTCTTGGGTTGGGGTTGAGATTTGTTCGATAAGTTGCATAGAAAATCGCTCTAGAATGACGTTAACTTCACTCTAGAGCGATGCCTCGGCAAAAACCTTTCCGGGTTGAAATAATTGGGGAATTTAGACTTGTAGGCGATCGGGTGCTTTAGGCGTCCAGGTCCAAGCGCTGTCTGGGGGATAAATGCTTGGTTCTTCCACAGGCGCGTACAAAAAGCTAGTGGTTTCGCTGTTATTCTTGCGGTTGATTCCCACTGTTAATCGGCAGGTTCCCAGTTTGGGAGCGGCATCGAGTTCTATACGTTCGTACCAGTATGTTTCAGGGGGGCGTTGGAGTATTTCCAGTCGATCGAACAGCAAATTATTGTCCCCGGCAAATGGCAATCCATACCGCTGGGCGTTGAACTCGCCGTTTAAACCTCGAAGGATGCGATCGACTAACCCATCCTCCGGGTTTTTCAGAGCGATCGCCATATCCAGATTTGCCAAAATCTCGCGACGAACTGGCACAATCCAATATTTTTGACCTTGGACATACTCTTTCAGATTTTCACCAGGTTTTCCCACAGGATAACTGTGCAGTTGCTGATAAAGCGTAGAAGTGTAGGTTCGTTCTGGGGGAGTTATAGTGCCGATCGCCAGACACAAATGAGGGATATCTTTGCGAATTTGAGTGGTCACATCATCCACTGACTCTCGCATTTCAATTGCTGCCAGATTTAAAACCAATCCCAGTGCGGCAGATGGGGGCAGAATCGGCATCGTAGAGCGATAGCTTCCTGCCTGAAAATAGCGATAAGCAGCAAAAGGGGCGATCGCTCTAATCCATAGGTAATTCGTCACCTTTAACTCTCCTCTTGATTCAGAAACCCATCAGACAAATCAGCTAACAAGCGTTCTGGATTTTTGTAGAGCTTCACGCCGAGAGATTTTAAGCGTCCCAACTCCGGATCCTGATTCTCTTTCATCTGACGGACCAATTCACCCCCCAACCAAAATTCCTCTCCTGGTAAATCTTCTGGATGAATTCGAGAGAGTTCTGAAAATGAACCATCTTCCTGAAACCCATAAGTATTATATCCAGCAGCTAAACGGGGAGTCAGTCGCGCAATGATGGTACGTGGTGCCATTTCAAAATAACTCCGAGCGTGATTTCCTGCCACACCATTTAATTCACCAATTGCTCGCAGTAGTGCCGCCACCCATTCTTTTTTCGACTTGCAATCAGAATACGCCAAAGCAAAGGGATATTGATAGGCCGTGTAAGCAACTTCCCGGTGCAATAATGCTGAATTTTTAGAATTCTTCCAAGGACTACTTCCGGCATTTTGAGGCGATTGATGAAACGTGGTATCAAATCGATAAGAGGTTAATGCCATCGCCAAGTTTTGTCGAAAAACGCTATCTCGTTTAGGGGGAGTTCCTTTATTCTTTTTAATGGCCTCTTTATCTGCTACCAAAAATCCAAACAGAAAATCATCTGCATATTTTTCTGCATCGGGGAACCCCTTAAATTCAACTGCTAGTTGATCTTCCTCATACAGCCGAGTGCGATTGTGGGGCAAATCGTACTTGATTAAAATTTCCCGAAGTGCATTTCGCATGGATTCCGGGCTGATAACTGTATATTCTTTTTGCACCCCTTTATTTTCTTTCAGAGTAATTTTTTGCAGTACAGTTCGATTGGCTTCACTTTCCCCGCGATAATTAGAACTGGGTGCAGCATAAGTCAAAACAGTAGCGAAGAGATTTTTGGTTTTTGACATAACAGAACATCCTTTGTAGAGACAACAGTGGGCAAGTAGCCCAACGCCTTGCGGCATCATCGGTTGAACTTGAAATTAAATATTTCCAGCCAAAGCTAAAACCGTTAAGTTACGAACTTTTTCAGCATCTTCATACAGCAATTTAACCAGCTTACTATAGTTATCAAATTTCAAGTAGTAACTTTGATTGACAGAAGCAAAAGTCTCGGAAAAGTATCTAATAAACTCTGTTCCTGTTTTGTGGCGACAGTGATAAAAGGCGTCCTTAGCCAGTTTCTCTTTAGCGTCATTGAATTCTTTTTTATCATCCTCATTTTTCTCAGCTTCTTTCCATTTTTTGTATTTTTCCTCGGCTTTTTTAAAGAGATAGTTGCCTACGACCTCATAAATCAGCTCTTCTTCCGAAAGATTTTTTGCATTGGATTCATTGTTCATCTTACTGTTCTCCGTTTCTGCTTCTGCCTTAAAAGAAATTCGAGCATCGCGCCGGAACGTTACCATCCCTAATGTATCCTCAACTGGTAGGCTTGCACATAAATCGGCAAAGCCAAAATACCAGGGTTTTAAGTCTAGAACATTTCGCAATCGCTGTTCTAAAAAAATATAGTCTTTGTAAGCCTTTTTGACGCGAACGTACTCACCCACTTGGTCGTCATTAGCAGGAATTCTGGCACTTCGCAAAATTTTGATACTATTCCCCTGCTTTTCTGCATGGACTACCTCAACTGCTAACACTAAATCGTTAATCGCGATCCCAGCTTGCATTTCTTTTATGCGATTTTGCAAAATCCGCAACATTTCCAAGCCACCAACTACAGCGAGATTAATCACTCCTTCTTGAGGTCGATAGCCATTTTTTCCAAACCTTTCGGCACGACGCTGCTCTTTCATGGCATATTTAAACTCTTCGCAAAACATATCTAAATCTGCCACATCTGGAATAACGATCGCATAGCCGACTGATTTGAGTTTATGCTCTCTTCGCTTGTCTTCTTTTTCATCTTTTTTACTTTGATTCTCTTTCTCTTCCTTCTCTGCCTTCTCTTTTTTTTCTTCACTTTTCATGGGTTCGCGAACGACGGGTTCGTAAACTTGTACGACTAAAGGCCAGAAGTGTAGCAAAAATTGGAACTTTGCCCGATCTTTAAAGGGGACATTTTCAGCATTGGTAGCTTGAGCGCCTAAAAAATAGGTACTGGGTAAATCTACAGTAGCGTTACCATCCCCTTTCGATAGCTGAGTCCAAACCTTTTGAACCTCAGCGATTTTTTTGTCATTGGCACTATCTTCAAAAGGCTTGCGCGTGGTGGGAATACCTCGCAGGATTGACCAGAACATATCGCGCCACAGCTTTACCCATATTCCATCAGTTCCGTCTCCACTTGGATCCAAATCAGCAATTAAACCTGCTTGAGGAATTACGTTTGGATAGATATAGTAGGTTTCGGTCTTAGTTTTGCCTTTAACCGTCTTTTCTACCGTCTCTGTTCTTATTGGCTCTTTCTTTTTAAAGGGTTTTTTGGATTTGATCTCACCGAGTTCACCTGCATAAAGTGTCCCAAATAAGACTTCTAACCCAGGGCGATCGATAGTTAACATAACGCCGGTAGCAGTGCGATCGCTCAATTCACAGATCCCTGGATGTTCTCCAAACCTCTTAAGCCAATCCACCATCATCACCAAACCCGCTAAACCGGCTCGATGTTGCGCCGAAGGCAACTCTGCCAGATGATATTCAAAAGTTAACGCTTTCTTCGTCATCATTCTTTTCCTTTGGCATAAAATCCCCGTGTTGGGGTGTAGTGTCGGCTATCGGCAATGCCGAAATATTTGGGAAATTTTTGAGGGCGATCGCTGCGCTCTAAGTTAAAATCAGCGTACTTGCAGTTTTTGGGAACATCGATAACATATCCGTCCCAAGGTTGTTTGTTGTTGATGCAATCTTCAACCGCTTTGATATCCCCATCTAAAATACAAGGTTGCTTGTAATCATCAATATCCCGCAACTGACCGGGAGTGGCGTAGTAACCACTTTCTAAAAACCGCGCTTTACCATCCGCACTCGGTTCTCGCCGTGCGTGTTCCTCCAGCTTTTCTGCGAGTTGGCGCTGACTCAAATCTTCCGAGCCTAAATCGTCAATAAATGCTTCTGCGGCTTTCAATTCTTTTAATTTATACGGCTTTTCTTCTTCAGAAGCATAAACCAGTAATGAGGCTCGATATTCGTCTCCTCGCTTGCGGTGGCGGTTAGCGCGACCGAATCGCTGGACTAGAGATGATATCGGTGCGAATTCGCTAATCAGGAGATCTGCATCTAAGTCCAAACTCATCTCGCACACTTGCGTTGTCACGGCGATCGCCGCTTCTATCTTATCATTTTTCTGAGTTAAAAATGCAGCCATTGTCTTCTTGTGAATTTTTTGTCGATCTGCCAACGTAAACTGACTGTGATAGCTCAGCACTTCCACCTCTAAACCTAATTCGTCTTGCAGGCGATCGGCCATCTGTTGGCAGCGTTTTACTTGATTGACCACCCACAGAACTCGCTCCCCATCCCGAAATGCTGCAATGGCTCGTTCAAATGCGATCGCTTCAGTTATCTTTTCTAGACGATATCGCAGATGGGATTCCTGTTCTTCTAAATCCTTAAGTTCTTTTCGGTCTTCAAGTGTAGGATAAATCCTGAGTCCGGCTTTTTGTAATTCTTCTTGACGAGATTTGGGCAAAGTAGCCGTCATACATAATACTGGCACATCAAATGCCTGCAAGAAGGCAATCAGATTATCAAACATTCGGCGATCGAAACTATGCACTTCATCAATCACCACTGCTGCATCGGCCAAAACCGGAAGCAAACACATCCCTCGATAATCGTGTTCTATGAAACTTAAAAACTGGTCTACTGTAGCGCTGAAATAGCAGCGCGACCAATAAGCCAGCGCATACAATCGCGCCTCGGATTCGGATAGCTTAAAATTTTTATCTTTCGTTGCCTTGTTATCATCGGGATTTTTTCGTAATTCCTGGAGTTCGTACTCCGACGTCCCACTCAAATGAGCTGCCGACTTTTCTGGTGCCCAACCAATATAGTTTTTAAATCCTTCTAAAGCGGTGGCTCGGGTGGGATACAGAAAAATTATTTTTCCGATCTCATAATGTTTAGACTGCTCTTTAAGCCATTCAAAGCCAGCCCTTGTTTTACCTGAACCACAGGCGGTTATCAATAAAGCTCTGGAACCCAAAAATGCAGCTTTTTCTTGAAAATCCCGCAATCTAAATTTAGTGTAGGGATTCTCTTTCTTAATCTGTTCTGTAGAAGGAGTTAAAATTTCAGATTCAATTCGGTCGGGTGTCAAAGGTGGAGTATGGACAGTTTTATTAATCCACTCTTCAAAAGTTAGATCTTCGCGGACTAGAGCGGATGCTGCTGAGTCAGCAACGATTAATGCCGCTTTTGTGGCTAAAAGTAAAGCCCGTTTACCATAAATTGTAGGGTTGTCACTAGATTTTCTCAAATTCCGACGACACTGCTTAGCAGAGTTATATCCGCATTGGAGTGCTTGTTTCCATACTAAGTTCGAGTCTGACCAATTCTCGGTGGGGAGTTTGGGAATAGCGCCCAAAGAAGCCACTTGACGAATCCTTTCTAAAATAGCCGTAACTTCTGGCGGTTGGTGTAAACACAGTTCTACGGTTTTTGCCCGACGGGATTGACACCATTCGTAGTCTTTACCTGTATCACTTGCTTTGAGATGATGGGATAAAACTGCTGCACTGATTGCATCGCAGTCGAGCAAAGAATTGGCGCTTAGCCAAGTCTTCACGGCTGGCAGTTGCAAAATTAAGGCACTGAAATGTTCGTGTCTGACAGACTGAGCCTTAAAACTTGCACTAGAAACAGCTTCTTGAAATTCTTTATTGGCTTTACCTATATCGTGAAACAGTGCGGCAACTCGTAAGTTAAGCAAAAATTGTTCTTCCGCCTCTTTTCCTCGGATGCCAAAAAATCGGCAAAAGTTTCGGAACCAGCGCTGTGTGGGGTCGAAAATTAACAACGCGGTTGCTTCCGTATCCAGCAAATGCTGTTGCACTGTCAGCGGTTCGCGATTTGGGTATTGTTTTTTTGCAAGTAGTTTAGTTGGTTTACTCATGTTACCCACTTTGATATTGCTATTTCAGTCCAGCCAATTTATATCGATTGGATTAGAACCTGCGGAAGGGAACAAAAATCCCACAGCCCATGCGACGTTTACCGCCCAATCCAATGGCTTGAAGCTGTAGGGAATGTTCCTCTGTTAAATCAATAATTTCCAGGCCAAATCCAACAACAGAATATTTTTTGATTTTGATGGCTTTCCGAGCGGGTTCTCCCTCGGCGTTAAGCGGAATAGCAAGGGTTCCTTGAATGCCAAGTTGTTCGAGTTGACGCTGGGCTGCTTCTAAAAAGGGTTCCGGATCTTGATATCCTTTAATGGTGACAATGCGCGATCGCAGTCGAGCCGCAGGTTGCAGCAATAGAATTTGGGGAATGTGGAGCCAAATATCGCTATTTCCAATCGTTAGCTTTTTACCGGCTAACAAACAAGCCAGATCCACGCGATCGGTAGAGAGGCGAATTCGCAATCGCGATCGCTCTGTTAGGGTGATTTTTCCTTGGCGATCTGGAATACCCATAATGGTTTCTATGCTTAGCCCGGGAATTCCATGAAGTTCTGGCACAAGATGAGAGATAGCAGCTAACAACCCATATCCGTGATCGGCGGGTAAACTTTCTCCAGTAATTCCAAAACTCAGTTCCACGTAGGGCGACTTACTGCCTTGTCTCGATGGTTGGTTTTCGTGAAGCGTCAGCATGATAAAGTTCTATTCAACTGTATAGTACAAGCGGTCATAGGCGGGTTTGCCACCTCTCAATGCCATTGAGAGTGGTGAAACCATAGAACTGATAGTGCGACAGAAGGTGTGCGATCGCTCTCCCTATCGATCGGAAATTACACTTGGGAGGTTCTGCCTTCAGATACCGCACAGGTAATAATGAACTCCAGGAGTTCCTCCTTACTGCGAGATTCCAAACGCGGATTAATTGGTTTGCAGCGATCCTCCCATTCTCGCGCCTTTGCCATTAGCCACTCAGGTTGAGGGCTGGATTTATCGGGGCATGGTCGATAGTTTTGTATGACTCGCACGTAAAATTCAGCCAAGCGGTTCGCATTCTGGTTAGCCTGCTCGCTGAGGTGTTGACCACAGCGACTGGCAAATTCCAATAACGGATCCCCATCCCGGGACGAACCCACTTCACCCGTGGAGGGTCTTGAGAGTTGTGGAGCCAATGGCTCCTTTTTATTTTGTTTCATAATTTTCTCCATTGTTAAATTTCGTGGACTCCGGTTAGCAAGCGCAGCCGGAGTTTTTTTGATTCTAGCACGCTTTTTTAGATTTTGGCTATGCCATTAACTAATTCCCTGAAAGTTAATCAGGGAATAGCTTTCAAACGCCTTACGGCATCACTGGTTCCTAGAAACTCTGAGAATGAGACTTCTAGAGTTTGGATATGCTTGCTCAACGCCGAGGGTGCTTGCACACCTGGGGCATCCAAGATAGCCAACAATTCATTGTACAAGATCTTAACCTCTTTCAACTGCTTCTCCAATTCCACGATAAGAACGATTCATCGCCTCAAGCTCCTCCCGTACCATGTCCACCAACTCTGGCGGGTCTTTCACCACTGCACTTTTCCCATATCCCAATACCCATCGCTTGACTTCGTTCATCCCGGAGACGACCATCCGCAAGGTCAAGGATCCATCAGCATGGTTCTCAATTTCTTGGGTAGAGTGCCAGTTGCGCTCTTCAATATAAGGCGCTGTCTGTGCATCGAACCAAATGACCACCTGTTTGGGCGAACCGCCGACTTCATGCTGAAAGACATACTGGAGATACTCTTTCACATCAAAATTTGGATCCGGCTCGAATTTCTCATCCAAAATCTTTAACTCCTTAATCCGATCTATGCGAAACGAACGGATTTCGCGGCGAAGATGGCAAAACCCAATTAAGTAGGTATTGGTTCCTCGATACAAATCCAGTAAATACGGATCGACAACTCGCTCAGACTCCTGCTTGCGACTGGCGGCAAAATAGCGCATCTTTACTTGTCGCGAAGTCTGACAAGCTTCTTCTAATTGATGCCAGATTTGCGGATCTAGGTTGGTTTGCGCTCCAGGACGTAACAGGATTTGCTGATTGGCAAGCTGTTGTAAATTGAAGTAGGTTTGTTCGGGCAATCGTTCGCTCAATCGCCCGATCGCAGATTGCAATTCTTCCGCATAGGGGGAACCCGCATAACATTCGAGCATTCTCGCTCCCAATGTCAAGGCAAGCAGTTCTCCCTGATTTAAAGGAATACTGGGCAAACGCCAGTTCGGATCGCTGTAATGATGGCCTTTTTGCCGGTTGTATTCCAAGGGTGCGGAGAAGCGATCGCGCAAAAACGCTAGGTCATTGCGAATCGTGCGAACGCTCACTTCCAGCGCTTTCGCAAGACTCGGCACCGTCTGTCGCTGTCTGGAACGCACCAAGTTATCTATTTGTAGTAATCGCTCTAAATGACGAGACATCACATCACAATTATGTTTCCTTTCAACTTATAAATCCATCTTACATACACTACCCGGCAAAAACCTTTCCGCCTTCCAAAAAAAAATCTTAAATTTTCCCTTACGGATTCATGCTTCGCAAAAAACTAGAGCGCGATCGCTGCACTCCACCTCTCAACCCGATCGCCCCAATTGCATCTCTCAAATTGCCAATCATTAACGGCTCGCGAAAAAAAAGGCAAGTGTGACACCTGCCCGCGAACCTAACCTATAGTTTTTTTAGAATCAATAACTTGAATTTGTTAAGCCAAACTTATCTTAAGACCGATTGATGCTCCAATAAAGGCATCGCCAAGTTGCACATCGCCTCGCGGCGGATAGTCCCAGAATTTACTGCGTCCCAGAGTGTCTGCAGAGCATCTAAATCGGTAGACTTGCATCCACCCTTGGCTATAATCTGGCGAATTAACGCTTCCGACTCTACACTGAGGCACCCTGTTTTAAACGCAGATTCTACAATCGCATGAATCATAACCCTCTATGCGTCCCTATGGTTTTAGAATCTATTTCCTACTATCCATCATCTGAACCGAAAACAGGCTGATAAAGATCCGAAAAATTTGTGATACTAAACACTAAAGACAAGTGATTTTAATCACGGCCCAGCGGAGGACAAGCAAAAGTGACGATCGCGCCAACAGAATATCAGCAACGACGACAAGCCTTAATGGAAAAAATCGGCCAGGGCACAGCCATCTTTCGCAGTGCGCCGATGGCGGTGATGCATAACGACGTCGAATATGCCTACCGCCAGGATAGCGACTTCTTCTATCTTACCGGATTCAACGAACCGAATGCGGTGGCCGTGTTTGCCCCCCATCACGAAGAGCACCAATTTGTGTTATTCGTGCAACCGAAAGACCCGGAAAAAGAAGTTTGGACCGGCTACCACGTGGGAGTGGAAGGGGCGAAAGAACGCTATGGCGCAGATGAAGCCTACCCGATCGCCGAACTGGATGAAAAACTGCCCCAATACCTGCAAAACGCCGATCGCATTTACTACCGCCTAGGACGCGATCGGGCATTCAACGACACCATCTTAAAACACTGGCAGCGCTTAATGAGAACCTATCCCAAGCGCGGCGTCGGACCAATCGCCATTCAAGACGCAGGAACCATCCTTCATCCCCTGCGACTGGTCAAAAGTCCCGCCGAACTCGAACTGATGCGAAAAGCGGCAGAAATCTCCGTCAAAGCGCACAATCATGCCCGGGAATTCGCTCAACCGGGACGCTACGAATACGAAATCCAAGCCGAAATGGAACATCTGTTCCGCCTGCATGGGGGCAACGGTTTCGCCTATCCCTCCATCGTCGCCTCCGGTTCGAATAGCTGCATTTTGCACTATATCGAAAACAATCGCCAACTGCAAGACAACGACCTAGTGCTCATCGATGCCGGCTGTTCCTACGGTTACTATAATGCCGATATCACCCGCACTTTTCCAGCCAATGGTACCTTTACCCCAGAACAAAAGACCATTTACGAAATTGTCTTGTCAGCGCAAAAGCAAGCGATCGCCCAAGTTCATCCCGGCAATCCTTACAACCAAATCCACGATACCGCCCTGCGCGTTATTGTCGAAGGATTGCTAGACCTTGGATTGCTCGCCGGGGACATCGACGAAATCATTAAGGAAGAAAAATACAAACCCTTCTACATGCACCGCACCGGTCATTGGTTAGGCTTGGACGTGCATGATGTGGGGGTGTATCAAAATGGCGAAGACCCGCAACCCTTGCAACCCGGAAACGTTCTCACAGTAGAACCGGGCATCTATATCGGGCCGGAAACCAAACCCGCCGAAGAACAGCCGGAAATTCCCGATCGCTGGCGCGGAATTGGGGTGCGAATCGAGGATGATGTGCTAGTTACCGCACAAGGCCATGAAGTTTTAACCGCCGGCGTACCGAAATAAAGTGCGACCTTTCCCGCGTTCCCAGGCTTCTGCCTGGGCCACCCTCCTCGAGGCTCCGCCTCCACTTGCCATCGGTGCGGTGCTGTGCGGTACTCAATCCGTGGGCAGCAACAGCAGGCATAAAATTAGCCCGCGTAGGCGGGCTTTCTTGGTTCGACGCGACTCATGTATCGCCACTGGATGTCATTCAAAATAAGGGCGAAAACGAGAATCGAAATGGTGTTTTTTTTGCGCGTTGCACGAGCGACAGAGAGTGTGCAGGTTAGCGATATCGTTGGAACCTCCCCGAGCGAGGGGAACAATGTGGTCTATAGTGAGTTCTACCTTCTGGCGAGTTTTGCCACAGCTTTGACACTGGTAGCCATCGCGCTGGAACACGTAGTTCCTCACTTCTGCGGGAATGCGAATGCGAGGGGTTTTCATGGGTGCTATTGTGGCGGGAGGGATTGCAGGGGAGAAATGTACATTTCGCCGAGGGGGGTCATATCGCGGGCGATCGCGGCATCTCTGGGTTGCCCGTTCTCGTCGTAGGCGCGATCGGACACAAAGCTCATGTCCATATCCAATCGCATCTGTGCCTGTCGCCATTCTTTCCCCGGTTCCAAAAACTCAATGGTAGGATATCCCAAGCGCGTCGGTTTGACAAAATCAGTCATTTCAGCGCAGGCGATTTGCACTTCTTCTTTCAGTTCTTTGAGAATACCATTCACTTGCCGGGGTTCGCGACAAATTAGATTCGTATCGGTTTGAATTACCGCGCTGTCGGGCAAGAGATAAGTAGGTATTTGTTTGGTCAAACAGTCGATTTGCTGCACCCTTTCTTCGCCGCGTATCTGCAAGGTGGCGATCGTCAGCAGACGAATCGTACCGCGATCCCATCCACCACTGGGTTGAATCGCCATTCCTCTGGATCCATCAATCAAACATTTGACATCATAGGAAATCCGCGTCACCGCCCATAACAGAATCGACAGCAGTTCCTCAAACAGAAAGGTCTGGCGATAAAATTTGTGGGTGGGAAGCTTGATTAAGGTATCGTTCGACAGAATACAGGTTTGGGTTCGAGTTTGAGATTGGGTCATAGCTGCAAGCAATAGGCGTTCTCAGATACAAGATACCGCTCCAAGGGCATTTTGAAGCGATGATATTGTAACCGTTTTAGACGATTTATCACCTTTCGTCCCGGTGGCGGGTTCTCCAGGCTGATTTTTCCCGGGGACGAGGCGTTCTCGGTACGCCCAAGCGCAAGGGTTGCGATCGCCCACCCCACCGCTGCACCCCCCAGGGGGCTTAACGATTCTCCTCGCGCTTCATCCACAAAATGTTATCCTGACCCCACTCGGGTTCCTCTTCCTCATCCGCCAGAAACTCCAAACTGACTTTCATGCGGATTTTTCCTTTTCGCCACCCTCTAGAACCAATTTTGAGCAGTTCCCCATTCACCCCAGTTTCCAAAAATTCTTTGGCGTAGGCGAGATCTAATTGTAATCCTTGCTGGCGTAAGGCATTCGAGATGGTATGGGGAAGTTGGTTTTGCCCGGTTACCGCGCCTCCCATGAGTTTGCGTAATTCGCCGACTTTAAACAATTTTCCCCGAAATGAGACCACATCATCATCGCAGCAGTCAGGGAGGATATTATTTTCTTCCATAAACATTCAAATCAGCCTGCGACCTTTTCGCAGATACCATACAACCCAGATACTCGATGAACCGTATTTTTCAATAGCAAAATGACTGATGCCCTGGAAAATTGTAGCGACAATTGTTAGTGAATCGCCCAGTGGGTGCCTTGTTTTTTTGCTTGCTGTAGCAGCATGGTCCGACCATGCTACTAACAATTGCTCATATTTATGGGTTTTCTTCTCTAATTTTCTGACGGATTTCATCCAGAGGGGATTCGGGTTCCGTGGGTTCTGCTTCAGTCGGACAAAATTCGATTGTCAGCCTCAATTTCCCTTTTTGCCAACCCTTAGCCCCAAACTTGAGAACTTCTCCTTTCACTCCCTCTAATGCCCATTTTGCTTTTTCTTCATTCCAATTTTGACGAGCCACATTGTCGGAATTTTTAATAATATTAATCGCAGCCTTTATTAGCTCTTCTACCTTGAAAGTAGTATGGGGAATTAGGATTTTTGAATCTTCCTGGATTGACAATATTTCTTCCTTGTGTAAAGGTTCATAATGGCGTTCACTCATTTGATTTCCTCCTGAAGTAATTTTGTGTTCGTTCTGGATTGTTGTAGGGTAAAGGGTTTCCAATCTGACAACCCATACAATTAGCTTCGATTTGAGGTGTAGCTTAAACCATAGAATTCAAGTTAATTGCAAATTATTAACTTATTGGTTCCATATTACCCTCGACTTTGCAGACAGATTGGATTGCGTTAACTATCCTATCATATTCCTACCATGTAACCCTCATATTTACAGTTGGGTTTTAACTGACTTTAGCTATGAGCCGGGAACTCAAAGTCCCCGGCTGCAACTAGACCAGGAATCTATTCAACAGCGGGAGAGAGGAGATTTTCCACCGCTTCCGCTTCCGTTTCCGCTTCTGTTGCTTCAATCGGCGAGAGTTCCGAGTCCACATCCACGATCGCCAACTGATAGCGATCCAACTCAAACGCCTGCAAGCACTCATTAATGCCCGTCACCGCTTCATTGTAACGGTCTATTTTCTCCTGTAACTGAGCTTGCATTTCCTGAGTTTGCTGGAGTTGTTCTTGCGCCTCTTTTTCCAAAGTATTTTCCAGATGAGAGCGGGCGCGGTTGTACTGTTGCAGAATCAATTCTTCCTGCTGTTTTGCCATTGGTAGCAGATGGGTTTTCAGGGTTTGGCTAACCGCTTGACGGAACGAACTTTTCACCGTATCCCGGACCTTCGGTTCAAAATCCAACTTGAGCAACTGACGAATTGCCGATTCTGCATCAATCATGCTACTACAGTCATAACTTTGAGAAGTTTGCTGCAAGACTTGACGGAATTGATAAATCGAAAACGTGCCTTCATCGTAAAAGCGGGGGCTTTCGCGCACGTAGCGATCGCACTCGGTACTCACTGCAGCGCGAATTGCCTGCTGCACCTGAGATTCCAACTGTTCAAACGCCTGCAAAATGCCCGCATCGCTGCCCACCAAGCGGCACAATTCCCGATAATAATCCTGGCGGCGAATTTGGTCAACTAAATAGGCAAAAAAGTTAGCGATCGCCCGTTGGGATTCAGCCGCCAAAACATTTTCCAACGCATTGGACAAATAATAAAACGCTTCCACTAAAATTGCCAGCAGAGGCGCGGTAGAATTGCGGGGATGACTGGCGGTAGCTTGCTGATACGCTTCTTCCACAGAAAACGTCTTGAGCAGCTCATCCAACTTAGTCACCATGCGCGCCGTCAGCTTGCGAAAATCCTCTTCAAACGTCTGACATTGATTTGTCACCACGCGATTCACTTCATCTTCCACATGGGCATTTAATGCGTCGCCCAACCGTCGCAACTCCTGATTCAAACTGGACAATCGCCGAGATTTCACCCCTTCAATCTCGCGAGGTTGGCTATCGATTTCGCGATATTGCTCCAGATAAAAATTATGCAGAGCCATGCAAGCCGGCTGCAAATCATTCGCCAGGTTTTCAAACAGTTGCGGGCGCTTTTCTTCCATCAAATAGCGCTTAATGCCGGTGCGAAATTCTTCAATCCCGCTATCCTTAATGAGCTGTTCGATTAAACTCGTCCCCCAGTTGCCGAGAATCCGCACGTAATTGTCATTTGGCGTTTCGTAGCTTTTCACCTCAATGCGGAATGCTGTGGGAGAAAGCTTTCCGGAATTGGAACAATAGCGGAGAAACTCATTAACAAATTGCGGAGTTTCTTCTTGGATGCCGCTGCTTTTCACGCTTTCGGTAAAAAGCGTATCCAAGCCGAAGCGATCGCCCCCACTGGTGTCCTTCACCTGACTGCCATAAAACCCCAATAAAGCGCTGGTTTGATAAAGGCGCTTTGTTTGGCGAAATTGGGTATTAATCAGTTCGTACAAGCGCTGCCGCAGTTGACCATTATACCAGGTTTCGTCGATGCGATTAAACACATAGAACACGCGATCGCGAATTCCGGGATTGCGCCGCATCTTTTCCAGCATTTGGGTTTCTTCCGTAGTCATATCCCCTTCCGAAGCCGGCTTGAGGACGCAAATCACCGCCGAAGTTTCCGGGTCTTCAATTTTGCGATAAGTCAATTCCGCATCGCGCTTCACCGGGGCATCAATTCCGGGCATATCGATAAGCACATTGCCATCTTCGAGTAACGGATGGTGACAGTAATACTCAATTTTCTTCAATACCGCGCTATTGCTACCGCGCCGCGCATAACTCGCCGCCTCGCTGAGGTTAGAGAAGTTAAACTGCTCCATCGGATAAACCGCATTGGTATTCGGATAAATGCGATCGCGATTTTCCTCCAACCCCTGTAGCAACAACAGCAGCGCTTTTGCTTGTTTCGCTTTTTCCGACTTACTTTCTCCCCCTTCTTTTTGGATAATCGTGTCGCCGCCCTGACGCAGCAGATCGATAACTTCCGGGTTTTGAATATTCACCTGGGTTTTCAATTCCAACTGCACCATCAGCTCTTGAACCTGCTTCTGGATTTCCGCCTCGCTGAGAAACGTCAGCACCACGCGCTCCTTGTCTGGGGCGGCGTATTCGATATAACATTCGGTGCCCGTAGCGTGACCCTCGGCGCTATAGAGCAACTCGCGTTCGAGCAATGCATTGATCAGCATTGATTTTCCCGCCGAGAAGGCACCGGCGAACACAATTTCGAACTTGGGGGAAATGGCTTTTCGCAGGGAAGCTTGAATCGGCGTGGGATCCTGCTGCACCCGTAAAGCCGATTCCTGATGTAGCAGATCTAGTAAAGAATCCACCCGATCTGGTAAAGTTTGACATTGCAATGGCGTTTGAGTCATGGTTGAAGTAACAAACAAAATCAATGAGGAACCCATATAACCAGTTTCTCATGTTTGAGAACCTGTGGCACAGTTCCAGAACATACATTTACCAGCGCTGGATGGATACAGAGTTCGTCTGGCGCTTGTGGATCCGCACCACCCGCCTCTGGGGGGGTATTGCGCCCGCGCCTTTTCCGTATCAGCGATATTTCCGAATTGTCAGACTGTTAGCGGAACTTCTGCCCCTGGGGGTGAAATGGCGCTAAAATGAGAGATTGGCAATTGTAAACAGGTCAGCGATCGGGGTGCGTCAGACGGTTCCCCTCGGGATTCCACCGGCTGGGTTGTGAGCTGACGCCCCTTTTTTTGAGGATTAATAAAATGTAACAAACCCCTTAACGGGATGGGATCTTAAATGAGTCGGCAGAGGAGATGGGCGAAAAAGAGGGATACGAATCTGCCAGAGGGAGGGAGAATTTTTCCCGGGAACTGAGGGGATAAGCACCCGGTTTATCGAGAGAGTTTTGCGGTGAGCCAGCGCGTTTGAAAGAGACGGAGAAAAGTGATGAAAATTAGGGGTTAAGATTGGGTATAATGTAATAATAGCTTGTCGAGTTCTTCGAGTTGAAAGGGTTTGCTGAGATAATCCGTTGCGCCAGCGGCGAGACAGCGATCGCGATCGCCCGACATCGCCATTGCCGTTACCACCACCACCGGTAGGGATTGCAACGGCTCTTCTTGTCGTAACTGCGAGACTAATTCCAAACCCGTGACTGGATTGGCGAGTTGGAGATCTAACAAAATCAGGTGAGGGTTAAAGGAATAAACCCGATCCAAAAAATCGCTGCCATAACCAATAATTTTAACCCGATGACCCATTGCGTCTAAATAATCGCGCAACAGAATTGTATTTGACTCATCATAATCCACGATTAAAATCCGCCGTTTGCTGGGGCACACTGGGGAAGTTTCTGGCAAGGAGAGTGAGTCGTTGGCGGAGGTAGGGGTGTAACCGGGAGGCAAGTCAGGCAGATAAATGGTAAATTCACTCCCTTGACCTGGAGTGGATTGAGCGCTGAGTTCTCCCCCATGTAAGTGTGCGAAATCCCGGGTGAGTGCCAATCCCAAGCCGGTGCCTTTCGTTTTCTGGTTGAGTTCGTTTTCGATTTGGCGAAATGCCTCGAACACCAGGGGTAATTGTTCCGGGGAGACGCCAATGCCGGTATCTGCAACGGTAAATTCAATGCCTTCGGGCTTTTTAGCCACAATCAGAGAGACGGTTCCTTTGGGGGTAAACTTAATGGCATTGGAGAGGAGATTGAGCAGCATTTGTTTGAGGCGGCGTTCGTCAGCGATGCAAATTTTCGCCTGCGGATCGATGTGAGTGGTGAGTTGCAACCCGCGTTCCGAAGCACGTTCTTGGATAATTTTCAAGCAGTAATGACATAACTCGGCAACTGGCACTTCCTTGAGTTGGAGTTCTTCCTTGCCGGCTTCGATTTTGGATAGATCCAAGATATCGTTAATCAGTTCGAGGAGGTGATCCCCGCTGGTTTTAATGCGGCTGACGTATTCTTTTTGCTTGGGATTGAGGGTGCCAAAAATTTCTCTCTGTAGCATTTGAGAGAGTCCTAAAATGGAATTTAAGGGGGTACGAATTTCGTGACTCATGTGAGCGAGGAATTCACTTTTGGCGCGATTTCTGGCTTCGGCAATATCGCGGGCGCGGGCGATCGCTTCGGTTTCTTTGCGATGGGTGATGTCACTGATAGAAAGCACAACCCCATCAATTTTTCTAGTAGGGTCAAGCAGGGGGGCGGCATTAATAGATAAAAACAGCTGAGTGCCGTTGGAATGGGCGATCGCATATTCCATGTCACATAACCCTTTGCGGCTCTCCATCACCGGGCAAAACGGCAATTCATTCACTGGAAATCCGGGGGGGTCGAGTCGATGCAGTTGCCAAATCGGATCGCGATAAGGGCGTCCGATAATTTGCGATCGCCGCAATCCGAGATGTTTTTCCGCTGCTCTATTTGCCAGGGTAATATACCCTTGGCGATCGAACACCAAAATCCCTTCTGCATTCGTTTCGATAATTGCTCGCAGCCGCTCTTGGTTGCTTTGCAGGTTCTCTTTCGAGGCTTGCAGCGCAGCGACATAATACCGAATTAACTGATACAAAATTACCGCCGTAATTGCTACATAAAAGCACCCTTTGACGGTCTGGAACCAACTCAAGTTTTCGATGCTTGAATGCCGAAATAGTCTAGTCAGAAGCTTATCGGAAAATAAAACCCATAGGGTTCCTAAAACGACATAAATTCCAACAATTCTAGCGGGGGTTAACTTAGGTTTAAGCGGCCATCTTAGCATGTTAGTTTGCCTAGGGGTTTGGTAGAAATTGCAAAAATCGGTCACCAGTGACGATTTGGGTTTAATTCTACTGTGAAAACTCCATAAATCAAGCTAGATTGATGTTAATCGTAAGTTTTTAAACCCTATCATTTTTTTTAAAAAAACACTCCACTCAAGGGAATTGGGGGAGCGATCGCGGATCAAAGCCGTGAATTTAGGGGGAACAGCCAGATTATAAAGCGATCGCTTCCCTTTGCGCCACCCAAAAACTGAAAAACCGCCGAGTTACCTCAAGCAACGCGACGGGGCGCAAGGGGGGCGAAGGCGATTAATGGGGCACAGACATAGAACTGGAGGGAGTGGGCGGAACTTCTGGAGTAGCCTCTGCTTTTTCTGCTAATAATTTGGGTTTTAAGTAAAGATTTTCCACCAACGCCGCCACTCCCGCCACCCAGGGCGGAACGATTAATGCGCCCACAATGCCCAACACCTGCACCCCGCCGATGACCGAGAGCAACTGATACAAGGGATGAACCCCCACCGAAGACCCCACCAACAAGGGATCGAGGACGTAAGTTTCGATATTCTGGACGATCGCAAATAAAATCAACACCCACAAAAACACCCATCCCCCTTGAGAAAGCGCCACGATCAGCGCCGGAATTGCCCCTAAAATCGGACCGAGAAACGGAATCAAATTTGTCAAGCCAGCGATCGCCCCCAACCCCAAGGCAAAATCTCCCAATCCCAAAAAGCTCAGCCCTACACTTGTCGCGACAGCCAATACCACCGAAACCACCAAACGTCCTCGGATGTAGCCGCCCATGCGCTGCGTCACCGGCAACACCTGCGCCTCTAAGCGCTCGTCCCAAGGTTTGGGAAACAACTGCACCAAACTTTTAATCAGGGTGCGACTATCCGCGAGCATGTAGCCAGAAATAAAAATCGCCAAAATCAGCGTCACCACCCCGCCCACAAACCCTCGAGTCAGCCCGTAAGAGCGCAACAAAAGCTGTTGTGACGAACCGAGCAGCCATCGCGTCACCGACTGGGTATCGAAAAACTGACGCACGAACTCCGGCGGCGTATCGTTCAATCGCGCCGCTAAATCCTCCGCAATTAAGCGCACGGTTTCTAAGTAGGTGGGTAACTGGCGCACCAAACGCTGAATTTGATCCAGCGCCGTCGGACCGATGAGCAACGCGATTCCCATCAAGGCGGCGATCGAACTCAAATAAGCCACAATCGTCGCAATCCAACGCGACACCCCTAACTTATGCCCCCAATCCACCACTGGTGCGATCGATGCCGCCAGCACCACCGCCACCATCAAGGTAATCAGCAAACTGCGAAGCTGCCACAACAGAACCAGCAGCAAGCCCATTCCCACAAAAATGAGCAAATTGGTTAAAGCAATCGTAATCCGTTGGGTTGACATAAGGCACGGAACTGACGGTTGATTGTATGTAGGTTAACTGGTGTTGAATTCGGTTCGAGTATGAGTTGGGGACCGCTGTGGTTAGGGTTGCACGAGGGCGATCGCAGCGGTGGGAGATTTAATCTGCACTCCGCCATCGTGCTAGCTGCGGTGCCAATTCGTCACCCCTCCCGGTTTATCGATTAAAGTAATGCCTTGGGCTTGCAATTCGTCGCGGATGCGATCGGCTTCGGCAAAGTTTTTGGCTTTGCGTGCAGCTTGGCGTTGCGCGATCGCCGCTTCAATCTCTGCATCGCTTAACCCCTCGGTTTCCTGGGCTTCCCCTTCTTCCTCTGGCCACACTTCCAAGCCCAACACCGTCGCCAGTTTCACTAACGTGAGCCACTGCTGCTGTAACAGCGCCGAGTCCGTTTCGGTTTTGCCCTCATGCACCAGGATATTCCCCTCCCGGCGCAACTCTTTCGCCAGTTCAAACAACACCGCCAACGCCCCCGGGGTATTCACATCGTCATCCATCGCCGCATTAAAGCGTTGCACCGCCTCGGGGATGAGTTCGCCAGACATCGGCGCAACGGTGTCCCAGCCCAGTTTTGAGCCGCATTCATCGGCAAAGCGCAACCCGTCTTTCAGAGTATGCCAGCCATTTTCCGCGCTGGCGATCGCCTCCTCGGTAAAATCCAGGGGTTTGCGATACTGCGCCTGCAACACAAACAAGCGCAGCGCCATCGGTTCTACCGGCTTATCCAACAACTCGCGAATGGTAGTAAAATTCCCCAACGATTTGGACATTTTTTCCCCATTCACCGTCACCATGCCATTGTGCAGCCAATATTTCGCCAAGGGTTTCCCCGTCGCCGCCTCAGATTGGGCGATTTCATTTTCGTGGTGGGGGAACACCAAGTCCGCACCCCCCACGTGAATATCGATGCTCTCCCCTAACTGTTCGCGCACCATTGCCGAACATTCGATATGCCATCCCGGACGCCCCTCGCCCCACGGCGACTCCCACGCCGGTTCTCCCGGTTTCGCCTTTTTCCATAAGGCAAAATCAAACGGGTCTTGCTTCTTCTGCGCTTCCTCGTCCTGTCGTTCCACGCGACCGCTGGCTCCCGCTTGCAGGTCGTCGAGTTGTCGTCCCGAGAGTTTTCCGTACTCGGGAAACTGCCGGACTTTGTAATACACATCACCCGATGCGGCGTAGGCATAGCCTTTTTGCTCCAACTCGTGAATCAGGCGTTTGATGCCATTCAGGGTATGGGTGGCACGGGGATATTCGTCCGCTTCCAAGACGTTTAACCGCGCCATATCTTCAAAATAGGCTTGAGTGTAGCGATCGGCCACCTCCTGCATCGAGCTGCCCTCGGTACGCGCCCGATTGAGAATCTTATCGTCAATATCGGTAAAATTCTGCACGTAGCGCACTTCATACCCGCGCCATTGCAGATAGCGCCGCACCGTATCCCAGATAATATAGGAGCGAGCGTGACCCAAGTGGCAGTAATCGTACACCGTAACGCCACAGCAATACATCCGCACCTTGCCCGGATTGACTGGCTCAAACGGTTGTTGACTTCGGGTGAGGGTGTTGTAAAGCGTTAAGGTCATAAAATCGGTTTCTTCCCCTACGGTAAGCGCGAATATGTTCTCTGAAGTTGCTTTTCTCCCGGGGGATGGGTTTCCCCGATCGCTGGGAGAGGTTTTCTATTCTATCGTTCATAATGACATGATTTGCACTCCCCCTTCGAGGGGATTGGTGGAAATTCGCCCGCCCTCGGCGATCGCCTCTCTACTTCACCTCACTCGAACTCATGTCATTCACCGCCGTTCGCGCGCCATCTCGCCTGAGGATGCTCGAAGTTAATTGCATCGGAACTCCTGCATTAGGGGCAACCCCCGCCAGAGATTAAAGTCTCCACCCTCATGGAGGGAGGGGTTGCTTCAGAGGAGTAAGAAGCTTGTGGGGGAAGGCTTTGAGGGGTCTGGCGAGGAGTTTCGCGAGGCGGGGAAGAGAGGAACCCAAAGCGCGCGCGATCGGGTGATTGGGCGGGGACAAGATGTCAGCGAAACGGGTGCGATCGCCCCCAGGAAAACATCGGGAAGCATCCGGTGACGCCCTATTCTTTGACTTCTCGTCGCCGATTGAAGGGGGGCGATACGCCGCCAAGAGAACCCAGTGGTGGGGGTAATATTCCTACCTCTGCGTCATTCTCGCTTCCAATTCGCAATATTTAGGTGCCGCGCGCTTCGCGCTTGAGAAAAAAAATACCCCCCAAATCGGGGGGTAAATCATTCCTGAAGTTGTTAAGGATTGACACTAAGCGGCTGAAAGCCGTACAACTGGAGTTATGGATAAAATTTGATTAGTGAGCCACAACTGGAACGGTTTGAAGCTCGCCCACCAAGCGGCTTAACATCGAACGCTGGCGTTTTTGCGTCTTCACTTGCCGATTCATCATCAAGTTGCGGGCTTTTTCCGGGGCAGATACCGTAGCTGCCTCGGCAGTTCCATTCGCCACCGGAGCACCTCGATATTTCAGCTCAACGGTGGTTTGATGAACCGGTTGCTTTTGAGTATTGCAGAATTTCCAGTCTAACCCGCGATATTTTCCACCCAGTTCGACTTCAGTGACCTCAACGGTGGGGGGAGTGTATTCGTAGGTGGTTCCGCGATAAGAAAGTTTCATAGTTTCGCCTCCTAATAAGACATCGTTGTGATTTGCGAGGCGCGTTCCTTCGGGAGTTTTCCCTACTTCCGTCCCTCGGATGTCTCTACGTTAGGTTCTAGGCGAGACCCTTTAGAGGGATGAACGATTTACTTTCTGTATTCATTGTTACCGTTTTTCTGGAAAATGTCAAGGGTTTTTACAAAACTTTACAAAAAATCTGCGCCGCATCCCCCGCCAAGGCCCTCCGTCCCCCCGAAACCCCTTACGGGGAAAGGGAGTCATCTGAGGTGGCGAGATATTGCCATAACTCAGATGTAATGCCACAGGAGAAGGAACAATATGCAAACTCGAGGGATTGCCAGTGTTGTGTTCGGAATGATGACGGTTCTGGTGGGGTCTGCTTTCCCCACTGCGGCAATGGATCCACAGCGATCGGCGGTTCCCCATTCGCCGATGCCTTTCGCGATCGCGCAGATGCCGGGGTCTTCCCTGGCATTTTTCTGGGGGAAAGATGACCCGCCGAGTACGGTGGAAGGACGCTGGCGGATTACTGAGGGGACAACACCTGAAGGGGAGGACTATACCGGCACGATCGAGATGGAGGCGATTGGCGATCGCGCCGATAACCTCTATCAACTGTCTTGGAATACCTCGGAAGGCAATTACCGGGGACTGGGGTTCTATGAAGATGGGCGCTTGTTGGTGGGATCCGGACGCGAGGACGGGATTTACGGCGTGGCGCTTTACCGAATTGAAGACGATGGCACCCTAGCGGGCAAGTGGAGTTTGTCCACCGCCCAGGGGGCAGTGGGGACGGAAATTGCCACCGGGGCTAGATCCGGGGACGTGGCGGGGGAATATCGCACGGAAAGTACGGATCCCGGAGAGGCGGAGTCTAGCTTTACCGGCAGGTTAACGATTAGCCGATTGGACGATACCTATCGCTTGGTATGGCGGGTGGATGAGGACACCTATCGCGGGATTGGTCTGCGATCGGGGGATTGGTTGATTGTCGGTTGGGGGCCAGGGGATGACTTTGCGGTGGCGGAGTACGAGTTTGACGGGAATGAGGCCACCGGTCGCACGGCGGTGTCGGGCAGTGTTAATGTAGGGGAGGAGGTGCGAATCGTTCCCGCCAAAGTCAAGGTTGAAATACCGAAAACGTAAGCGGGGCAAGGAATCTAAGGCTTAAAAGCCGAGGAACCTTGACAACTGTCATCTGGTTGCTAAGGAGGAGGGAAGCGGCCTAGACCGTAACCAAATCTGAGGTCAGCAGGC